>NZ_JAVWWA010000011.1:10142-41942 GCF_036666375.1 Comamonas sp. | reverse complement strand
CGGCTCGCCGAGCACGCGCGCCAGCACGTCGCCGCTTTGGCCCGCGGTGAAGGGCACGATGATGGTCACCGGCTTGGCAGGGTACTTGGCGGGCGCGGCCTGGCTCCAGGCGTGTACGGGCGCCAGCGCCGCAGCAAGCGCCGAGCAGGCAAGGGACAGGTTCAGGCTTCTACGTCGCATGGTGGTCCTCGGTTGGAAAGCAGATGCCGGATGGTATATTTGTCCCTATGTTTGATATGTAGGGACATATCCGATGAACATATGCCATACATACACAGGAAGGGCGCGCTGATGGCGGTAGCAAAGTACCAGCAAATGGCCGAGGAATTGATACAGCAGATTCGCGCCGGCGACCTGCCTGTGGGCGCGCTGCTGCCGACAGAAATGGAACTGATGGCGGCCTACCAGACCAGCCGCAACACCGTGCGCATGGCCTTGCAGCAGTTGCAGGCGCGCGGCCTGATTTCGCGCCGGCGCAACCGCGGAACCCAAGTCGAAGCGCTGCCCGGAGGCGTCGCGACCTTCACGCAATCGCTGTCGTTCGACAACCTGGTCATGCTCGCCAGCACGGCGCAGCGCACGCTGCTGGCTTCGGCCGATGTGGTGCTCGATACGGCGGCGGCCAAGGCGCTGCAATGCCAGCCGGGCTCGCGCTGGTACCGGCTGTCCATGGTGCGCAATGTGCCCGGCAAGGCCAGGCCGCTGGGCTGGACCGATGCCTATGTCGATCCGCATTACCGCCAGGTGGGCGCGCTGGCCGAACAGCAGCCGGGCAAGCTGCTGGCCGACATCATCGAGACCGAGTTCGGCCGGCGCATAGAAAGCGTGGAGCAGACGGTGTCGTGCTGCTCGGTGACCGAAGACATGGCGCAGACGCTGGGCGCGGCGCGCGGCACGCCCGCGCTGCGCGTGCTCAAGCATTACCGCGACGCGGCGCGCGCGCTGGTGATCGTGACCAGCACGCTCTATCCCGAAAATCGCTATTCGATCGTCACGACGCTGGCGCGCAGCGCCTGAACCCTTCAGCCCAGCTGGCGTGCGCGCGCGCCCATGGCGGCCAGCAAGTCCAGCGCGCGCTGCGCGGCCGGCACGCCGCCGTCCATGTCGCCGCGCACGAACAGCGGCCGCAGCTCCTCGATTTCCTCGAGCTGGTCTATCAGTTCAGGCTCGGCGAGCCGGTATTTGCGCAGCACGCTGACCAGGGTCATGGAGGCATGGACCATGTCTTCGGCCGGCGTGCTCAGGCCTGTCCTGTGCAGGATGAAGTTGACCCAGTGCGTTCCGGCGAGCATCGCGGCCTCGATGCGGATTTCCCAGTCGGCATCGCCGAGCTTGGTGAGCGACTGCTCTATGCGCCTGGCCTTGTCGCGGTGGTTTTCGGGCGTCATGGCTGTTGCTCCATTGGCACCAGGGCCTGGTAGACGGCGATGGCCTGGGACAGCGCGCGCTCGCACTCGGCGACGATCGCCGGCGTGGGGACGCGGTCCGCGCGCAGGCAGGGGTCGCGGTGTTCCTCGAGCGCATGCAAGGCCGCTTCGAGGCGCTGGATGGGCGCAGGCATGTCGCCGGGAATCTGGGGCCAGCCCACATGGCTTACATCGCCCGGGCCGCGCAGTTCGCGCCGCCAGCCGCCGTCGGCCTGCGGCACCACATGCACGCCGGGAATGGTGGAAAAGGCCCGGTCTTCGCTGGTCAGGCCGCAGGCGTGCAACGATGCGTTCCAGATGTTGGTGCCCGCGGTCAGGCTGCTCCAGTACCAGAGCTCGAAATCCTGCAGCGGGTCCAGGCGCTCGCGCAGCTGCAGCAGGCGGCGGATCTTGTCGGCGTGGGAAGCAATCTTCATGGCGACGGCTTCACTCCGGGCGGATATTGCCGTCGGCCACGACCTTGCGCCAGACGGTGAGGTCGTCGGTCAGCGTCTGCACGAACACTTCGCGGCTCACCGCGGGCGCGGGCGGGATGTTGGCCTGGCGCAGCGCTTCCTTGAACGCGGGCTTGCTCACTTCCGCGTTGATCGCGGCATGCAGGCGCTCGAGAATGGGGCGGGGCGTGTTCTTCGGGGCAAAGACGCCTTGCCAGCCCGCGGCGGTGAACGGATAGCCCTGCTCCGACAGCACCTGCACATCGGGCAGCTTGGGGCTGCGCACGGTGCCGGTCAGCGCGATGCCGCGCAGCTTGCCCTGGGCAATGAAGCCCAGCGGCGACACCACGTCGACCCAGCCTATGGGAATCACGCCGGCAACGATGTCGGTGAGCAGCGCGGGCGTCGATTTGTAGGGCACATGTTCTATCGACAAGCCTTCGCGCTGCTTGATCCACTCCATGGTCAGGTGACCGTTCGAGCCCACGCCCCACGAGCCATACGACTGGTATTTCTGCGGGTCCTTGCGCAGCAGGGCCACGAGTTCGGGCAATGTCGTCGCGGGCACGGACGCGTGCACGGCCAGCAGCACGCCGCCCACGGACGACAGCGCCACGGGCTCCAGATCGCGCAAGGTCTTGATCGGCAGCGCGGGATTGAGCGCCTCGGCCATCACCATGGACGAGGCCGTGCTGTGCAAGATGGTGTAGCCGTCGGGCGCGGCGTTCTTCACCACCGACGAGCCGATCACGCCATTCGCGCCGGGCCGGTTGTCGATGACAAACGGCTGGCCCAGCGTCTGCTGCAGGCGCGCATAGAGCTGGCGCGCCATGGTGTCGAGAATGCCGCCCGCGCCGCCGGGAACGATCACTTTCACGGGGCGCGCAGGCCAGTCCCTGCTGCTTTCGGCCGCGGCTGCGAGGCCGCCCGCCAGCGATGCGGCAGCGCCCAGAACGATTTCTCTGCGGTTCAAAGTCGTCATTTTTGTATTCCTTGATCCAGGTGGGCGTGCACCTTGGCGCACGCTTGTCTCCCCATGCATTTCCGGGCGCCGGCGGCCGCGGGTCCGCAGGCCGTCAATCGGGCTTGCGCAAAAAGCCCTGGTTGCCGCCCTTGCGGTTGGGCGCGAAGCCGTTCCTGGCCAGCGTCTCGTCGGCGGTTGCGTAGAACGTGTCCAGTTGCAGGATGTCGCGCGCCTGCTGGGCGGTGGCGATGGGGCGGCCGAACTCGCCGGCGATGCGCACCAGCTGCCTGATCTGCTCGACCGAACTCATCTTGCCCGTGCGCTGCTGGTTCCACAGCACGTCCTCGATGCCGCAGCGCACATGCAGGCCCAGGGCCATGCCTATCATGTTGATGGGCAGCACGTTGAGCACCGAGCTCTCCACCGTGATCACCGCGTTGTCGGGCGCGGCGCGCAGGAAGTTGGCCAGGTTGTAGATGTTGGCCTGGTCCATGCCGCCGCTGATCGCCACCCAGTTCATCACCAGCGGGCCCTTGTAGACGCCGCGGCGGATCATGCGCTCTATGGTCTCGAAGCTGTTGATGTTGTAGCACTGGAAGGCGCTCTGGATGCCGGCCGCCGACAGGCGGCGCACATGCTCCTCGGCCCAGCTCGGGTTCGAGGGCACGATCATGTCCTTGTAGGTGTTGTAGAGGTGCGGGAAGCCGCGCGAGACGCCGCGGAAATCGTCTTCGCCCGCATGCTCGGTGACGTTCATCTGCGTGGTGTTGACCGTGACCGTCACCTGGTCGGGCTTGGGAGTGAGTTCGGCGAGCATGTGGCGCGTGTCGTCGGACAGCCATTTGGCGGCCGAGCCGTCGTCCTCGGGCGCGAAGCTGATCGAGCCGCCGACCTGTATCACCATTTCGGGCACGCGCGCACGCACGCCGGCAATCAGTTCGTTGAACATCGACAGCCGCTTGCTGCCCTTGCCGTCGGCTTCGCGCACATGCAGGTGCAGCACGGTGGCGCCGGCGTCGTAGCAGTCGACGGCCTTCTGGATCTGTTCTTCCATGGTGACCGGAATGTCTTCGGGGAAGTCCGAGGGAATCCAGCCCGGCGCGTAGGGCGCGGCGGTGATGATCAGCGGCTGCTGGTTTTCGGGGTAGAGGTGGCCGTCGAGGAAGTTCATGCGGGAGTCTCCAGATTGAAGGGGGATGGATGTGTGGTTTCAGTGTCTGGCCTGACCCGTTCCTGGACTTGCTTTTCGGGGACATAGAATTGCTTATCTGGGACAAATGGCGTGCATGCGGTGCGCCATCCGAAGGCTGGAACATGAAACAGATTTCGCATTTCGTGCGCAGCGCCAGCCTCAACGGCTATGTCGAGCTGGTGCAGTCGCTGGGCCGCGACCCTTATGCCTTTCTGCGCAGCGTGGGCCTGCAGGCGCGGTTTCTCGACGATCCCGAACTGCTGATTCCCAGGGATGCGGCGCGCGAGCTGCTGGAGATCACGGCGCGCGCCACGCATACCGAGGACCTGGCGCTGCGCCTGGCGGCGCGGCGCCGGCTGTCGGCGCTGGGACCTATCAGCCTGGTGCTGCGCGAGGCCGGCTCGCCGCGCGAGGCGCTTGACACGCTGTGCCGCTATCTGCAGCTGGTGAATGCCTCGCTTCTTCTCGATGTCGAGGATGCGGGCAGCGTCGTGGTCATACGCGAGGAGCTGCTGCCCACGCCCGGACTGCAGATGCGCCAGTCGGTGGAGCTCGCAGTGGGCGGCATGTTCCAGATGCTCAGCGAATTGACCGGCCCGCAGTGGCAGCCGCTCGAAGTCTGCTTCACGCACAGGCCGCCCGAGAACGCGGCCGCGCACCGCGCGTTCTTCCGGCGCAGCGTGAAGTTCAACCAGGAGTTCAACGGCCTGGTCTGCCGCGCCAGCGACCTGGCCCAGCCGCGTGCGCTGGGCGACCAGGTGGCCGCGGGCTTTGCGCGCAAATACCTCGAGGCGGCGCTGGTGGAGCGCGGCGACAGCGCGCAGCAGACCTGCCGCCAGATCATGCTCGCGCTGCTGCCCGGCGGCAGCTGCACGGCGGCGGAGCTGGCGCGCTTCCTGCACATCGACCGGCGTACGCTGCACCGCCGGCTTGCAGCCGAAGGACTCACATTCAGCAGGCTGCTCGACGAAGTGCGCATGGATCTGGCCCAGCGCCATCTGCGCGAAAGCGACCGGCCGCTGCGCGAAGTCGCCGAACTGCTGGGCTTCACGCGGCCCAGCAGCTTCAGCCACTGGTTCGGTCAGCGCTTCGGCCGCAGTGCTTCGCAATGGAAGCAGCAGACGCTAGGCCCGATTGATTTTTAGCCGCTAAATCGCCGCCGCGGCGCGGCAATGCACCAGGAAATCCGCGGCGCCGCCGCCCAGTTTCTTTTCGCGGTGCAGCACGATGGCCAGCTTGCGCCTGGCCCTGGGCAGCCGGGTCTGCAGCTCGATCAGATGGCCGTCGGCCACGCTTTGCTCCACGGCATGGCGCGACAGGCAACCGAGGCCATCGCTGGCTGCGACCACGCGCTTGATCGCCTCGTTGCTGCCCAGCTCGAAGCCTATGCGCACCTGCTGCAGATTGCTCAGCAGCCATTCGTCGGTGACCTGGCGTGTGCCCGAACCATGCTCGCGCACCACCCAGGTGGCCTGGGCCAGCTGTTGCGGCGTCGCGCGCCGGCCTGCCAGCGCATGACCGGGCGCGGCGATGACCACGATCTCGTCATCGCTCCAGGGCTGCATCACCAGATCGGGGTGGGTCTGCGAACCTTCGACGAAACCTATGTCCACGTCCATGGCGGCGACGGCATCTATCACTTCGCTGGTGTTGCCTATGCGCAGATGGATCAGGCTTTTGGGGTGCAGCTGCGTCCAGCGCGACACCAGCTGCGGCAGCAGGTATTCGCCTATCGTGAAGCTGGCCGCGACGCGCAGCGGCGCGGCGTGCTCGCCCATGAACAGGTCCTGTGCCTCGGCCGCCTGATCGACGATGGCCTGGGCCTTGGGCAGCAGCGCGCGCCCGTTCTCGTTGAGCTGCAGCCGCCGGCCTATGCGATCGAACAGCTCGCAGCCCAGAGCGGCTTCGAGCTCGGCCAGCGCGGTGCTGGCCGCAGACTGCGAACGCGCGACGCGGTCGGCCGCGGCGCGCGTGCTGCCGCCGCGTGCCGTGGCCAGGAACACCTCGAGCTGGCGCAGGCTCAGGCGCAGCCGAAGAGAGGCAGGTTGAGTGGTTTTATCGATCATTCTGAGTGGAATTATCTGATTTTTTTCTTTATGAGTTTTTCGTATTATCAAATGCAGAAAACGGCTAAAGCCTTAGATACCCCCTTTGGAAGAGATCCAGCGTGCCCAATTTCCTCACCTCCCGCCTGCCCGCAGATCCCGCCCGGCCCGAAAGCGGCATGCAGCGCCTGCTGCAATGTTTGCCGGGCGCGGCCTTGTCCGCCGTGGTGGCCATGGCCGCGACGCTGGTGTCCAAACTGCATGGCGGCCCCCAGCTGCTCTATGCGCTGTTCTTCGGCGTGGCGTTCCACTATCTCAGCGCCGATCCCAAGACCCGGCCCGGCATAGAGTTCTGCGCGCGCACGGTGCTGCGCCTGGGCGTGGGCCTGCTGGGCGCGCGCATCACGGCCAGCCAGATCATGGGCCTGGGCTGGAGCACGGCGGCCATTGTGATCCTGGCGGTGGTCAGCACGCTGCTGTGCGGCGTGTTGCTCGGCCGGCGCCTGGGCCTGGACCGCGCGCAGTCGGTGCTGTCGGGCGGCGCGGTGGCGATCTGCGGCGCGTCGGCGGCGCTGGCGATTTCGGCCGTGCTGCCGCGCAACAAGGACAGCGAGCGCTTCACGCTGATGGTGGTGGTCACGGTGACCGTGCTGTCCACGCTGGCGATGGTGATCTACCCGCTGATCGCGCGCCTGCTGCACTTGCCGCCCGAGCTGGCCGGACTGTTCCTGGGCGGCACCATCCACGATGTCGCCCAGGTGGTGGGCGCGGGCTTCATGCTGGGCCAGGAAACCGGCGATTACGCGACCATCGTCAAGCTGTTTCGCGTGTCCATGCTGGCCGTGGTGGTGGTGATCGTGTCCTCGCTGTTCAAGCGCCAGCGCGAGGCCGAAGGCGCGGCCGCCGCACAGAAAAAACAGCCACTCGTGCCCTGGTTCCTCTGGGTGTTCGTGGCGCTGGTGATCGTCAATTCGGTGGGCGCCGTGCCCGCGGCCGTCCAGGCCGGCCTGAGCGACATTTCGCGCGACTGCCTGGTCGTGGCGATTGCCGCGCTGGGCATGAAGACTTCGTTCAAGCAACTGGCGCGCGCCGGCTGGCGGCCGTTCGCGCTGCTCGTGGTCGAGACGCTGTGGATGGCGGGCTTTGTGCTGGCCGCTATCTACCTGCGCTCCTGAAGCCGGGCGGTCGCCGCCCTGGCCTCAGCCCGCTGCGGCCAGGTGCTGCTGGCGCCATTGGCTGGGGCTTTGCTGGAAATGCTTGCTGAACCAGCGCGTGAACGAGCTGTTCTCGGCGAAACCCGACAGCGCGGCGGCTTCGCTGACCGACAGATGCGGGTTCTTCAACGCGCGCACCGCGGCCTGGCTGCGCACCGCATCCAGCGTTTGCTGAAAACTGGTGTTGCGGCCTTCGAGCTGGCGTTGCAGCGAGCGCGCAGTGCAGCCCAGCGCGCTTGCGACCTGGGCAATGCCGTGGCGCCCGTGCGGCAGCAAGGACTGCAGCGTGTCCTGCACCCGCTGCTCGACTTCGCGTGACGAGGGCCGCGGCGCATGCGCGTCTATCAGCTGGCGTGCATGGCCTTCCATGTGGTGGTCGTATTCGGGGTGCGGCAGCTGCAGGTCCTGGTTGCTCAGCACGATGCCGTCGAAGTGCGAGGCAAACACCGTTTCGCAGCCCAGCACGCGCCTGTGGTGGACTGCGTTCGCGGGCGCGGCATGGGTGAAATGCACGCTGAGCGGGTTCCAGTCGCGGCCCAGCTGGTGGCGGCACAGGCTCAATAGGGCCGCGATGCCCAGCTCCATGGGCTGGCGGCCCGGCGTGTCGCGTTCGGTGCGCAGGTGCAGCTGGATGATGGACAGGCGCTGCTGGGTCACGATCTCGGTGGTGATCGTGCTGCTGATCAGGTGCGGGTAGTCCTTGAGCGTCTGCAGCAGCGCGGCCAGGCTCGCCTGGTGCTGCAGCAGCAGGCTCAGCGGACCGAAATCCGACAGTTTCCAGCAGGCCCCCATGAGCAGGCCCAGCGCGGCATGGCCCGCATGCGCGGACGACGTTTCCAGCATCTGGGCGAACGCGGTCTCGGGCACCTGCAGGTCGGGTGAATTCAGGCAGCTGTGGTCCAGCCCGGCCTGCCGCAGCATGCGCAGCGGATCCAGCCCGAATTCCTGCGCGACTTTCGCATATTTGTTCAGGCTGATGCTGCGAATGCGCGGCGTCATGGACAGGGCGGACATGTGCTTTGGGCGTGGGGAACGAAGGCCATTCGGAAGCACGGACTGGCGCGGCAATGCGGTTGCCAGGCCATTGCTTTGAGTTTTGCTGAGGTATATCAATACCGGTGGCGCCGGTCAATGGTGGAAACGCCGGTCTGCCGCCTGCCGTCCAGGTCTACGGGAAGACCCTGGGGGGAGTTTCCCGTGGTCGCACGAGAGGACAACTGCCTGTCGCAATCGGTCAAGTCGCGCACCGGGCTCCCATCCGAGAATTTTCCCCAGACGGCAGGCAATGCTTGGAATGCCGGCCGCGGCGAACTTCAAGGAAACAGATATGGCACAAATCATCACTTTCGCCCGCACCGGCGGACCCGAGGTCCTGGAATTGCAGACCGTGAGCGTGGGCGAGCCCGGCCCGGGCCAGGTGCGGCTGCAGCAAAAGGCCGTGGGCCTGAACTACGCGGACACCTATTTCCGCACGGGCATCTATCCCGTGCCCCTGCCCAGCGGCATGGGCGTGGAAGCCGCGGGGGTGGTGACGGCGGTGGGCGCGGGCGTGGACAACGTGGCCGTGGGTGACCGCGTGACCTATACCGGCTTCACCAACACGCTGGGCGCGTACAGCAGCGAGCGGCTGATTCCCGCCGCGCCCTTGATCCGGCTGCCCGACGGCATCGACTTCGAGACCGCGGCCTGCATCACCATGCGCGGCCTGACCGCGGCGTATCTGCTGCGCCGCATCCATCCGTTCCAGGGCCACGAGACCATTTTGCTGCACGCCGCGGCCGGCGGCGTGGGCCTGATCCTGACCCAATGGGCCAAGCTGCTGGGCCTGACGGTGATAGGCACGGTCTCCACCGATGCCAAGGCCGAAGTGGCGCGCGCCCATGGCTGCGACCATGTGATCAATTACAGCCACGAGGATGTGGTGGCGCGGGTGCGCGAGATCACGGGCGGCGTGGGCGTGGCCGTGGTGTTCGACAGCGTGGGCAAGGACACGTTCATGGCTTCGCTCGACTGCCTGCAGCGCCGCGGGCTGCTGGTCTGCGTGGGCACGGCGTCGGGAAAGATAGAGCCGTTCGATCCGGCCATCCTGGGGCGCAAGGGCTCGCTGTTCGTGACGCGTCCGGCGCTGGCCGACTACATTGCCGACCCCGCGGAAAAGCAGGCCCTGCTGGCCGAGCTGTTCGGCCATGTCGCGGCCGGCCGCATACGCATAGAGATCCACAAGCGCTATGCGCTGGCCGACGCCGCGCAGGCGCACCGCGATCTCGAATCCCGCAAGACCGTGGGCGCTTCGGTCTTCACCATCTGAGGAGGAACAGGCCATGAAAGTCGAACAACTGACATGCACCATCGGTGCCGAAATATCGGGCGTGAGCCTGGGCGAGGCGTCGCGCGATACCGGCCTGGCCGATGCAATCAAGGGCTTGCTGCTGCAGCACAAGGTGCTGTTCTTTCGCGACCAGGACATCACGCGCGCCGAGCATGTGGCGTTCGCGCGCCATTTCGGCGAGCTCGAGGACCATCCCGTCGCGGGCAGCGATCCCGACCACCCGGGCCTGGTGCAGATCTACCGCAGCGACAAGCGCGAGAACTACGAGAACAGCTACCACACCGACGGCCAGTGGCGCGCGACGCCGACCATGGGCTGCGTGCTGCGCTGCATCGAATGCCCGCCCGTGGGCGGCGACACCATCTGGGTCAACATGGCCGAGGCCTACCGCAACCTGCCGGGCGACGTCCAGAAGAAGATCGCCGGGCTCAAGGCCAAGAACAGCATAGAGCATGGCTTCGGCGCCGTGATGCCCGAGGAGCAGCGCCTGGCGCTGGGCCGCCAGCATCCGCCCGTGGAGCATCCGGTGGTGCGCACCCACCCCGAAACCGGCGAGCAGGTGCTGTTTGTGAGCAGCTTCACCACCCATTTCGCGAACTTCCACACGCCCGACAACGTGCGCTACGGCCAGGACAAGACGCCGGGCGCGAGCCTGCTGCTCAACTACCTGACCAGCCAGGCGGCCATTCCCGAGTACCAGGTGCGTTTCCGCTGGAAGCCCCACAGCGTGGCGATGTGGGACAACCGCTGCACCCAGCATTACGCGGTGCAGGATTACTGGCCCGCGCCGCGCAAAATGGAGCGCGCGGCCATCATCGGCGACAAGCCCTACTGACACCGCAGGAGAGACAAGCATGAAACAACAACGCAGTGCAGGGTGGTGGGGGCTGGTGTTCGCGGCCGTGGCCGCTGCGGCGACGGCCCAGGCCCAGCCCGCCTGGCCCGCCAAGCCCATTCGCCTGCTGGTCGGCGCGCCCGCGGGCGGCAGCGCCGACGCGCTGGCCCGGCTGCTGGCCGAAGGCCTGCAGCACGACCTGGGCAAGCCGGTGATCGTGGAATCGAAGCCCGGCGCCGCGGGCGTGCTCGCGGTCAGCGACCTGCTGCAAAACGGCAGGGACGGCCACACCTTTTTGGTGATACAGGGCGGCATCGTGAGCGAGACGCCGCTGGCCTACAAGGTCAGCTACCAGCCGTTCAAGGATCTCAAGCCCCTGGCCCAGCTCAGCCGCACGGGACTGGTGCTGGTCGCCAACAAGGATCTGCCGGTCACCAATCTGCAGCAGCTGGTGGCGTATGGCAAGGCGCAAAAGGAAGGGCTGGACTTCGCGTCCTATGCCGCGGGAATGAAGGGCCATACCTCGGGCATGCTGCTGGGCCAGCTGACGCAGATGTCCATGAAGCATGTGGGCTACAAGGGCTCGCCGCCGGGCCTGACCGATCTGATGGGCGGTCATGTGCCGCTGATGTTCGACGGCCTGCCGACTTCGCTGCCGCTGATCAAGGCCGGCAAGATCAAGGCGATTGCCGTCAACTACCCGACGCGCATTGCCGAGCTGCCGCAGGTGCCCACGTTCAAGGAGCTGGGCTATCCCGAACTGGCCCAGGCCGGCTGGTTCGCGGTCTGGTCGCGGCCCGACGCCCCGCCCGAGGTGCAGCAGAAGATCCGCGAACTGACGCTCAGGCATTTCCAGCAGGCCGCCGTGCAGGCGCGCGTCAGGGAGATGGGCATGGACGCTGCGGGCAGCGCCACGTCGGAGGAGCTCATGGCCGATCTCCGGCAGGCCCACCAGCAGCAGGCGGCGCTGCTCAAGTCCATCCACTACCAGCCGCAATAAAGCCGGACTCCCTTTGTTTTTCGCGCCTCGGGTCAACCCAGGCGCAGCGTTCGCGTGCCAATCATTATTCCAACGGAGACAACGGTGATGAACAAGACAATACTCTGGAGCGTGCTGGCGCTGGCGCCGCAACTGGCCTGGGCACAAACCGGCGCGGGGCATCCCGGCGCGGGGCAAACCGGCGCGGGGCAACCCGGCGTCAGCGTCTACGGCGTGGTCGACATGGCGCTGTCGTCGTATAGGGGCGAGGGCGCGGGTTCGCGCCACATGGTGACTTCGAGCGGCAACCAGGCCAGCCGCCTGGGCTTCAAGGGGCGCGAGTCGCTGGGAGACCGCCTGTGGGCCGGCTTCGAGCTCGAGTCGGGGCTCAACACCGACACCGGCACGGGCCAGGCGAGCAACACCAACAACCAGGCCTCGGGCGCGGTCAACCCCAACGGGGCCATCACGTTCAATCGCAAGTCCTATGTCTATCTCGAAGGCCAGGACTGGGGCCAGCTGCGCCTGGGCCGCGACTACACGCCGGCGTTCTGGAACCTGTTTGCTTTCGACCCGTTCCGCGTGGGCGTGGGCATGAGCGGCCATGTGCTCAACGGCACGACAGCCACGGGCTTTCGCGCGTCGAACTCCGTCGGCTACTTCTCGCCGGGCTGCACCACGTTCCAGTGCAAGGGCCTGTTCTTCCAGGGCATGCTGGCCGCGGGCGAAAACACCGGCAGCGATGCGACAAAGCGCGACGGCAACCTCTACGCCTGGCGCCTGGGCTATGGCGGCGCGGACTTCGACATCGCCGTGGCGTCGGCCACGACGAAGAACGCGGCCGTGGGCGACTTCGTGCAGTCCAATATCGGCGGCGCCTACCAGTGGCAGGGCCACAGGCTCATGGCCCTGGTCGGGCAGAACAAGACCCGCATTCCCGTTGCCGCGCTGTCGGGCACCAGCCGCGGGAGCTTCTGGCAGCTGGGCGCGTGGATCTCTGTCGGCCCGGGCTACATCCCCGTGAGCTACATGCAGCTGCAGCGCAACGACGCGGCCGACAGCGCGGCGCGCAAGCTGGCCGTGGGCTATGTGCACCCGCTGTCCAAGCGCACCACGCTGTACGGCACTTATGCGCATGTCACCAACAGGGGCGCGCTGCGCCTGCCCGTGAGTTCGGGCGCCGAGCAGGGGCCGGTGCCGGTGCTGGGCGGCAATGCCTCGGGCTTCGATCTGGGCATTCGCCACGTGTTCTGAGTCCAGCTCGGCGCTTCGATTTTTCTGCGGCCGCCTGCGGCCGCTTTTACTTTTTCCTTCGGACTTTTCCATGAACGGCGCAGAACAGCTTGTCCACACGCTGCTCGACCACCAGGTCGACATGTGTTTCACCAACCCCGGCACGTCGGAAATGCACTTTGTCGCCGCGCTCGACCGGATAGCCGGCATGCGCTGCGTGCTGGGCCTGCACGAGACCGTGGTCACGGGCGCGGCCGACGGCTACTACCGCATGGCCGACCGGCCGGCCGCAACCCTGCTGCATCTGGGCCCGGGACTGGCCAACGGCCTGGCCAATCTGCACAACGCCAAGAAGGCGCGCTCGGGCATCGTCAACATCGTCGGCGACCATGCGGCGGCGCATCTGCAGCTCGACGCGCCGCTGACGTCCGACATCCATGGCGTCGCGGCGCCCATGTCCCAGTGGGTGCGCACCAGCGCCGGCGTCGCCGACATCGCGGCCGACGGCGCCGAGGCCGTGCGCCAGGCGAATGCGCGCCCGGGGCGCATTGCCACGCTGGTGCTGCCGGCCAATGTGGCCTGGTCCGAAGTGCCCCACGCGCCTGCGCCGGTCGCGGCCTTGGCGCCCGCGCCCGCGCCACAGCCCGCGCGCGATTTCGAGCGCATTGTCCAGGCGCTGCGCGAGCAGCCTCAGTCGACCTTGCTGCTGCTGGGCGACCGTGCGCTGCGCGCCTGCTGTACCGAGATCGCGGGCCGCATTGCCGCGGCCACGGGCTGCGCGCTGCGCGCCGAGTTCTATACCGCGCGGCTGGAGCGGGGCGCGGGGCGCGTGGCCGTGCCGCGCCTGCCGTATGCGGTCGCTCCCGGTCTGGCGGCGCTGGCCGGCTTCCAGCGCATCATTCTGGTCGGTGCCAGTCCGCCCGTGGCGTTCTTTGCCTACCCGGACCAGCCGGGCCGGCTGTCGGCGCCGGGCTGTGAGTTCCTCACGCTGGCCACGCCCGAAGATGCACCGCAGGATGCGCTGCAGGCGCTCAGCGAAGCGCTGGGTGCGCACAAAGTGCGGCCGGCCCTGGTGGCCCAGGACGCGCAGCCGTTGTCGACCGGCGCGCTCACGCCCGAAGGCATAGGCCGCACGCTGGCGGCCACGCTGCCGGCCCAGGCCATCGTCGTCGAGGAGGCCATGACCACGGGCCGGGGCTTCGACGCGCTCACGGCCGGCGCCGCGCCGCATGACTGGCTCACGAGCTGCGGCGGAGCGATAGGCTTTGCGCTGCCCGCGGCCGTGGGCGCGGCGCTGGCTGCGCCGGGCCGGCGCGTGCTGGCGCTCGAAGGCGACGGCAGCGGCATGTATACGCTGCAGTCGCTGTGGACCATGGCGCGCGAGCAGCTGGACATCACGGTGGTGATCTTCGTCAATCGTGCCTACGGCATTCTGCGCGGCGAACTCGCGGCCGTGGGCGCGGGCACGCCCGGCAAGCGCGCCGAAGACATGCTGTCGCTGCGGCGCCCGGACCTGGACTGGTCCAGCCTGGCCAAAGGCATGGGCGTGGCCGCGCAGCGCGTGGACGATCTCCAGGCGCTGGGCCGGGCGCTGCAGCGCTCGTATGCGACGCCGGGGCCGACGCTGATTGAAGCGATGCTGTAGCTCCCACGCTGCATGGCGCTCAGGTCGGAAAGCGCGAGCTCAAGAGTCCCCAGGAAACGGCGCTTGTGTTGTGCCGCTGTTCGCTGGGGGCTGTGCCAGCGGCAGCTGCGACTTTGCTTTTCGAGGCCGGGTCTCGGCCCGGCAGCCGACCTCCTTTCTTGTCGCGCGACAAGAAAGGAGGCAAAGAAACGCGCCCCTGCTGTCTGCGACCCTGCGCTGCGCTCCGGGCAACCTGTCGTGCTCGGTCCCGGGCTGCGCCGCAGAACTCGCTACGCGGCTGCGCCGCTGCGCTCGAACAACTGCGGCGAGTCAGATGACGAAGTCGGTGTGTCCTTCGGCACACCGACCAGCCCGGGCCCTGTGCGCGCCAGGCGCAGCCAGAAGGGGGTCCCCGAGTGACTGCACTGGTGGCATTCAGCAGCAGAGCGGGTAACTGGCCGGCATTACCCAGAGGCCCCCACTCTGGCGCGAAATGCCAAGCGTGCAGCGCGATCCGGCAAGGGTCTGCTGCGCAGGCCGTCCTAAAGTGAAGCTGCCTGAAAACGCCGTCCGGACCGCACCCGCGGCCGGCGTCCGCCACCCCCTTGTTGGAGACCACCATGAACTTTCTCGACGGCCACCTGTTCCCCGAAAACCAGCAGCCCCTGATCATCACCGCCGCGCCCTATGCGCCGGGCTGGCTGCCCTCGGACTTCCCCGAGGACATTCCGGTCACCATGGATGCACAGATCCAGAAGGCCGTGGACTGCTACAACGCGGGTGCCACCGTGCTGCACCTGCATGTGCGCGAGATGGACGGCAAGGGCTCCAAGCGCCTGTCCAAGTTCAACGAGCTGATTGCCGGCGTGCGCCGGGCCGTGCCCGAGATGATCATCCAGGTCGGCGGCTCGATCAGCTTCGCGCCCGAGAACGAAGGCGAAATGGCCAAGTGGCTCAGCGACGACACGCGCCATATGCTCGCCGATCTCGACCCCGTTCCCGACCAGGTGACGGTCACCGTCAACACCTCGCAGATGAACGTCACCGACCAGGCCGAGGACGCCGACTTCAAGGGCACCTCGCGCGAGAACCCGGCGATCTTCAATGCCTACAAGGAAATGACCGTGCCCGCCCAGCCCGGCTGGGTCGAGGAGCATGTGCGCCGCCTGACCAAGGCCGGCATCCAGAGCGCGTTCCAGTGCTACAACATCAACAGCTTCGAATCCGTGGAGCGCCTGATGCGCCGCGGCTTCTACATGGGCCCGCTGGTGATGAACTGGGTGGCGATCGGCGGCGGCATGGACATGCCCAGCCTCTACAGCCTGGCCAACTTCGTGCGCGCCGTGCCCGACGGCGCGGTGCTGACCGTGGAAAGCAATGTGCGCAACGTGCTGCCGGTGAACATGATGGGCATTGCCGCTGGCCTGCATGTGCGCTGCGGCACCGAGGACTGCCTGTGGAACCAGGACCGCAGCGCCAAGGCCAGCACGGTCTCGCAGATCGAGCAGCTGGTGCGCATGTCGCGGGATTTCGGCCGGCCCATCGCCAGCGCGAAACAGGCGCGCGAGATCAGCAAGATCGGCGTGTTCTACGACACGGTGGAGGAGTCGCTGGCGGCCAACGGCTTTGCGCCCAACCGCAACGGCGGCAACCAGGGCTTTCTGCGCAAGACGGCCTGAGACACCCGCCATGAACACCCGAGACATTTTCGTAGTTGGCACGGCGCGCACGGCCATAGGCTCTTTCGGCGGCGCGCTCAAGGACGTACCCAATACCCGGCTCGCGACCACCGTGGTGCATGCCGCGATCGCGCGCGCGGGGCTCGATCCGCAGGCCGTGGGCCATGTGGTCATGGGCAATGTGATTCCCACCGAGACGCGCGACGCCTATCTGTCGCGCGTGGCGGCAATCGATGCGGGCTGCCCGGTTGAAACGCCGGCATTCAACGTCAACCGCCTGTGCGGTTCTGGCCTGCAGGCCATCGTGTCGGCCGCGCAGGCGATTGCGCTGGGCGACTGCGATGTGGCCATAGGCGCGGGCGCGGAATCGATGAGCCGCGGCCCGTACTTCGACATGTCGGCGCGCTGGGGAGCGCGCATGGGCGACGCCACGCGCATCGACTACATGCTGGGCATATTGCACGACCCCTGGCAGAAGATGCACATGGGCGTGACCGCGGAGAACGTGGCCCGGCGCTACGGCATCAGCCGCGAGATGCAGGACGCGTTGGCGCTGACCAGCCAGCAGCGCGCGGCCGCGGCCATCGAGGCCGGCCGCTTCAAGGAGCAGATCGTTGCCGTGGAAATCGCCACGCGCAAGGGCACGGTGCTGTTCGACACCGACGAGCATGTGCGCGCCGCAACCACGCGCGAGATGCTGGCCGGAATGAAGCCCGCGTTCCAGAAGGACGGCGGCACGGTGACGGCCGGCAATGCCTCGGGCATCAACGATGGCGCGGCGGCCGTGGTGATGGTCGGCGGCGACCGCCTGGCGGCGCTGGGCGTCAAGCCGCTGGCGCGGCTGGTCGGCTATGCGCATGCGGGCGTCGATCCCGCCTATATGGGCATGGGGCCGGTGCCCGCAACGCAGCAGGTGCTGGCGCGCTGCGGCCTGAAGATCGCCGACATGGACGTGATCGAAGCCAACGAGGCGTTTGCGGCCCAGGCCTGCGCCGTGATCCAGCAGCTGGGCCTGGACACGGCCCGGGTCAACCCCAACGGCTCGGGCATTGCGCTGGGCCATCCCGTGGGCGCGACCGGCGCCATCATCACCACCAAGGCGATTGCCGAGCTGCAGCGCAGCGGCGGCCGCTATGCGCTGGTGACCATGTGCATTGGCGGCGGCCAGGGCATCGCGGCGATCTTCGAGCGGGTGTGATCGGGGGCAGTGCAAAGCAGCAACGCCTGCCGGAAGTGCTTTCGGCAGGCGTTGCGCGTTCAACGGCGGCAGGCCCGCCGGGCTTCATTCAGGCTGGTAGTTGATGGACTTGAGCAGCGCGGCCTGCTTGGCGGCGCCGTCCTGGAGGTCGGCGGTCATCTCGGCCGGGGTCAGCGGCAGCGGCGGCTCCATGCCCATGGTGCGGATCTGGGCCAGCACCGGCGCCTGCCGGAAATGCGCCATGGCGGCGTCACGCAGTTTCTGCTGCACGGCCGGCGGCGCATCCGGATGCGACCAGACCGCGAACCAGCCGGCCTTGGCCATCTGCGGATAGCCCAGCTCGGTGAACGTGGGCACGTTGGGCAGCTCGGCCAGGCGCGTGGGATAGACCACGGCAATCGGCGTGATCTTGCCGGCCTTGATCAGCGGCAGCGAGGTGGTCAGGCCGTCGAACATCAGCGGCACATGGCCGCCCATCAGATCGACCAGCGCGGGCGGCGAGCCCTTGTAGCCGACATGGCGCATGTTCAGCTGGGCGAGCTGGCCCAGCTGCATGCCCGAAGTGTGGCCCTTGAGACCGGCCGAGTACGACGCGAAGTCCAGCCCGTCCTTTTGCGCCTTGCCGTAGGCGATCAGCTGCTGCAGGTTGGTGATGGGCACGGACTTGTTCGCGACCAGCACCAGGCCGGTGCGCGTGAGCTGGGCCAGCGGCTTCAAGTCCTTGAACGGGTCGTAGCTGACCTTGTAGGCCAGCGGCGATTCGGTGACCGTGCCTTCCTGGATCACGAGGAAGGTATAGCCGTCGCGGCCCTTGGCTTTGAGCTCCTGGATGGCAATCGCGCCCGAGGCGCCGGGCTTGGACTCGACGATCACGGGCTGGCCCAGGCCGTGCTGCAGGCCGTCGGCCAGCAGGCGCGCGAGCGCATCGGCCGTGCCGCCCGCGGGGCCGGCAACCAGCAGGCGAAGCGGCTTGTTCGGCCAGGGCGTCTGTGCCTGGGCGACGCCGAAAGCGCCAAGACCGATGGCCATGGCAAGCGCCAGCGCATGTTTCGTGTGGGGGGAGCGTGGGTTCATGGTGTTGTCTCCTGGGAATTCAAGCGGGAAGAGGGGCTGTGGCCAGCAGCTGCTGCAGCAGTTGCCGGGCCTGCGGCCAGGGGCCGTGGCCCGAGGCCGGGTTCACATGGCCCAGCGGGCCGAGTTCGACCAGCTCGCTGCCCCAGTCGCGCGCGAAGCCGCGCGAGCGCGCCAGCGCGGCCAGCGGGTCGTTGCTGCTGGCCGCGACCAGGCTGGGAAACGGCAGCGGTGCGCGCGGCAGCGGCAGCCAGCCGTGGCGCTCCAGCAGCTGCACGCCGGGATAGCCTTCGGGCATGGGCGTCTCCAGGTCGGCCGGCGCGACCAGCAAGGCCGCCTGCACGCGCCGCAGGTCTTCGGGCGCGGCCTGGCGCGCCCAGTGCGCGACCATCATGCAGCCCGCGCTGTGCGCGACCAGCACGACAGGGCCGGCCATGCCGGCCAGCGCCTGCTCGATGGCCGCGACACGCGCCGCGCAGCTGAGCTTGTGCTGCTCCAGCGGCGCAACAATGCGCGCGCTGGCCGTCTCGGCGGCCAGCAGCGTCTGCCAGTGCGTCTCGACATGGTCGCGCAGGCCCGGAATGATCAGTAGCGTAGGGGTCATGTTTTTGCTGTCTCCCACTTAGAATGTTTCGATGACTTCAGTGTGTGAATTTTTGGCCCATTGCGCTTTGCATTCCGTGACGCTTGTTTGGCATTTCGCGCCAATGAGCAGCTACTGATGACATCCCTGGTACGCGCCGCCTGCCTGACCAATTTCCGTGAAGTCGCCCAGGCTTCGGGGCTGGATCCGGTGCGCATGCTGCTGGACGCCGATCTGAGTCCCAGCGTGCTCGACGAGCCCGATCTGATGATTCCGGTCGAGCGCGTGGGGCGGCTGCTGCAGGCCGCGGCCACGGTGTCGGGCAACGAGAGCTTTGGCCTGTGCATGGCGCGCTCGCGCCTGCTTTCCAACCTGGGCGCGGTGGGCCTGCTGATGCGCGACCAGCAAAGCCTGCGCGATGCGCTCAAGCTGCTGATGCGCTATCAGGCGTTCCTGAATGGCGCCCTCACGCTGTCCGTCGAGGAAAGCGGCAACACCGTGGTGATACGCGAACTGTTGATGGCGGGCAGCACCCACCAGCCCACGCGCCAGCGCGTCGAGCTGGCGCTGGGCGTGATGGTGCGCGTGATCCGCCAGCTGATAGGCCGCGACTGGCAGCCGCGGCGCGTGTGCTTCGAACATCCGGCGCCGCGCGACATGAGCGTGCACCATCAGCTGCTGGGCCCGCATGTGGAGTTCGATTTCGAATTCAATTGCATCGTCTGCACCAAGAGCGATCTCGATCAGCGCAACGAGTTCGCCGATCCGGCCATGGTCCGCTATGCCCAGCAGCTGCTGGACGCGCTGCACCAGCCCGGCGGCGAAACCCTGCTGGACGAAGTGCGGCGCACGATTTTCCTGCTGCTGCCCAGCGGGCGCTGCAGCATGGAGCAGGTCAGCGAGCACCTGGGCCTGGTGCCGCGCACGCTGCAGCGCCGGCTCACGGACCAGGGGCTGAGCTTCTCGGCGTTGATGAACGATATCCGCAAGGAGCAGGCAAGCCGCTATGTGGTTGACGGCAGCCGGTCTCTGAGGGAAGTCGCGCAGCTGCTGGGCTTTGGCGCGCCCAGCAGTTTCTCGCGCTGGTACCAGCTGCAGTTCGGCTCCAGTGCCAAGGAAAGCCGGGCCCAGGCGTCGGCCGTGCCACGCAGTCCGGCGGTCGGTTAGGCGCGGCGATTCACTGGGGCGTGGTCGGCATCTTGAGCTTGAGCAGGATCTGGCGGTTCTGCTCCACGGTATCGGCCATCTGCTGTTGCAGCTGCGCGAACGTGCTTTCCTGCGGCTGGTCAAAGCCCTGGGCGGCCATCAGTTCGCGGAACTTCGGCGCGCGCATGACTTTCTCCATTTCATGGCGTAGGCGTTCGGCCAGGGCCGGCGGCGTGCTGCTCAGAATGAACAGGCCCACGCTGGCATCGGGCATGACCAGATCGGCCATGCCCAGTTCCGCGAAGCTGGGCACATCGGGCAGATGGGGCGAGCGCGTGGCCGAGACAATGGCCAGGCCCTTGATCTTGCCCGACTTGACCAGCGGCGCCACGTTGCTGACCACATCGAAGGTCAGCTGCACCTGGCCGCCCATCAGGTCCACGAGCACGGGCGCCGAGCCTTTGTAGGGCACGACCAGGATGTTGCGCCCGCTCTTCTCGCTGAGCAGATCGCCCAGCAGATTGGAGCGCGTTCCGGTGCTCATGTTGGCCACGCTGACCGTGTTGCGGTGCCTGCGCGCATGCTCCAGGATTTCCTGCGGCTTGCTGGGCGCAAAGCTGTTGCTGGCCACCAGCACATGCACCATGCTGGCCACGTCGGCCACATAGGTGAACGTCTTGTGGGGATCGAAAGGCGTCTTGACCGAGAACGGGAAATCGGTCCAGACGCTCGAGGGCGCAACCATCAGTGTATGGCCGTCGGCGGGCGCGCCCAGCAGCGCGCGCTCGGCGATCACGGCCGAGCCGCCGGGCTTGTTGTCGATGATCACCGGCTGGCCCAGCTGGATGCGCAGCTGCTCGCCGACCAGGCGCGCGACGCCGTCGGTGATCGCTCCCGGCGGCGCGGGAACGATGATGCGTATCGGCTTGCTCGGCCATTCCTGGGACCAGGCACAAGGCATGGCCGCAAACGAGGAAAGCAAGGCCAGGGCGAGAGCGGGCAGGCGCGAGAGGGGGTTTTTCATGGCGTTTCACCGGGGGTAATGCGGGCGGGTTGAAAGGACGATGCGCGCCACCGGCGCGGCATCCATGGCCGTTTCATGATCACGGCGGCGTGTCGGTGCCACTTGACGCAAGGCGCCGCCGGCTTGGCTTTTCGTGACGCCGCCCCCCCCGCGAAAACCCCAGGCGCCGCGCGCCGGCCCGCGGAGGCTGCCTCGGCTAGCGCCCTGGTTTGGCGAACCAGCTGCCCGAGGCCACCGACCAGAGGATGAGCAGGCCGTAGGCGGTCATGGCGACTGCGCCGAGCGCGAAGAACGCCCACAGCGCGCCGGTGACCACCAGTGTCGCCCAGCCCAGGCCCGCATACAGGAACAGGCGCAGCGCGCCGGCCAGCAGCGGCCACTTCAGGCGGCCCGCGCCCTGCGACGCGAAGTACAGCGCTATGCCCAGCGCAAAGAAGCCGTAGAACGGGCCTGCGATGCGCAGGTACTGCGCGCCGGTCGCCAGCATCTGCTCGTCGCTGCCGAACAGCCTGAGCCAGGCTTCGGGCCACAGCGCGGCCGCCAGGCCCACGGTCTCGCCGATGGCGAAGGCGATCGCGCCGCCGACCAGCGCGATGCGGCGCGCGCGCTCGGGCTGGCCTGCACCTAGATTTGCCCCGACCAGCGCCACCATGGGCGCGCCCAGGCCGAAGGCGATGGGAATCAGCAGGTATTCCAGCCGCGCCGCGGTCGCATAGCCGGCCAGCGCCGCCGAGCCCGCATGGGCGCCCACGATGGCAGCTGTCGAGGCGATCAGGCCATTGGTCAGCAGGGGGTTGATGCAGGCCAGGCCGCCCACGGTGAGAATGCTGCGCATCGGCGCCCAATGCACGGCGCCGGCGCGCAGCCTGGCAGTGTTGCGTCCGCTGGCGCAGTACCAGGCCAGCACCAGCGTGCCCAGCGCATAGTAGGCGAGCAGCGCCCAGGCGCCGCCGACGACGCCCAGCGCCGGAATCGGCCCCCAGCCGAAGATCAGCAGCGGGCAGATGGGAATCAGCAGCAGCGCGCCGCCGCAGATCACCGCGCCGGGCAGCAGCATGTTGCCCGTGCCGCGCACCACGCTGGCCAGCGCGTTCATGGCCCACATCAGCACCAGCGCGGCAAACACCACATGGCCATAATCATGCGCCACATCCAGCGCCGCGCCGCGCGCGCCCAGCAGATGGAACAGCGGCGTGCTGAACGCCAGCAGCAAGACCGTGAAGACCAGGCCCACGCCCGCGCTCAGCACCAGCGCATGGCGGGCCAGCGAATCGGCCAGCGCCTTGTTGCCCGCGCCCAGGGCGCGCGCCACCGCGGCCGAGATGCCGCCGCCCAGCGCACCCTGCGACATGTTCTGCATCAGCATCAGAACGGGCACGACCACGGCGACGCCGGCCAGCACGTCGGTGCCGAGCTTGGCCAGAAACCACATCTCGATCAGACCGGTCGATGCCTGGGCCAGCATCATCAGCATGTTGGGCCAGCTCATGCGCAGTATCGTCGGCAGCACGGGGTCGTGCAGCATGGCGCGCACGCGCGGGCTGGCGGGGGGCATGCGAGGCGCCAGCAGCGGGTCGGCATTCATGGGCAGTTTTCCTGATTAATTTGCATATGCAATTGTTGCAGCTGCAATATATCATGCGAAAGGCGCCGAATGCGCGCGCCGCAGCCGACCCGCTGGCCGCGGGTCAGGATGCTGCCTGTGCGGCGCTTATTTGACGGCCGTGATCGCGTCCAGCGTCTTCTGGCCGAACTTGGTCGCGAACTGCTTGTAGGCCGGGGCCAGCGCGGCGCGGAACGCCGCCTGGTCGACTTCGCTCACGACCTGCACGCCATGGCGCTTGATTTCCTCCACACCGCTCTTTTCGACGTCGTCGACGAACTTGCGCGAGGCCAGGCTGCCGGCGCGCGCGCCGTCGGCAAAGGCCTTCTTCTGCGCGTCATTGAGTCCGGACCAGACCGAGGGGGCGACGATCAGCACCATGGGTGCGTACACATGGCTGGTCAGCGACAGGTACTTCTGCACCTGCCAGAGCTTGGCCGAGGTGAACACCGAGACCGGGTTTTCCTGGCCGTCAATGGTGCCCTGCTGCAGCGCGCCAATCACTTCGGGCCAGGACATGGGCGTGGGCGACATGCCCAGCTGGCGGAAGGCCGTGATATGGGTCTGGTTCTCGGTCACGCGGATCTTGAGACCTTGCGCGTCCGCGGGCTTGACCACCGGGCGCTTGTTGTTGCTCAGATGGCGGAAGCCCTGCTCGCCCCAGGCCAGCGCGATCAGGCCGCGCGCGCGGAACTTGGCCAGCAGGTCCTCGCCGATCTTGCCGTCGAGCACGGCGCGCGCATGCGCGGTGTCGCGGAACAGGAAAGGCACATCCATCACGCCGGCGTCGGGAACGAAGTTGCTCACCGCGCCATTGGAGACCACGACGGCCTCGACCGTGCCCAGCGTGAGGCCTTCGATCAGCTCGCGCTCGCCGCCCAGCGCGCTGGACGCGAAGTGCTTGAACTTGAAGGCGTTGTTGGTGGATTTCTCCACCGCCTCGGCCCAGGCCAGCGCACCGGCGCCGAAGTGCGAGTTCTGCGCCAGCGCATAGCCGATCTTGATTTCGCGCGCCTGCTGCGCGCCCACCTGGCCGGCGAGCCCCAGGCCTGAGGCGGCAGCGAGAGCGAGGGCGGAACGGCGGGTGATGGTCATGGAAGTCTCCTGGTTTGTTGTGGGCGCGCAGTCCGATCGTCGCGCGTGCGCGTAGAAGATAAACCGGTTGCAGGCAAAAATCCGCGTTGCCGGGCGATTTTTTCAAAGCGTGGCGTGCCCGCCATGAAAAAAGCCCCATGGCCGGGGCCATGGGGCAAAGCGCAATGAGATTAAACCGCTGATCTATCAGAAAGCGTGGCGAATGCCCACTTCCGCGCCGGTGGACTTGCCGCCGGCGGCCAGGCCGGGTGCGCCGCCGACCAGGCTGAAGTTGGCGCCGTTCTTGTTGCGGATGTACGAAGCGGTGGTGTACACGGCCGTGCGCTTGGACAGGTTGTGGATATAGCCTATCGAGTACTTGTCGGCGTCGGCGCGGTTGAACGCTGCGTTGCCGCGGCGCGAGTCCGTGCGCACATACGAGCCGCGGATCTGGTGCGCGCCCAGCGGTGCGGTAAAGCCCAGCAGAACGCGGTCTTCGCTGCCTGCCGTGGCCGTGCCGTAGGTGCCGAACGGCAGCTCCTCGCGCTGGTAGAAGCCCATCAGGCGCACGGCGCCCAGATCGTAGGCCGCGCCCACGCCGGTCTGCTTGAGCTTGTCGCCCGCGGCGTTGACGAAGGTCGTGCCGTAGGACAGCGAAAGATTGAGCGGGCCGTTGTCATAGACCAGGCGCGCCGCGGCATGGCGGCCGGCCTTGGTGGTGACGCTTTCGTCGGGCGCGTACATCAGCTCCAGCTGCGCGCCACCCATCACCGGCGTGAAATACTGCATGGCGTTGTCGTGGCGGTAGTACGAGGCAAAGGTGCCGGGCATGCGGCTGGTGACATTGGAGCCCGCAACGCCGACCACGCCGAACGGATCGAACTTGACGACGTTCTGGCTCGCGGGAGAGAAGTCGCGGCCCAGGCGCAGTTCACCGAAATTGCCCATCAGGCTCACGGTGGAGCGGCGCTGGAAGAACTTGCCGGTGGGGCTGGTGTTGCCGGTGTCGGCCAGCACGTCGGATTCCAGCCAGAAGCCGGCCTTGAGGCCGCCGCCCAGATCCTCGACACCGCGAAAGCCCAGTCGACCGGTGGACAGGCCGCCGCTGTTCATCGTCACATTGCTGGACAGGTCGCTGTTCTTCACATAGCGCACGTTGGCGTCCACGATACCGAACACGGTGACCGATGACTGGGCATAGGCACCGGCGCTGACGAAAATGGCTGCCAGTGCAGCTGCATGGGTGGGGCGAAGTTTCATTCCGAATCCTTGGGTTTTCAAGATGATTAATAGATGCATGAAGACATCAGCCGCAATCCTAGGCAGCAACTGCAGGAAAAATGCGCGCTGATCCCTATCCGCCCACCCAGCGCTAGCCATATGGCCGAATGGCGCTGCATACCGTAAAGAGAAAGCGACGGCAGGCATATCTTTGCGTGGCGAAACGATGGGTGAAACGCCTGTGAAAAAAGTGACAAAAAATTAATAATGATGTCATTTTGGATTTTTCGGCCCGACGGTAGACTGTGCGCGTAAAGCACCAATATCAAGCGTGTGCTTGGTTTTACCGAACATGCCATGAGACGAGACAATATCCGACTGAGAGCACTGGCAAGAGCCGGTGATTTAGAGGCAAGAATAAAGCTGGGGGGCTTCTATCTGCAAGGTGTGCTGGATTTTCCCAGAAACATCAAACTCGCTCTTGAATATCTTTCCACGCCCGCACTGAAGTTCAGGAACGATGTGGCGGTGCTGATTTGTTCGCATCTGGATATCCTGGAGCTCATTGAACACTCGCAGGTTGAAAATCTCAGAAAGGCCGCGGCCTTGGATGGTTGCGCGCGCATCAAGCTCATCACGCTGCTGATCATCCGCAAGAATCTGGACGAGCTTGCATTCTGGCGGGGCAGAAATGATGGCCTTCTTTGCAAAGACATCCAGAAAGTGCTGGCCCAACGCGCCGATCAGGACCTGGCCCAGGCATTGTTGCGAATTTCCGAAAAATACAATATTCCTTGCCTGGACATCATCGCGGCCGAAGCCGGCGCGGCGCTGAGTGAAGGCGACTACGGCAGGGCGGAGCAGGCATTGGGCCTGGTCGCGCCCGATGCGCAAGGCATTCCCGATGCCATCCATGAAGCGATCGCAAGAATAGTCTCGGTTGCCGAGGAGAGCGGGCGCAAGCTGGAAAAGATCCCGTCGACCTTGATCGAGGCCAGTCTGGAGCACTCGGCAGCTGCCAGCGACAAACATTCCTGTTACCTGCTCGGCCGCATGCTCGCCGGTCTCAAGACGGAGTTCATCGAGACCTCGCAGCGCTCGCGCTCCATCAACCTGCGCAAGGCCATCGCCCTGCTGCTCAAGGCCGCGGACAACGGGCGCGCGCAAGCCTGGATGGACCTGTTCTATCTGTGCTCGGATTACCGCAGCTCCGTGGGCAACCCGTCGATGGCGCGTTTCTTTCTCGAAAAGGCCGCGGCTTCGGGGATTGCCGAAGCCAAGCGGCGGCTGGGCGCGCTGACGCTCAAGGAAGCCAAAACCATAGAGCACATGGAAAAAGGCCTGTCCCTTCTGTATGAGTCGAGCATCCACGGCGACAGCATTGCCAACGGCATCATCAAGACGCTGGTGCTGGAGGTCAACGGCTGTGAGGAAGAGGCCAACTCCGGCATCGAGGAGGTGCAGCAGATCGCGCCCCTGCTCGCCACCCGGCTGCGCCTGGCGCGGCACTTCGGCCTGACCAAGCTCGAAGCCCTGTCGATCAACCCCTCGACTGCGATTCGCCCCTGGGGACTGGTGGTGCAGCGCAATCTCCATATCAAGAAGGGCAATCTGTCCGAGCCCAGGGCCGTGCCCGCGGCCAGCAGAAAGGCGCTGGAGACCATTCGCAATGCAGCCATGGAGTTTGCTCCGCACGGCGAGATTGCTGACTTGCTCGAAGGCTCGCTGCGCGCCAGGGCATTGAAGCAAAGACGGATCTTTCAGAAAGTCAAGCTGCAGGAAAATCTTTTCTTCTCGCAGGCAAATTCAACGCAGCGTGATGCCTTGAGAATTGGCACGCGTTGGGCCCAGCACCAGAAGAAATTTCTTGATCAGGCATTGGCCTGAAATCAGGGTTTCACAGGAATGGAATATGGAAATTCTCATTGTTGATAGCGACGGGGATTTTGCGCGGCGACTAAAAACAGAACTGTTGGGCATGGGCAGAAAAGCAGATCTGTTTGAATGCTGCGAGCGTGCCGGTGAGTCTGCCCTGGAGAGAAACTACAGTCTTCTGATTGTCAATGTCGAAAAGGTCGGCGATGAGTGCTCTCGATTCATTGAAAGCTTCAACAAAGCCAGGAGTACTCCGGTCATCGTTGTTTCGAGAAATGCAGAAATGGAAACCAAGATTCATCATTTCAAGATCGGGGTAGTCGACTATGTGGTCAAGCCAGTGGATTTCGAGGAATTCCTGGCGCGCGTGGATCTGCAACTGCGCAAAAGGACGCTGCTTTCGGATGTCACGTCAAAACTCGTTTTTGACGATCTGACAATACACCTGTCCAGCGGCTGTGTGGAGCGCGCCGGCAGGTCCATCAATCTGACGCAACAGGAATTTGCGACCTTGCTTTATCTCGCGCGTCACCAGGGGAAGACGGTCAGCAGGCAGACGCTGTTCGAGAATGTCTGGGGCAGCAAGAATTTGCACCAGGCGAATCTGGTGAATGTGGCCATAGGGCGTTTGCGCAGAAAGATAGACCACTCTTTCGAGAAGAAGTTTCTGCATACCGTGCATGGCATTGGCTATGTCGCCGAATATCGGGACTGAGCCGGGGAGACAGGCGAATCGATTGGCGTGCAGGATGCAGGCGCCGGGTGACGCGGCGCAGCGCGCGCGCCGTGGCCTGGATCTTGCGTGACATGGCGCGCCGTTGTCCGGCGGCGCGCATTATGGCGCCATATCGGTGCTGCGCATGTCCCGCCCATGGCAGCAACCGAACCGATAAGTGCTTAGGCTGGAGCCGCCGCGCAGACAACGGCACGCGATTTCCCTCCAAAAGCCCATAAAGGTGTCTCCATGAACCATGTCACTTCTTCCACCCCGCCCAGTTGGCGTCTGACCGCAACGCTCACGGCCTCATTGCTGGTGCTTTCTGCCTGCGGTGGCAGTGACAATGCGGACAACGCCAGCGCCGAGTCCGCCTGCGCCGTGGTCAGCTCCACCGGCTCGGTGGTCGTAGGCTCCGGCCTGCCGGGTGATCCGGCGGCGCCGGAACCGGCATCGGGCTATCGCCTGGGCAAGACCGCGGTGCATGCCAAGCAGTACATGGTGTCCACGGCCAATCCGCTGGCATCGCGCGCGGGCTGCGAAGTGCTGAAATCAGGCGGCTCGGCCGTGGACGCCGCGGTGGCGGTGCAGATGGTGCTGGGCCTGGTGGAGCCGCAATCGTCGGGCCTGGGCGGCGGTGCGTTCATGCTGCACTACGATGCCACGAAGAAGAAAGTCCAGGCCTATGACGGCCGCGAAACCGCGCCCGCAGCCGCGACCGAGAATTACCTGCGCTGGGTCAGCGACGCCGACCGCACGCTGCCCCAGCCCGGCGGCGCGCGTGCCAGCGGCCGCTCCATAGGCACGCCAGGCGCCGTGCGCATGCTGGAGCTCGCGCACCAGGACCATGGCAAGCTGGCATGGAACGGGCTGTTCAGCTCCGCGGAGCAGCTGGCTTCCGACGGCTTCCCCATCAGCGGCCGCATGGCCAGTGCCATTGCCGGTGCGACCGCCGGCCTGTCGCGCGACCCCGAGGCCGTGGCCTACTTCTTCAATGCCGACGGCAGCCCCAAGGCGCTGGGCACGACCATCAAGAATCCGGCCTACGCCACCACGCTCAGGACCATTGCCGCGGGCGGCGCCGATGCGTTCTATACCGGGGCGGTGGCGCAGGGCATAGTCAACAAGATCAAGGCCTCGAGCGGGGGCACGCCCGCTGTGGCGATCACGCCCGGCCTGACCGAGCTCAGCGATCTCGCCAACTACCAGGCCAAGCGCCGCGAGCCGGTCTGCACCACCTATCGCGCGTACTGGGTCTGCGGCATGTCGCCACCGTCGTCGGGCGGCATTGCAGTTGCCTCGGCGCTGGGCATCTTGGAGAACTTCGACCTGGCAAGCCACAAGCCCACGGCCATCGACATCGAAGGCGGCAAGCCCTCGGTGATGGGCGTGCACCTGGTCAGCGAAGCCGAGCGCCTGGCCTATGCCGACCGCGACAAGTACGTGGCCGACACCGACTTCGTGTCGCTGCCCGGCGGCTCTCCGGCCATGATGCTGGACAAGAGCTATCTGCGCAGTCGCGCGGCGCTGATCAGCACCACCAAGAGCATGGGCACGGCCAGCGCTGGCGACTTCGGCACGCCGGCAGCGGGCGTGACGCCGCTCAACGAGCGCGGCACCACGCACTTCACCATTGTCGACAAGCAGGGCAATTCCGTGGTGATGACCACCACGGTGGAAGCGAGCATGGGTTCGTTCCACATGACCCAGGGCTTCCTGCTGAACAACCAGCTCACCGACTTCTCGGCCACGCCCACGGACAGCACCGGAGCCCCTGTGGTCAACCGCCTCGAGCCCGGCAAGCGTCCGCGCAGCTCGATGGCCCCTACGCTGGTGTTCCACAAGGCTGCGGACGGCAGCATGGGTGACTTCCTGATGGGCACGGGCTCGCCCGGCGGCGGCACCATCATCCAGTATGTGGTCAAGACCGTGGTCGGCGCGCTGGACTGGGGCCTGGATGCGCAGCAGGCGACATCGCTGGTGGATTTCGGTGCCAGCAACAGCGCCACCACTTCGCTGGGCGGCGAGCATCCGGCGATCAACACCGCCAACAATGGCGCCGATGACCCGCTGATCACCGGCCTGCGGGCGCTGGGCCACACGGTCTCCACCAGCGCGCAGTCCAGCGGCATCAGCACCATCATGCGCGTGCAGCGCAATGGCCAGAGCGTGCTGCAGGGCGGCGCCGATCCGCGCCGCGAAGGCGTGGTGCTGGGCGACATTTTCCAGCCCTGAGCCCACCCGGGTGAGAAGTGAAAACGCCGGCCGCGAGAAGATCGCAGCCGGCGTTTTTTTCTAGGCGTTCAACGAGCGCTCACCAGCGCACGCCAAACGCGCTCTCGAGTTCCGCGACCTGGGCCGGCGTGAGCGCGGCAGGGCGCGGCGCGAGCATCAGCCACAGCCGCGCGGTCTCCTCGAGTTCTTCCAGCGCATGGCTGGCGCGCGTCACGCTGTCGGCCCAGACCACGGGGCCCAGGCGTTCGAGCAGCACGCCGCGGACTTCGCCGGCAATGGCCGCGACCTGCTCGGCAACGCTGGGCGCACCGGGGCGCGCATAGGCAATCAAGGGCACGCGGCCGATCTTCATCACCTGGTAGGGCGTGATCGGCGGCAGCACCGCGTCGGGCGCGGCGACGCCGGCCAGCGTCAGCGCGACCAGGTGCGTGGAGTGGGTGTGCAGCACACAGCGCGCCTGGGCGTTGCGTTCGTAGATGCCGCGGTGCAGGGCCAGTGTCTTCGACGGCTTGTCGCCTGAGATCCATTCGTTGTCGGCATTGACCTTGGCCAGGCGCGCGGGGTCGAGCTTGCCCAGGCAGGCGTCGGTGGGCGTGATCAGCCAGCCGTCGGCCAGGCGCGCGCTGATGTTGCCCGCGGTGCCGGTGGTGTAGCCGCGCGCATGCAGGCTCGCGCCGACTGCGCAGATCTCTTCGCGCAGCCGCGCTTCATCGGTCTGCGCTGTCATGCCGCAGCCCCGTCGAGGTGCTTGAGCGCCTTGTCGAAGAAGTCTTCGCTGCCGAAGTTGCCCGATTTGAGCACCACGGCCAGCGGCTGGTCGTCGCCCAGCGACTGGGTTTCGGGCACGCCCGGATCGATCTGCCGGCCTATGCGCAGCGCCTGCAGTTCCAGCGCCTGGATCACCGCGCCCGAAGTCTCGCCGCCGGCCACGATGAAGCGCCGCGTGCCTGCGGCGCGCAGCCGCGCAGCCACCTGGCCCAGTGCTTCCTCGATCAGCGCGCCGGCGCGCGCCACGCCCAGTTCGGCCTGCACGCGGCGCACTTCGTCGGGGCTGCTGGTCGCGTAGATCAGCGCGGTCTCGCCCACGCCGGCCAGGGCCAGCGCGGCGGCCACCACATCTTCGCCGCGCGCCAGCGCCAGCGGGTCTATGCGGTAGGCGGGGCGGCCGCTGCGCAGCCAGGCCGCGACCTGGCCGTTGGTGGCCGTGGAGGCGCTGCCAGACAGCACGACGGCCGGGCCATCTATGCGCGACAGCTGCGCGGCGTCGCTGTCCCGCAGCTTGCCCAGGCGGCGGAAATTCGCGGGCAGGCCCTGGGCCACGCCCGAGCCGCCGGTGACGAGCCGGGCGTCGGCGCAGGCTTCGCCCAGCGTCACCAGATCGGCGTCGCTGATCGCATCGGCGACAGCCAGGCGCACGCCCTGGGCGCGCAGCGCGGCAATGCGCTCGCGCACGCTGGCCGCGCCCTGGGCCACGGCGCCCTGGGCGATCAGGCCGACCTTGGCCTGGCTTTGCGACTGCAGCACGCGCACCAGATCGGGGTCGCGCATGGGCGTGAGCGGGTGGTTTTCCATGCCCGATTCATTGAGCAGGCGCTGGTTGACGAACAAATGGCCCTGGTACACGGTGCGGCCCGCGCCGGGGAAGGCCGGGCAGGCAATGGCGAAGTCCGTGCCCAGCGCCTGCTGCAGCGCTTCGGCCACCGGGCCGATGTTGCCTTCGGCCGTGGAGTCGAAGGTAGAGCAGTACTTGAAGAAGAACTGGGTGCAGCCCTGGGCCTGCAGCCAGCGCAGCGCCTGCAGGCTCTGGGCCACGGCCTGCTCCACGGGCGCGGTGCGCGACTTGAGCGCGATCACGATGGCGTCGGCGTCCAGCGACGCGGCCAGCCCGGCCGATGGCACGCCTATGGTCTGCACCGTGCGCATGCCGCCGCGCACAAGGATGTTGGCCAGGTCGGTGGCGCCGGTGAAATCGTCGGCGATGCAACCCAGCAAGGGAGGAAGCTTGTTCATAGGTCTTGTGAAAGTGTGAATAAATGGTACGCGACTTCACAAATTTGAACAACCAAGGGGAATCCCTGTGATTTTGTGTGATGTTTTGTG
>NZ_JAVWWA010000011.1:0-10042 GCF_036666375.1 Comamonas sp. | reverse complement strand
TTTTGTGTGATGTTTTGTGAATAATAGAGCCCAGCGCTGCCCTCACTGCAATGGACCACCTATGAATTTTGAACTGCTGTTCGCCGACCAACCCGAGCGCAAAGTGCGCTACACCCTCACTGGCGCCAAGGGCGGCTTTGCGCGCACGCTGCTGGCGCAGACGCGGCTGATGCCGCGGCTGATCCCGGCCGCGCTGTGCGACCTCGATGTGCCGGGCCTGCGTGCACTGTGTGAAGAATTGGGATATCCCGCAAGCCAGCTGCGCGAATGCCTGAGCGCTGCCGACATCGCCGCGCTGCCCGCCGACGCGATTGCGCTGGTGGCCGACGCCGGCCTGCTGCGCGAAGTGGCGCACGACATCCTGGTCGAGGCCACGGGCAATCCCAAGGTCGGTTTCCGCGCGGCCTGCGAAGCCATTGAAGCCGGCCGCCATGTGGCCATGGTCAGCAAGGAAGTCGACACCGTTGCCGGCGTCACCATGTCGCGCCTGGCCGCGGCCAAGGGCGTGGTCTACACCACGGCCGACGGCGACCAGCCGGCCAATCTGATCGGCTGGGTCAGCTGGGCGCGCACGCTGGGCCTGGAGATCGTCGCCGCCGGCAAGTCGGGCGAGTACGACCTGGTGTTCGATCCGCGCAGCGGCCAGGTGCGCCAGCTTGACGAGACGCGCGACATTCCCGAAATGGCCGAGCTGCTGACGCTGGGCGACGACATTCCCGCGACGCTGGCCGCGCGCCGCGCCGCGCTCAAGGGCTGGAAGACCAGCGCCACCGCCGACTACTGCGAGATGGCCGTGGTTGCATCGAACACCGGCCTGGTGGCCGATGTCGAGGCCATGCACTACCCCGTGGCGCGCACCGCCGAACTCGCCGACATCTACGCGCTGCGCGAAGACGGCGGCATTCTGCACAATTCCGGCGTGATCGACGTGTTCAACGTGCTGCGCCTGCCCGACGAAGCGAGCTTTGGCGGCGGCGTGTTTGTCATCGTGCGCACCGGCGACGGCCCCACCTGGCAGCTGCTGGCGCAAAAGGGCCATGTGGTCAGCCGCAACGGCCGCTACGCCTGCATGTACCTGCCTTACCACTTCATGGGCGTGGAAACGCCCATCACGCTGCTCAACGCCGTGCTGCATGGCCGCGCCTCGGGCAGCGACCGTCCGGCCCAGCATGCGATTCTCGCGGGCCGCGCCATCGAGACCATTCCCGCGGGCACGGTGCTGCGCATGGGCGGCCACCACCACGACGTGACCGGCGTCGCTCCCGTGCTGTTGGCGCGCGAGCAGGCACCGGCCGGTGTGGCGCCGCTGTACCTGGCCGCGCACGCCACGACGGCGCGCGCGATCCGCGCGGGCGAACTGATCACCCTGGACGACATCGCGGGCGACGATCCTGCGCTGCGCGCCGCCTGGCTCGCCGGGCTGCAAGACTGAAGTCCGGCAAGGGAGCAGGCAATGAACGATCTCATCGACCACGCCAGCGGCCGCGCCGCGGGGCTGATTCCCGAGCAGCGCCGCGAGATGATCGTGCGGCAGCTGCGCCAGCACCAGGTGCTGAGCGTGCACCAGCTCACGGAACTGCTGGGCTGCTCGCACATGACGGTGCGCCGCGATGTCGCCGCGCTCGAGGAAAAGGGCCGGGTCTACGCGATTGCGGGCGGGGTGCGCATTGCCAGCCACCAGATCGTCGAGCCCAGCCACCAGGCCAAATCGGTCACCGAGCAGGCGGAAAAGCGCGGCATCGCGGCCCAGGTCGCGCGCCTGCTCAAGCCGGGAATGACGGTCTACCTCGATGCCGGCACGACCACCGCCGGCCTGATTCCGCAGATCATCGCGCTGGCCGACATGACGGTGATCACCAACGATTTCCATGTCGCGCTGGCGCTGGGCGAGGCGCCGCATGTGACGGTGCTGCACACCGGCGGCGTGCTCGACCACCGCAACGGCTCGAGCATAGGCCCGCTGGCCGCGGCCACGCTGCGCCAGCTGGTGGCCGATATCTCGTTCCTGTCGGCCAGCGCCTGGGATCTGGAGCGCGGCGTGACCACGCCCTCGGCGCCCAAGGTCGAAGTCAAGCGCGCGGCGATGGCGATTGCCTCGCAGCGCGTGCTGCTGGCGACCAGCGCGAAATACGGCACCTACGGCACCTACCGCGTTGCCGGCCTCGACGAGTTCGATCTCGTGGTCACCGACGACACGCTGTCGGAAGCCGCGGTGCAGCGCCTGCGCGAGACCGGGCTGGAGCTGGAAGTCGCGTCCGCCTTGCCGGCCACGGCCGCGCCGCCGCACTGAGTATTTTCATTAAAAAGTTGGAGACAAAGCCATGGCTTTCCGAATCAAGTTTTCCGCGCTGGCTGTTGCCGCGCTGTGCACCGTGCCGCTGCTGGCGTCGGCCCAGCCCAACTGGCCGAGCAAGCCGGTGACCATCGTCGTTGCCTATCCCGCGGGCGGCGCGGCCGACATGCTCGCGCGCCTGGTCGCGCCCAAGATGGCGACGGTGCTGGGCCAGTCGGTGGTGATAGAGAACCGCGGCGGCGCCGCGGGCCAGATCGGCGCCGGCTATGTGGCCCAGGCCAAGCCCGATGGCTACACCCTCCTGGTCGACGGCGGCGGCTACGCGATCAATCCCACGCTGTTCCCCAAGCTGCCCTACGACCCGGCCAAGGCGTTCACGCCGCTGGGCATCCTGGGCGTGTTTCCGCTGGTGCTGACGGTCTCGCCCAACTACAGCGCCAAGACCACGGCCGAGCTGGTGCAGACCGCGCGCTCGGCGCCCGACGCGGTGTCGTATGCCTCGCCCGGCACGGGCTCGACCCAGCATCTGGCCACCGAGCAGTTCCTGCAGCAGGCCAAGGCCAAGATGGTGCACATTCCCTACAAGGGCGGCAGCCCGGCCATGGCCGACGTGATGGGCGGCCATGTGCCGGTCTATGTCGCCAACATCGGCTCCTCGCTGTCCAACATCAAGGCCAACAAGCTGCGCCCGCTGGCCGTGATGGCCGCGCGCCGCTCGGCCCTGCTGCCCGATGTGCCTACGCTGGCCGAGGCCGGCGTGCCCAATGCCGAAGCCTATGAATGGAACGGCATGTTCATGCCCGCCGGCGTGCCGCCCGCGGTCGCGGCCAAGCTGGCCGAAGCACTCAAGGTCGCGCTCGACGCGCCCGAAGTGAAGGAGCGCATCACCAGCGTGGGCGGCGAGCCGTTCACCGGCAGCAATGCCGAAGTCAGGAAGTTCATCGACCTGCAGACCCAGCGCATGGGCAAGGTGATGCGCGACGGGAACATCAAGGCCGAATAAGCCCGCACAGTCGGGCGGTCCGAGACGGGAAATATGCCAAAGTCGCGGCAACCAGACTTTGGATGTTTCAATGATCGAGACCCGCCTGCTGCAGCAATTCATTGCGGTCGCCGAAGAGCTGCATTTCAACCGCGCGGCGCAAAGGCTGCACATGGCCCAGCCGCCGCTGAGCCAGGCGATACGCCGGCTCGAGCGTGAAATGGGCCTGGCGCTGTTCGAGCGCACCAACCGCAGCGTGGCGCTGACGCCGGCCGGTGCATCCTTTGCGAACACCGCCAGGCAGATTCTGCAATCGCTCGATGAAGGCGTGGCGCAGACGCAGCGCGTGGCCCAGGGGCTTGAAGGCCTGCTGACGCTGACCTTCATCAACATCGCGCCCTATGCGCCGCTGCTGCGTGCGCTGCGTGGCTTTCGGCTGGCCAGCCCGGGCGTGGCGTTCACGATGCGCGAAGCCACCACGCAGGAGCAGGTGCAGGCGCTGGAGAGCGGCGCCGCGGACATCGGCTTTCTGCGCACGCCGGGAACGACTGCGCCCCGGCTGCGGTTCGAGACGCTGCTGCGCGAGCCCATCTGCGTGGCGCTGCCCGCGGGCCACCGGCTGGCGGGCAGCGCGCAGATCGAACTGGCGCTGCTCAAGGACGAAGCCTTTGTCGCCTCGCCGCGGCCGCTGGGCCCGGGCTTTCACGATCAGCTGATCGCGCTGTGCCAGGCCGCGGGCTTTGTGCCGCGCGTGGTGCAGCAGGCGCGGCAGATGCAGACGCTGATCGCGCTGGTCGCCAGCGGCTTTGGCCTGGCGCTGCTGCCGGCATCGCTGGCGAGCGGCACCCAGCACGATGTGGTGTTCCGCCCGATTGCCGTCGATGCGCCCGCAGCGCTGCGCCGGCTGGACCTGCTGATGGCCTGGAATCCCGGCCAGCCGTCGGCGATACGCGACCGGCTGATCGCCGAAATCCGCGGCGCTTTTGCACCCGGCGGTGATTGAGACGCCAGACGTCTTGTTTGGCGACAGGAACGGTATTTTACGAACGCCGGCGCGGCGGCTACGCTGCGGCAGCACCCGCGTTCCATACCGTGACGCCGGGGTTGCTGCACTTCAATGCGTATAGCCATGCCGGTCGCGATCTATGTTTTCTCCCTGTGTACCTTTGCCTTCGGGCTGTCCGAGTTCGTGGTGGCCGGCCTGGTCTCGGCCATTGCCGTCGATCTTGAAAGCCAGATCGCCGCGGTCGGCACCGCCATTGCCGCCTACGCGCTGGGCGCATCGATAGGCGCGCCGTTCATCACCGCGCTGCTCGCGCACTGGAAGGACAGGAGCATCCTGCTGCTGGCCATGGCGGTGCTGGCCGCGGGCAGCGTGCTGATGGCGGCTGCGCCCAATCTTGCCCTGCTGCTGGCGGTGCGCTTTGTCGTCGGCCTGGGCCACGGCGTGTTCATGGCCGTGGCCTCGGACGCGGCCACCCAGCTGGTGCCGCCGGCGCGCTCGGGGCGCGCGCTGTCCGTGGTGTGGCTGGGGCTGACGCTGGCGCTGGCCGTGGGCGTGCCCCTGGGCACCTTTCTCGGCAGCCTCTGGTCGTGGCGTGCGATCTTCCTGGCCATAGGCGGGCTGAGCCTGGCGGGCATGCTGGGCCTGCGGTTTTTCATGCACAGCCAGGCCAAGGGCGGCGGGCCGGCCGGCGCCTGGCAAGGCATACGCGCCATCACGCAGCCGCAGCTGCTGACCACCGCCGGCATAGGCGCGTTGGTGAGCGTGGCGACCTTTGCTTTCTTCACCTTTGTCTCGCCCTATCTGCTGCAGGTCACCGCCGTCGATGTGCGCTGGTTGAGCCTGGCCATGCTGCTGTTCGGCCTGTGCTCGGTGCTCGGCAATCTGCTGGGCGGGCGTCTGGCGGACCGGGCGGATGCAGCCCGCAGCACGCTGGCGGCACTGGCCGGGCTGGCGCTGAATCTGGCGGCACTCTACCTGCTGCGCGGCTTTGCGCCGGCCATGCTGGTGCTGGTGGGCAGCCTGGGGGTGTTCTTCTTTGCCATCGTGACCCTGCTGACCATGCGCCTGCTGCAGCAGGCCCGGCGCCATATCCCGCAGTTCACGGCGGTGGCCGCGGGCCTGAACATCGCGTCGTTCAATCTGGGCACGGCGCTGGGCGGGGTGCTGGGCAGCCTGACGATTGCCTGGGCCGGCCTGGCGCATGTCCCGCTGGTCGGGGCGCTGGCGGCAGTCCTGGGCGCAGCCGTGCTGGGTCTGCAAGCCGGCGGTAGGCGCAGCCAGGAGATTTCCGCGCGCTGAGGCACAGTTCGGGCGCGGCCTGGTGATGTCGGGCCATGCCGCTGCTGAAACTCGATATACTTGAGAATAGTTCTTATTAATCGGGCCTTCTCTTGTCGACCGCTCCCATGCCTGCCGACGAAGTCTCAGCGGCCGCTGAGCTCTTCATTGACCATCAACCCTGGCTGCTGGCTAGACTGCGCAGGCGCTTGCAGAATGCCGCGGACGCCGAGGATGTGAGTTCCGAGACTTTCGTGCGGCTGCTGGGCACGCGCCGGCTGCTGTTGCTCGATGAGCCGCGTGCCTTTCTCACGGCCATCGCCAAGAATATCCTCGTCGACCTCTGGCGCCGCAGAGACCTGGAGCAGATGTGGGTCGAGACCTTGGCAGCCATGCCCGAGGAACTCGCGCCTTCACCCGAGGAGCGCGCCTTGCTGCAAGAGTCGCTGGCCAGCATCGCCAAAGCCTTGGAAAGCTTGTCCTCCCACGCGCGCTGCGCTTTTCTGCTGAGTCAGCTCGATGGCCTGGCCTACGCCGAGATTGCCGCGCAGATCGGCAAGTCCGAGCGCATGGTCAGGCGCTATGTAGCCGATGGCCTGCGCTGCTGCCTGCTGGCGGTGCAAGACTGATGGCGCGCTCTTCCGCGCTGGATGCGATTTCCGAGGCGGCGATCGAGTGGATGGTCGAACTGCGCTCGGGTACAGCCGGCGCAGCCGAACGTGCGGCATTCGAGCAATGGCTGCTGACGGATAGCCGTCACCGACAAGCCTGGCTGCGGCTGGGCGGCGCGCTCGAGGCCACCTTTGGCGCGACTTCGGCGGGCAAGGCCACGACGACCGGGCCGCGCGCGCCTGCGGTGCACGCTACCCTGCGCAAAGCCGATGGACTGCCTGACCGCCGCAGAATGCTGCGTGGCGCATTGGGCGTCGCGGGCCTGGGGCTGGGCAGCGCATGGCTGGCCGAGCGTAGCGGCATGTTGCCCGATTGGCGTGCCGACCTGCATACGTCCACGCGCGAGCGACGCAGTTTCGAGCTCGCGGATGGCAGCCGCCTGCAACTTGATGCGCGTTCCTCGGTGGACGTGCGTTTCAGCGCGGGACTGCGTCTTGTCCATCTGCGCCAAGGCCAGCTGCTGGCCACGGTGCAAGCCGGGGTGTCCGCGCCCTTTGTGGTGCGCAGTCCGCACGGCAGCATGCAGGCATTGGGCTCGCGGATCATGATGAAGCTGGCCGATGAGCGTACGTTTGCGCTGGCCCTGGAAGGCGAGGCCGGGTTGACCACAGGCAGCGATGCCCAGCCGCTGTCGCAGCTTCTGTCGCAAGGCCAGTCCGCGTGGTTCGATGGACGCGCTTTCTCTGAGCTGAGCCGCCAGACCCTGCCCGATGCGGCGGCGGCCTGGGAGCGCGGGGAGATTCATGCTTATGACCAGCCCTTGGGCGAAGTGCTGGCGAGCTTGAGGCCCTACCGGCGCGGCTTGATCCGCGTTTCACCCGGCGCGGCCCAACTGCGCGTCACGGGCGTGTTTGCGCTCGACGACACGGATGCGGCGCTCGAGTCCCTGGCGCAGACGCTGCCCATCGACATTCACCGGCATTCGGGTGGGTGGCTGGTTCGGGTGGATACGAGCACCTGAGCCAGCGCAAAAAATTCGGCCAAACCATGGCCGCTTTTTTGCTCTCGTCCGACAAACAGTGGAAAGGTCGGAATTTCTCCGGCTCTGCAGTTTCCACCACAGGTCCATCATGCCTCCTGCGTTCTCTCATAGCCGCCATCTTTTGGCGATCGCCTGCCTGACGACTTCTGCGAACGCGCTCGCGCTCAGCGGTCTTGCACAGTCATATGACATCCCGGCGCAGGATCTCAACGCGAGTCTGATCCGCATTGCCAGCGAAGGCGGGGTGCAGCTCGCCGTGCCGGCTCCTGTGGTTCGCGGCCTGTCGGCACCGGCAATCAAGGGCCGCTTCACGCCGGAGCAGGCCTTGCAACGGGCTCTGGTCGGCCATGGTCTGGAGTTCGCGCGCACGGCCAACGGCACACTGACCGTTCGCCCGAGCGCTGCCGTTGCCAGCCCCGGCGCAGCGCAAGGCGAGCCGGGGGCAACGCTCAAGGAAGTGCAGGTGACGGCCAGTGCCGAGCCTGGCAGCACCACCGAAGGATCGGGCTCCTACGCTAGCAATGGGCGCAGCACGGTGGCTACTCCGCTCAATCTGACGCTGCGGGAAACTCCGCAAACCATCAGTGTGATCACCAGCCAGCGCCTGGGCGACCAGGCCTTGAGCGGCATAGGCGACGCCTTGCAGCAGACTCCGGGCATCACGCTGCAGAACATCGGTGGCGAACGCTACAGCGTGATGTCGCGCGGCTATGCCATCGATTCCTACCAACTCGACGGCGTGCCGACCACGCTGGACGTGACCACGCAGGATGTGTCGCAAAGTCTCGCCGACCTGTCCATCTACGACCGGGTCGAAGTCTTGCGCGGGGCTTCGGGTCTGATGAGCGGGGCGGGCGACCCTTCTGGCACGATCAACATGGTGCGCAAACGCCCGACAGCGGATTGGCAGGCACATGTCTCGGTGGGCGCCGGCTCCTGGAGCAAGGCGCGCGCCGAGGTCGACCTCTCCGGCCCGCTGAATGCCTCGGGCTCGGTGCGGGGCCGCCTGATCGGCGCCTATCAGAAGAGCGACAGTTACATCGACTACTACCAGCTGGACAAGCAAGTGCTGTACGGCGTTGTCGAAGCCGACCTCACGGACTCCACGCTGTTGACGGCGGGGCTGAGCTACCAGAAGGATGACCCGCGAGGTGGAATCGGCAATGGCGTAGGCCTGCCGCTGTTCTACAGCACCGGTGCCCAGAGCGACTTCGATCGCTCGACGAGCTTCGCCAGCCGGTACAACCGCAACGAAACCGCGGCCAGCAACGCGTTCGTGGCATTGAACCAGCGCCTGAGCGAGGGCTGGTCGCTGGACTTCGCGGCCAATCAGTTGCGGCAGACGCGCGCGTTCTCCTGGGTTGGCGGCACCACCTGGAACGCAATGTTCAACCAAGACACCGGCAATCTGCCGTTGAATGCGCAAAGTGGCGACAGCGAGCAGAACCAGACGGGCGTGAGTCTCAAGGCGTCGGGGCCGTTCGAGCTGTTTGGTCGCAAGCATGAGCTTGCCGTGGGCTACAACTACGCGGATTACGCCAACGACACCGCCTACAGCCCCAAGGCGGCGCTTGGCGTTCCAGGCAATATCTACAACTTCCAGACCTGGGCGCACGCAGGCACGGTGGCCGACGCCCCGCATGGCCGGACCAGCAATACTCAGATGCGCCAGTCAGGCGCCTACGCCGCGGCCCGCTTGCGGCCCAGCGACCAGCTTTCGTTGATTCTTGGCGGCAGGCTCAGCCGCTACAACTCGCGCTATGACCTGGTCTACACCAGCGGAACGTATAGCTCGCACGAGAGCGCCGAGAAGAAGAATGTGCTCACGCCTTACGTCGGCATCGTCTACGACCTGGACCCCAGCCATGCGCTCTATGCGAGCTACACCACGATCTTCAAACCCCAGTCCTATCAGGATCGCAACGGCGCTTTCCTGGACCCACGCGAAGGCAATAGCTACGAGCTGGGGGTGAAAAGCCAGTTCGCGGACGGCAAGATCCACAGCAGCGCCGCGGCCTACCAGATCCGCCAGGACAACCTCGCGGTGGCCGACAGCAGCTACACGGTGCCCGGCACGACCAATGCCGCCTATCGCGCCGAGAAAGGCGCGAGGACGCAGGGCCTGGACCTGGAGGTCAACGGTGAGCTTTCGCGCGGCTGGAATGTGGCCGCGAGCTATACCTATGCGAAGACGCAGGATTCGGCGGGTGCACGCATTTCCACGACCTTTCCCAAGCACCTCGCAAAGCTGTGGAGCACCTACCGCCTGCCCGGCCAATGGAACGCGCTCACGCTGGGCGGGGGCGTGAATTGGCAAAGCCGTAGCGACTTCACGAGTTCTCCCTGGTGGTCTGCCAAGCCCTTGCATGGCGAGCAGGGCGCTTACGCGGTGGCCGGATTGATGGTGCGCTATGACTTCAGCGAGAAGGTTTCGCTGACCATAAACATCAACAATCTGTTTGACAAGCAGTACTGGAGTTCCATGGACACCACCTTCTATACAGGCGTTTACGGCGCGCCGCGCAATGTGATGCTGAGCTTGCGGGCTGCGCTCTGAAAGTCTGCGCGCCTTCGTGCAGGCACATAGATGACAGCGCGGGGCGCCACGCGGGCGCACCATGCGGATCAACCCAGCAAGGCTTCTTTCACAGTCGTCACAGAGGATTGCGCCCATGACCCATGAGATACATTCCGCAGCGCGGACGATGACGCTCACTGCGACGGACGGATTTGTGCTGGCCGCGACGCTTTACCCCGGCGCGCAAAGACCACTGGCGCGGCTGATCGTTGCCGGAGCGACGGCCGTGCCCCAGGGCTTTTACCGCCGGT
>NZ_JAVWWA010000010.1:41749-80498 GCF_036666375.1 Comamonas sp. | reverse complement strand
CTTAGAGCGGCTAACAATACCGTTTAACGAAGCGCAGGCAGATGATGGCGCAGGCGAGCTTGAGGAGCGCCAAATGGGTGCCCAGTTGCCGCTAGAAGCGGATGCGCAGCTTGCCGAATCCCGCGAACTAGGCATGCGTGCGTTCCACTACCCAGCGGTGCTTGCCCAACGGCTGGCGTTTGGGTTGCTGTTTGATCTCGGGTGCTGTTGCAGGCGGCTGCAATTGCTCGATCTCCGCGGCAACGGCCGCCAGATCGGCCGCGATCTCGTTGTCGAGCAGGCTGCGCTGCTCGGCATTGAAGCGCTCGGACTGGGCAGCGAACTTCATGCGCTTGAGCAGCGCGTTCTCGTGGGTTAGCTTGGCGTTTAGGGCCTGGCTGTGGCGCAGCTCGGCAAGTAGCCGCGTGGTCATCTCACGCAGTTGCTCTGCGCTCAGATCATCCAGGGATTGCAGTGGCAACCGCGGTGTGCCGCTCTCGCTGTTCACGCATCCAGCGGTGCACCATATTCGAATGCAGGCCATGCGCCAAGGCCATGCCACCTACGCTGGCGCCAAGCTGGGCGCAGCGTTCCAACACCTCTGCCTTGAATTGCTTGCTCTACTCGCGCCGCCGTGGGCGGTTTTGATTCAAAGAATTTTTCATCGTCTCCATGATCCTCCATCGCGGGGACGATGCCCGCTTCTAGGGATGCTTTCAAGATGGGATCGCCAGCTGCATACACAGGGGCAGCTTCAAGCGTCTGCTGACGGCCAAGAGCAGCCATGGAAATACTTGAATCGCCCTAGGCACCGCCCCTATTCAGGCTATTGATTGATGCTCGACTGCTCTGAAACCTACGCTTTGTGTGAACCGTAGTAAATAGCCATCTGGATCAAGCACCAAGAAATTAAGCTCGCCGTGCAGGCGCTCATTGTCTCGATACCAACATTCTTCAATAGGCCTGCGCAATGCGATACCAGCGTCTCCGAGGGACTTGGCCAAGGCTTTGGAATCAGAGCATTGAATCGAGAGATTCATTCCTCGACCATATGGAGAGACCAGGGGGCCGACGCGCCATGGAGACTCTTCCTGGTCATCCTGTTCCAGCATCAATTGGCTCCCTTGAAAGGACAGAAAGGTGAATTTGTCTTCTGGGCGTTCGTATTCGATTTGAAATCCCAGGATCAGGCAGTAAAAATACAAGCTTCGTTTTAAATCAGAAACAATCATCTCTGGAACCAAATTATTCATTTTCACAAACGGACTCCTTGTCGTTGATAACACACACGATAGCGGTGGGATTCTCTGATGATCTCTGCTTGGCAGGGATTTTTTTACCACGCCATTCACTTGCGGTCGCGATTTGCGCCTGTCTGCTATGGGTCGGGAGGAGACGTACGTGAGGTCTGCTGAGATCATAAGCAGTGATCTTGAAACCGGAGGGTACCATGCAGTTTTTGCAACTGGAGACCACGTGCGCGAACTAGAGACAGAGAGGCTTTTGTTGCGTCAGTGGAAGGATGCCGACTATCCAGCCTTTGCGCTCATGAGTTCTGACGCTGAGACCATGCGTTATTTCCCAAGTGTTCTCACGGAAGAACAGAGTCGAGCCATAGCCGACCGTTGCCGCGCGCTGATCAATCAGCGTGGCTGGGGGTTTTGGGCGGTTGAAGTCAAAGCAAGCAATGAATTTGCGGGTTTCATAGGGCTGCATGTGCCTTCTGCTGATTTGCCATTCTCACCGTGCGTGGAAGTAGGCTGGAGGCTGGCGAGAGATTTCTGGGGGAAATGGTTTGCCACGGAAGGGGCTCAAGCTGCACTGGATTTCGCTTTTCAGGAATTATCCCTCGCAGAAGTGGTTTCCTTCACCGCGCTCAGTAACAAGCGTTCTGAAAAGCTCATGCAAAGGCTTGGCATGGTTCGCGATGAGAATACGTTTGACCATCCAGGACTTCCTGAAGGTCATGCACTTCGACAGCACGTTCTCTACCGGAAAAAGCAGCCAGATAGATGAGTTGCTGTGCGTGGGCTGAATGTCAAAGATGGCCTTCCGATCCAAAGCGGCGCACCAGGCAGTCGGATAGGTCCTGCTGCCCGGCAAACGAATCTTTCACGCCCTTGGGTCTTTAGTTCGACGCCACCCATTCCGGCCATTTTCCCGGGCCGTGAAAAAGCTCGAGCATGGTGGCCTTGACCTTTTGCACGGCGTTGCTCTGCAATGCCGTGTCGCGCCAGCATAGCGACAGGTCGCGCGAGAACAGGCGGTGGTCCACCCTGGCCAGCTTGAGCTTGCGCTCGCTGAGTTCGATGTGCGCGGCGCTCCAGGGCAGGATGGTCACGCCCAGCTGCGCCATCACGGCGGCAAACAGCAGCGCCGTTGAACTGGCCTCGAAGCGGATTTCACAGCGCAGGCCGGCTTCGCGCATCGCCCATTCGACATGGCTGCGAATGGTGTTCGGCGCGCTGGGCAGCAGCAGCGGCATGCGCGCCAGGTCTGCAATCGAGACCGGGCCGTCCGGCATGGGAAATTCCGGCCAGGCAATCAGGTGCAAGGCCTCGGTCAGCAGGTGCTGCCTGGCGATGCTGCGCGTTTCAACGGCATCGACAATCACCGCTAGATCGACCCGCCCGCTGGTGAGCAGATTGGCGAGTTCCGCGCTGGGGGCTTCGACCAATTCCAGCGCGATGCCGGGGAAGCGGTCGCGCACCATGCGCGCCAGCGGAATGGCGACCATGCGCGCCGTGCTGGACGGCAGGGCCACCGACACCCGGCCTTGCGGCAGCTCGGCGTCCTGGCGCAGCAGTTCGCGCGTGCTGTCGGCCTGGCGCAGCAGCTCCAGCGCGTGGCGGTAAAGCGTCTGTCCGGCCGCGGTCGGGGCGACGCCATGCACGCTGCGCTCGAGCAGGCGCATGTCCAGGTCGCGCTCCAGATTGCGCATCTGCTGGCTCACGGCCGGCTGCGCGATGTGCAGTGCCTCGCTGGCGCGCGTGACATTGCCGCATTCCACCACCTTGACGAAATACCGCAGCTGGCGCAGATCCATGTTCGTTGCTCTTCATAAGTAAACCAGATCGAACAATAAAAATATCATATTTTTAAATTATTCCGACCCCTCCTACATTGGAAGCACAAAAAAGAAGCGTGCCCGGCACCGCTTCAAGAACTCCGGCGTCCAACAGCCGGAGACAAGGATGTTCAAGGCGATCGCTGCAGGGCGCTCGAGATCCAATCCAAGGAGACAAGACATGTTCAAGAAAGCATTGCTGGCTGCGCTGGCCGCTGCCGCAGGCACGGTGGCGCTGGCGGATACCTATCCATCGCGGCCCATCACGCTGGTCGTGGGTTTTCCGGCCGGCGGGGGGGCGGATGCCGTGGCCCGCATCGTGGGAGAAAAGCTCGGCCGCGTGCTGTCCCAGGCCGTGGTGGTCGACAACCGCCCGGGCGCGGGCACCACGCTGGCTTCGGAGCTGGTCTCGCGTGCCCAGCCTGACGGCTATACGCTGCTGCTGGGCACGGCCAACCTCTACGGCTCCGATCAGCTGCTTTACAAGAGTGCGCGCTACGACGGCGTGAAAAGTTTCACGCCGATTGCGCGCTGGAGCAATTCGCCCATGCTGCTGGCTGTCAGAAAGGAGTTTGCGGAAAAAAGCGTCAAGGGGCTGATGGAGCAGGCGCGCAGGAACCCGGGCAAGCTGACCTATGCGTCTTCGGGTGCCGGCGTGGTGACCCATCTGGCCGGCGCTGCCTTTGCCCACGCGGCGGCAATCGACATGCTGCATGTGCCGTACAAGGGCGGGGCGCCTTCCATCCAGGCGGTTGCCGCGGGCGATGTCGACATGACCTTCGGCACGCCGCCTTCGGTGATGCCCATGGTCCAGGCGGGTAAGCTGAGGCTGCTGGCGGTGACCACGGCCGAGCGCTCGCCGCTGTTTCCCGACCTGCCGGGAATGGGGGAGTCGGGCATCAAGGACTACGACTTCAACATCTGGTTCGGCATCTATGGTCCGGCCAAGCTGCCGCCGGAAGTGGTCGGCAAGCTGTTTGATGCCAGCGCCCAGGTGCTGCGCGATCCCGACGTCAAGGCCAGGCTGGAGAAACAGGGCAACGTGGCCTGGCCTTCGGCCTCGCCCGAGGAGTTCAGGGACTGGGCGATCAGCGACGGCGCCCGGCACAAGGCCAGCACCCAGCGCTCGGGCGCCGGCGCAGACAACAAGTGAAGGAATGAACACCGTGGAATTCACCACCGCATCCGTTGCGCAGCGGCTTGACGCGCTGTTTGACGCCGGCTCCCAGAGCCCGCTGCCGGCCGGCTCGGGCCTGCACCTGGCCCGCGCCACGGTTGGCGCTCGCCAGGTGCTGGCCGCCGCCACCGATCCGGCAAAGGACAAAGGGGTGCTCGGCAGCGCCGAATGCGCCGATCTTTGCCGCATCGTGCGCCTGGCGCGCACGACGCACACCCCGCTGGTGCTGCTGATCGACTCCGCAGGCGCAAGGCTGGACGCGGGGCTGGCTATCCAGGGCGCGCTGCGCGCGCTGATGACCGAGCTGCTGGATGCCAGCCTGGCGGGCCTGCCGATGATCGCCTTGCTCGGGCGCAATGTCTTTGGCGGGGCCAGCATGCTGGCTTTCGCCGCCGCACAGCGCTGCTACGCGCCCGACACCGTGCTGGCGATGTCGGGCCCGCGGGTGCTGGAAAGCGCGGGCGGCGGCTCGCTGGCAGCCGTGCGCGCCGCGATCGGCGGCGCTGCGCGCTGCCGCCATGGAGGCGGCGAGCGCCTCGTCGATGACGCCTTGCCGGCCTATGCGGCGGCGCTGCGCGAGTGGCTGCAAGCGCTGGCCGGCGGCCCCTTGCCCGATACCCTGGACGAAGAGCGCCGCATGCTGGCGCTGCGCCTGGGGGCTGCAGCGCCGGCCGCTGCGGCCGCAGCGGCGCGGTTTGCGCTGGGTCCCGGCCCCGGCGGCCTGCGCTGCAGCGGACAGACCAGCATGGGCGCAGCCGATGCACTGGAATTCGCCACCCTGGCCGACCAGCTCGGCCCGCCCCTCGATCTGCTGATCGACTGCGCCGGCCATAGCCTGCACATGGGCGACGAGCGCCTGATCCTGAGCCAATACCTGGTGCACCTGGCGCGCACGCTGCGACGCCGCGTGCACCTGGGGCAGGAGGTGAGACTGCGCATTGGCGGCGCGACCTCGGGCGGAATCTATATCGCCACGGCGGGTGCGGCGTCCTCGGTGGACATCGCGCCCGGCGGCAGCGTGCGAACCCTGCCCCAGGCTTCGCTGAGCAGCATCCTGAGCCGCCCGGCGGCCGCGATTTCCAATGCCGGCGCCGAGTTTTCCCATTACGTCGAGCTGGGCGTGGCGGACAGCGTCAGCGCGCTTTCCTGACCTGCTCCCGGCAGCCACCATTTCCATTCATGCCATGAACGCCAATATCTTTGCCACATTTGAAGCCATCGCACGCGAGGCCGGCGACGCGGCCTTTCTCGAAACCGACGACAGCCAGGTCATCAGCTATGCCCGCATGCTGGCCAGCACCGCGCGCTACGCCCATGCCCTGGTCAGCCTGGGCGTTCGCCCCGGCGACCGGGTGGCGGTGCAGGTCGACAAGTCGGCGCGCAACTATTGCCTTTACCTCGCAACGCTGCGCATGGGCGCCATCTACCTGCCGCTGAACACCGCCTATCGAGCCGACGAGCTCGCGTATTTCCTGGCCGACGCCCAGCCCCGGGTTTTCGTCTGCGAGCCGGCGGACTTCGCGCCCCGCAGCGAGCTGGCGCGGGCCCATGGCGTGGCCCATGTGATGACGCTGACCGAGGAGGGCGGCGGAACGCTGGACCGGTTGGCCGATGCGCAGCCGGAGACATTCGACACGGCGCAGGTGGCGGGCGACGACGTGGCCCTCATCATCTATACCTCGGGCACCACCGGTCGCCCCAAGGGCGCCATGCTGACCCATGCCGGTCTGCTGAGCAACGGCCTGGCGCTGACCAAGCTCTGGGGTTTCGGCCGCAACGACGTGCTGCTGCATGCGCTGCCGCTGTTCCATGCGCATGGACTGTTCATTTCCGGGCACTGCGCCTTGCTTTCGGGCAGCCGGCTGCTGTTTCTGAAGAAATTCAACGCGCAGCAGGTGCTTTCCTTGCTGCCCAGGGCCACGGTGATGATGGGCGTGCCCACGTTCTACACCCGCCTGCTGGACGAGCCCGGCTTCACGGCCGCCCGCAGCACCAACATGCGGCTGTTCGTTTCGGGATCGGCGCCGCTGCTGGCCGACACCAACCGCGATTTCCAGCAGCGCACGGGCCAGATCGTGCTCGAGCGCTATGGGATGACGGAGTCGGCAATCATCACTTCCAACCCCTTGGTGGGCGAGCGGCGCATAGGCTGCGTGGGCCAGGCGATAGACGGCGTCGAGGTGCGCATTGCCGACGACCATGACCAGCTGCTGCCCGTCGACCGGATCGGCGGCATCCAGATACGCGGCAGTGGCGTGATGAAGGGCTACTGGCGCAAGCCGGAAAAGACCGCCGAGGAGTTCACCGCCGATGGCTGGTTCCGCACGGGCGACCAGGGAATCCGCAGCAGCGACGGCTACCTGACCATTGTCGGCCGCGCCAAGGATCTGGTGATCTCGGGCGGCTACAACGTCTATCCCAAGGAGGTGGAGATGGCGATCGACGCCTTGGCGGGCGTGGCCGAGTCCGCCGTGATCGGCATTCCCGACAGGGACTTCGGCGAGGCGGTGACCGCCGTGGTGGTGCGCCAGGACCCGGGCCTCACCGGCGAGCAGATCATCCAGGCGCTCAAAGGCCGGATGGCGAACTACAAGGTGCCCAAGCAGGTGCATTTCGTGCCTGAACTGCCGCGCAACGCCATGGGCAAGGTGATGAAGAGCACCTTGCGCGAGACCTATGCCAGGCCGCTGACCCTGGCCTGACGCGCTGCGCCGGCCCCGTCCCCGGCCCCTTCCCTGCAAGGCCGGTGTCAGCGGCTCAGCCCAGTACCGTCCTGGCAATCAAGCCCAGCTGCACCTCGGCCGCGCCGCCAAAAATGGTGAAGGCGCGGCTGTTGCAATACTCGGGCACCAGCACGCTGGGTCGCAGCGCGCTGTCCGCTGGATCGCTGCGCCAGCGCAAGCCCGCCTGGCCCAGCACATCGACACCGAGCTCGGCAATCGCCTGCTTGAGGCGGCTGGCGCGCAGCTTGAGAATTGACGACACCGGGCCGGGGTTGGCGCCGGGCGCCAGGCCGCCCATGGTGCGCAGTTCCAGCCATTCAAAGGTGTCGATGTCGGCAACGACTTCGCCCAGGCGGCGCAGCAGTTCGTCGGGCAGATCGGGCTGGGCGGCAAAGGCGTCGACCACGCGCTTGAGCTGGGAGCGCAGGCGCGGGCTGAAGATGCCCGCGCCGCGTTCGAATTCCAGCAGGTACTTGGCGCATTCCCAGCCTGCGTTCTCCTCGCCTATGCGCTCGGCCTGGGGCACGCGCACGTTCTCGAAATGCACTTCGTTGACATCGTGGTCGCCGCCAATGGTCACTATGGGCCGCACCGTGATGCCGGGCAGGGCCATGTCGATCAGCAGGAAACTGATGCCCTGCTGGCGCTTGCCTTCGCTGCTGGTGCGCACCAGCGCGAACATGCGGTTGGCGTGGTGGGCATGGGTGGTCCAGATCTTTGAGCCGTTGAGCACATAGTCGCTGCCGTCGGCCACGGCGCGCAGTTGCAGCGCGGCGAGATCGGAGCCCGCGTTGGGCTCGGAAAAGCCCTGGCACCAGTAGTCGGCGCCCGACAGAATGCGCGGCAGATAGAAGTGCTTTTGCGCCTCGGTGCCGTAGCGCAGTATCACCGGGCCGACCAGGCGCGCGCCCATGGGGTGGACCAGCGGCGCGCCGGCAAGCGCGCATTCGGTCTCGAAGATGAAGCGCTGCAGCGCGCTCCAGCCGGTGCCGCCCCACTCGCGCGGCCACAGCGGCACCAGCCAGCCGCGCGCCTGCAGCGCCTGCTGCCAGGGGCCGGAGACTTCGGGTTCGGGGTACATGGCGCTGGTCGCGGCCTGGCCGGCGCGCAGCGCGTCGGTGAGGTGGGTGGCCAGAAAAGCGCGCACTTCGGCGCGAAAGGCCTGGTCGGCCGGGCTCAGTTCGAGGTTCATGCGACGGTCTCGGGTTCTTGGGTCGTGCGGCGAGCGGGCGCGGGGCCCAGCGTGCGGCTGTGCGCGAAGCGGCCATCGGCCAGCAGCGCGCGGCCCGCGGCCAGCGCGTGGCTGGCGCCGTCGCCCCCCCATTGGGCAAAGGCCATCAGCGCGCGAAACGCGCTGGCAATCGGCAGCTCCTCGCACACGCCCATGGCGCCGTGCAGCTGCACGCTCTCCTGGGCCACATAGCGGGCGCAGCGGCCGACCTTGTTCTTGAGCAGGCCGGCAATGGCGCGGCACTGCGCGCCGTCGGCATCGGCCAGCGACAGCGCCGCGAGTTCGCAGGCCGCCTGGGCTTCGGCGCACAGCACGGCCATTTCAGCGAGCCGGTGCTGGACCACCTGAAAGCGCGCCAGCGGCTGGCCGAACTGCTGGCGCTGCTGCACGTAGTCGCTGGTCTGCGCCAGCATGGCCTGCATGCCGCCCGTGGCCGACCAGCAGCGCGCGACCAGGCTCTCGGCGAGCACGCGCTGCAGCGCCGACTGCGCGTCGCCGGCGTGCAGGCGTCTGGCGGCGTCCACTTGCACCGCGGCAAACGCGATGTCGGCGGCCCGAGCGCCGTCGCTGGTGTCGTAGGCGTCGATGCGTATGCCGGCGGCCTGCGGATCGAGCAGAAACAGTGCCGCCTGGCCGTCGTCCAGCGTTGCCGAGACCAGCCAGCGCGCCGCGCCGGGCGCCGAGGCAATGCAGCGCTTTTGGCCGTCCAGCAGCCAGCCCGTGCCCTGGGCGCGCGCGCGCAGCTGCGGCGCCTCCCAGGGCAGGCGGGTGCCTTCGGCATGGGCCAGCGCCAGGCGCTGGGTGCCCGCGATCAGCCCGGGCAGCCATTGGGCCTGCTGCACGGCCGAGCCGGTGAGCGCCAGCAGCCGCCCGGCCTCGAGGCTGCTTTCCAACCATGGCTCGACCACCAGATGCCGGCCCAGCGCCTGGGCCAGCAGGCCGGCTTCCAGCGCGCCCAGCTCCATGCCGCCCGCATCGGCCGGCAGCACCAGGCCCAGCCAGCCGAGTTCGGCCATGGCCTGCCAGACGTCGGGGTTGCCGCCGTCGCGCTGCAGGCTGGCCGCGCGCTGGCGGAAATCGTAGTGATGCGCCAGCCAGTCGCCTGCGCTGTCGGCAATCATCTGCTGCTCTTGGGTAAGTACAAACTCCATACCGTGCTCAATCCGCCTTGATGCTGGCGCTCTTGATGACGCGGTCCCATTGCGCGATGTCCTTGCGCAGGAAGGTCGCGAACTCCGCGGGCGTGTTGCCTATGATGTCCAGCCCCCAGGTCTTGAACTTCTCCTGCATCTCGGGCTCCTTGAGGATTTCGGCGACTTCGCGGTGGATGCGGTGGATGGCCGGCGCGGGCGTGCCGGCGGGCGCCATCAGGCCCAGCCAGGGCATGGCTTCGTAGCCCTTGAGGCCGGACTCGGCCACCGTGGGCAGATCGGGCAGGGCGGCCGAACGCTGGGCCGTGGTCACGGCCAGCGCGCGCAGCTTGCCCGACTTGACGAACGGGCCCGACGAGCCCCAGGCGTCAAACATCACATCGAGCTGGCCGGCGACCATGTCGATCAGCGCCGGGCCGCTGCCCTTGTACGGAATGTGCACCAGAAAGGCATTGCCCATGTTCTTGAACAGCTCCATTTCCAGGTGGGTCGAGGTGCCCATGCCGGTGGAGCCGTAGTTGAGCTTGCCCGGGTTCTGGCGCGCATAGGCCAGCAGCTCGCCGACGTTCTTCACCGGCAGCTTGGGGTTCACCGCCAGGATGTGCACCACCGAAGCCACCTGGGTCACGGGCGCGAAGCTCTTGATGGCGTCGTAGTTGACCTTGTCGTAGAGCAGGGGCGCCGTGCCTATCGACGACGCCGCGAGCAGCAGCGTATGGCCGTCGGCCGGCGCGCGCGCCACCGTGTCGGAGGCCAGCACCGTGCCGGCGCCGGGGCGGTTGTCGACAATCACCGGCTGGCCCAGGCGGGCCGCGAGCTTTTCGGCCAGTGCGCGCGCCAGCAGGTCGGTCACGCCGCCCGGCGGAAAGGGCAGGACCATGCGCACCGGCTTGGTCGGATAGTCCTGGGCCAGTGCCAGGCCCGGCGCCAGGCTGGCGATGGTGGCCGTGGCCAGCATGGCGGTGACCAGGCGGCGGCTTGTCGAAACGGTGGTTTTCATGCTGTCTCCTCTTGTGGATGGGATTGTCCGGCCGGCGCGGCGGCCGGTCGGGGCTGTGGCTTCACCAGTACCAGCGCATCGAGCGCGTCGGCGCCCCGGCCCCGAGCGCGCACCTGCAGCGGGTTGATCTCGGCTTCGAGCACCTGCTCGCCCAGGGCCGTGACGGCGCCGGCCAGCGCGGCAACGGCCTGGCAGGCCGCGTCCACGTCGGCCACGGGCCGGCCGCGAAAGCCGTCAAGCAGCGGCCAGGCCTTGAGCGATGCCAGCATCTCGCCCACCATGGATGCGTCCACGGGCAGCAGGCGGTGGGCGACATCGCGGTAGATTTCGGTCAGCACTCCGCCCAGGCCCACGGTCAGCGCGGCGCCAAACACCGGGTCGCGCGTGACGCCGGCAATCAGCTCGGCGACGCCGCCGCTTGCCATGGGCTGTACCAGCAGGCCGTCGATGCGCGCACTCGCGTCATAGGCCTGGGCCGATGCCAGAATGCCGGCCGCCGCGGCGCGCACCTGGGCCTCGTCCTGCAGCGCCAGACGCACACCGCCGGCCTCGGTCTTGTGGGCGATGTCGGCGCTGAGCACCTTGAGCACCACCGGGTAGCCGATCTGCGCGGCGGCGGCCACGGCGGCGTCGGCATCGCGCGCCACCAGGCCCGTGAGCGCGGGCACGCCATGGCCGGCGAGCAGCTGCTTGGTGTCGAACTCGTTGAGGCGCGCGGGCAGGGCGGCGGCCGCGACGCTGGCTTGGGGCCGCTGGCGCATTGCGGCCCAGCGTGCGGTCGCCGCCTGGCGCGACAGCCAGAGGCAAAACGGCGCCAGCGCCTGGGTGCAGCGCGCGAGGTCGTCAAACACCGGCACGCCGGCGTCGGCCAGGCGCTGGCGGCATTGGGCCTCGCCGGTATCGAGCGCGACAAACAGCCGCGGGTACTGCGCGCAGACTTCGAGCAGCGGCTCGGCCATGCGGTCCAGAAGATAACCGGGCGCGGCGACGACCACCGTGTCTATGCCTTCGCAGCGCGCCAGCGCCTCGAACACCGTGCGAACGAAGTCGGGGGCGTTGACGATGTTGCCGGTCACGTCCACCGGGTTGCTGACCATGCCGTAGTCGGGCACGCCGGCGCGCAGCAGCGCCTGCAGATCGGCCGGCAGCGTGGGCACCTCGAGGCCGGCCAGCGTGAACTTGTCGGCGAGAATCGCGCCGACCGCGCCCGACATGGTGACAATCGCCACGCGCTTGCCGCCCTGGCGCTGGCGAAAGCCGCTCAGATAGCCGAGATCGGCCATGTGGGCGAAGTCCTGGCCGCGGATCACATTGAGCTGATCGAAGCCCGCGCGGTAGATGGCCAGATCGCCGGCCAGCGCCGACGTGTGCGACTGCACGGCTTCCGAGCCCTTGTCGGTTTCACCGGCCTTGTAGATGACCAGCGGCTTGCCCTGGGCGGCAAACGCCAGCGCGGCGTCGATGAAGCGCGCGCCGTCGCGCAGCTGCTCCACGTAGCCCAGCACGCAGTCGGTCTGCGGGTCCTGGGCCAGGTATTCGAGGTATTGCGCGTATTCCAGCGTGGCCTCGTTGCCGGTGTTGATGAAGTGGCTCACCGGCACGCCGCGCCGGCGCACCAGGCCAAACACCGCCGAGCAGACATTGCCGCTTTGCGTCAGTATGCTCACGCGGCCGGGCACGGTCTGCGGCGGCACGTTGACGAAGATCGAGGCAAACGCCGTGTAGGCATGCAGGTTCAGATTGGCAAAGCCCATGCAGTTGGGCCCGGCCACCACCATGCCGCTGCGCCGCACAAAGGCTTCCAGCGTGCGCTGCAGCGCCGCGCCCTCGTCGCCGGCCTCGGCAAAGCCCGCGGCGTAGACAATGGCCGCGCCAATGCCGCGCGCATGGCAGCGCTCGAGCATGGGCACGACTTCCTGGGCGCCAATCGCCAGCACTGCGAGATCGGGCGCTTCGGGCAGGGCCTCGACATCCGGGTAGCAGCGGTTGCCGAAGATCTCGCTGTATTTCGGGTTGATGGGAAACACCTTGCCCGCATAGCCAAAGCGCTGCAGCAGATCAAGCGGCATGCCGCCGATGCGCCCGGCGTTGCTGCTGGCGCCTATCAGCGCGATCGAACGCGGCGCGAGAAGGGGAGTCAGGGCGTGGCTCATGCCTTGGCTCCCTGGATGGCGCTCGCCAGGCCGGCTTCCTTGGTGCGCCGGTATTCCTCGGTCACATGGCTCAGCTGGTGCACATCGAAATGCGCCGACAGCGCCTGGCGCATGCCTTGCACGTCCATCGAGCGGTTCAGCGATTTCTTCAGCAGCTGCATGGCAAACGGCGGCGCCTTGGCAATGCGCTGGGCCAGCGCCAGCGTGTCCTCGCCCAGCCTGTCGTTGGCCACGACACGGTTGACCATGCCGAACTCCCTGGCCTGCTGGGCGCTGATGCGCTCGCCCGTGAACAGCATTTCCTTGGCCTGGCGCAGGCCCAGCACCCAGGGGTGTATCAGCACTTCGAGCGACGCCGCGCCCATGGTGTGGGTCACGGGGTCCGAGAAGAACGCGTCTTCGGACGCGACGATCAGATCGCACATGTTGGCCAGCATCAGCCCGGCGGCAATGCAGCCGCCCTGGACCTGGGCAATCGTCGGCTTGGGGAAGTCCCAGATGCGCATGCAGTAGCCGAAGTAGCGCTGCTCTTCATAGGCCCAGCGCTCCTCGACGGTGAACTCGGCGCGCTCGGCCTGGGCCTGCTTGAGGTCATGGCCGGCCGAGAAATGCGGGCCGTTGGCCGCAAGCACCACCACGCGCGTGGCGCTGTCCAGGCGCGCGGCCTCGAACGCCGTATCGAGTTCGTCAAGCATCTGCTGGCTCTGGGCGTTGCGCATCTCGGCGCGATTCAGGGTGATGCGGCGGACCGGGCCAATCTGTTCGGTCAAAAGGGTGGTGGTGCTCATTGCGGATCCTGCTAGTGGAGCCGCGATGATCTCGATAAGATGTCCACCTTGCGAGATTAATCACCAGGAAATCCTACATTGTGAGCAAAATCAGTGAAACCCCGGGGGCGCAGAACATGCGCCGCTCCCTGCTGGTGCTGCGCGTGCTGGGCCGGCATCAGGAAGACGGCATCAGCGTCACCGATGTCATTGCCGAAACGCAGCTCGAGCGCTCGACCGCCCACCGTCTGCTGACCTGCCTGGTCGAGGAGCGTTTTGCCGAGCGCGACCCGCTCACGCGCCGCTACCGGCTGGGAATCGACGCCATGCAGATGGGCCTGGCCTCGCTGCGGCGCGCGCCGCTGGTCGCCTCGTACCAGGCGCTGATGCAGCGCCTGGCGCGCACGTCGGGCGACACCGTCTATCTGCTGGTGCGCCAGGGCGACTACACCATCTGCCTGCAGCGCGAAGACGGGCCGTATCCCGTGAAGGTGTTCAGCACGCGGGTCGGCGACGCGCGCGTGCTGGGCATAGGCGTGGGCGGCATGGCGATTCTCGCGGGCCTGGCCGATGAAGACGTGCAGCGCATCCATGGCCAGCATGCCGCGGCCTTCGAGGCCGCGGGCCTGGGGCCGGCAGCGTTTGCGCGCGCCGTGGCGCGCACGCGGCGCAGCGGTTATTCCGAGCTGCTCGACACCATCACCGCGGGCGTGGGCGGCGTGGGCATGGCGATTCCCCACCCCGACGGCACGCCGTTCGCGGCGATATCGATTGCCTCGATACAGCCGCGCATGCTGCCCGCGCGGCGCGCCGAGCTGGCGGCGCTGCTGGCGCGCGAACTGCGTGCGGGCGGGGCGGGCTGAAGACCGGGCCAGCGGATACCAACGGTCACAAGCTTGCGCCGGAAGCTGGCTTGCGCGGGCTTAGACTTGGCAGCATGCAATTGGACTACAACCCCGCCGATATCGAGGTCAAGATATCCGAGCTGCTGGTGGCCACCAGCGACGGCGCGGACCCGGATCTTCCAGCCGCCGTGCTCGAAGTCTTGCGGCTGATCCGCACGAAACTGAGCATGGACGTGGCTTTCGTTTCGGAGCTCACCGATGGGCGGCGCATGTTCAAGTGCGTTGACAGTGCCGCGGGTTTCACGCCGCGGCTCGCCGCGGGCATGTCCGATCCGGTCGAGGAAAGCTGGTGCCAGCGCGTGGTCGAAGGCCGCCTGCCCCAGGTGATGCACGACGCCGCGCCATACATTGCGTCCGGCCAGGCGCCCGATCCGGGGTTTCCGATTGGCACGCACCTGAGCACGCCGGTGCGCCTGTCCGATGGATCGGTCTACGGCACCCTGTGCTGCTTCAGCAAGGGTGTTCAGCCCAAGGCGGATATCGACCTGCTGCGCCGCACGGCCAATTTGCTGGCCGCGAAGCTGGGCACGCCGCCCGCCGCGGCCAAGGCCTAGTTCAGAGCAGCGCGACCAGGGTCAGCCAGAAGTTCCAGCCTTCGGCGCGGTTCTTCGCGCCCCACTCCTTATAAGCCTTGGCGTTCACGTAGTACTTGAGCCCGCCGAATTCCAGAAAGCTGCCCGCTTGCGGGCCTATGGCGTTGATGCGCGACTTCGCATGACCCAGCGTGGCGCCGCTACCGGAATCGCCTTCGAGCTGGCGGTGCAGATAGCCCACGAGGCCTACGTGGGCGTAGGGCGTGACCAGATAGGAGGCGGTCCAGTCGAGGTGGGCGGTCTTGCCGGTGCGGAAATCGGTCGCCGGATTGCTGCCGTAATGCGTCACGCCGCCGACCAGCGAGAACTCGGCGCGCTGGGCCGCATTGAAGTAGGTGTAGCCGCCGCCCAGGTCGAGCCCGCGGCGGTTCTGGCTCACGTTGGCGAGCCGGCCCGCGTAGTAGGAGCCCGCGGGCAGCACGCCCGACGCATAGGCCATGGAATTGTGGACGCCGTTGTTCCACTTGAGGAAAGCGCTAGGGTAGATGTCGGCACCGCCCGAGTGCGCGTCGCTGGCCGAGCCCGACGACGTGAAGCCGCCCGGCAGGGCGTAGCTCACGTCGATTGCCGAACGCGAGCGCCCCGCCCCCACGCCCAGCCGGATCGAGGGCTGGCCGCCCAGCAGAGGGCGCTCGAAGGTATAGGTGGGCATGAACAGCAGCACATTGGTCGCGCCTTTGGCCCGCGTGGTGAGGCGCGTGCCCGGCGCGAGTTCGCGCGTGTCCGTGGCATTGACGTCGAGGCGCACATAGACCAGCGGCAGGGTCCAGCCCGGCTCGCCGGGAACGGCCGCCATGCTGCCCATCTGGCCCGGCCGCCAGAAGCTCAGGCCTATTTCGTTGGCATGGGCGCAGGGGGCGATGGCCCCCAGGACGATGGTGCCCCAAAGGCAGGCACGTTGCTTCATGCAGATCTCCTTTTGCGATCGTGGATTGCGCCCGGCGCCTGTGGCGGCCCTTGGACGTTGGTTTTTACTGCCGCGCGACAGCGTAGCAGGGTTTGTAACGTCGGGATACATAATCTCGGGAAAACGCCGAGCAGGCAATGCCGCCTCTTCGGCGCCATCGGAACGCCGGCGCGCAGCTTCCTTTGGAACCGAAAGAGCCTGGCGCTTTTCCACTGCGATCGATGCGTGGCTCAGGGCCTGACGTCATTGGGCGGACTTCCCGTGGCTGCGCCAACCACCAGCTCACCCGCGGCTAAGACCCGCTGCTGCGGAGTGAACCGCGAACATCAGCCCGATCGTGGCGATGGCGCCGGAAAACAGCAAACATCGGATGGTCGTCATGGAACTCCTCTGCTTCTTCAGCTGTGCAGGCCGCAAGCCTCCACGCACCATCGCCGGTCATGAAGGCGCTGCGGTCGGGAATGCTCAGAACTGGCCGCGCAGCGTCAATACCGCATTGCGCGGCGTTCCGTAGTAGTTGCCGCCGGTGGCGTAACCCACCGTCTGGTAATACACCTTGTCGAATACGTTGTTGAGGTTCAGCGACAGCGTCCAGCGTGGGTCGATGCGGTACTGCAGCATGGCATTCCATACGGCATAGCCACCCTGGGTGAAGTTGTAGCGGCCCCTTTCGTTCCAATCGGCGTCATAGAGTGTGTCTTCCACATGGTGCCTGCTCTGGATGTGGGCACTGGCGCCCACTTTCCAATGCGACAGCGCACCCGCCAGCGTATAGGCCGTGGACAGCTTGAGCAGATGCCTGGGCGTGATGCTGCTGTACGGCGCATTGGTCGTCTTGTCCCTGGTGCTGGTGAATGTATAGCCCGCAGCAATCTGCCAGCCCGGGCGCAGTTCGCCACCGATTTCGGCGTCGAAGCCGCGGCTGGTCACCTTGCCTTGCGGCAGATAGCAGCAGTTGCCTGACCACTCCTCGCGGGTGGTGGGATAGCGCGTATCCACCACCGCTGCACCGCTGCGCTCCACGTTGAACATGCTGAACGTGGCGTTGAGCCGGCCGTCGGCGAGTTCACCCTTGAGGCCGGCTTCATAGCTCTTGCCCTTGACGGGGTTCAGCGAGCTGCCGGGCGCCGGCCCGGCCTTGAAAAGCGCCTGGGGTTTCAGAATGGACGAATAGCTCGCATAGGCCGACCATTGAGAGTTCAGGTCATAGATGACGCCGCCATAGGGCATGGCCTTGGCGGGCTCGGAAAAGCGGCTGCCCGAACTCAGGCTCCATGCGCCGTCGGACTCCAGGGATTCATAGACCTGGTTGAAATCATATTTGGCATACCGGGCGCCGGCGATCACATGCAGACGGTCGCTGGGGTGCAGGCGCAGCAGCGCGTAGCCGCCGCGCTGCTCCTGTCCCCAGGGGTTGTAGCGGCGCGATATCTCACCGGCTGGCGCCGGATTCCAGGCGCCCGGCTGGTAGACGTCGATGGGCGTCACGCCCGCGGGCGTGGCAGAGTAGCCTACGTTCCAGAAGCTGTTGACTTTCTGCTGGTCCACGCCCAGCAGGAATTCATGCGCCCGCCCCGCCAGCTCGAAGGTGCCGGCCAGACTTGCGTCCAGCACGGTCTGCTGGTTCTGATACACATAGTGGCCGCCCCCATACCAGCTCACGCCGCTGCCCGTGGCGCGGTCCAGCGCACCGTAGGCAAACGCTGTCGAGCCGTCGTAATCCGATGTGGAGCGCGTGGCATTGAGCTTGAGCTTCCAGCGGTTGGCCAGGCGATGCTCGAGCGCGGCGAACAGCTCCGTCGTGTGCCGCTCACCGTTTGCCCAGGGCTGTGTGTAGGCCGTGTTGCGCGGCAGGGCGATGTCGCTGCCGTCGGCGTAGCGCGGCACATCGCCGCCGCCCTCGCCACGCGCCTTGATGTTTGCGCGGCTGGCACCGAATGTGAGCAGCGTGTCGGCTGCGAGGTCCGCCTCGATCACGCCGTACAGCTGGGGCGAACGTGTGTGCCTGATATCGACGTGGTAGTCGGTGTCCAGGTACGACAGCACGGCGCGGCCACGCACCCGGCCATCGAGGGCCAGCGGCCCGGTCGCGTCGACCATCGAATGGGAATGGTTCCAGCGGCCCAGCGACTGTTCCGCGACGAAGCGCGGTTCGGCCAGCGGCTTCTTGCGCACGACATTGATGATGCCCCCGGGATCGCCCACGCCGCCCAGCAGTCCCGAAGCGCCGCGCATGACTTCCACCCGGTCGTAGAAATCCAGGTTCTGGTTCACGCTGTAGGTGTAGCTGGCGATGTTCAGCGGAGCGCCGCCGTCGACCTGCATGCTGTCGATCTGAAAACCGCGCGCGTAGAAGTACGAAGATTCGAAGTTGAGCTTGCTGCTGGTGATGCCCGGCGTGGCATCCAGCGCGTCGCGTATGTCGACCATGCGGCGGTCGTCGAGCTGCTGGCGCGTGACCACCGACACCGACTGCGGAATCTCGCGAAACGACTGATCGGTCTTGGAGGCGATGCTGGTCACGCGGCTGGTGTAGGCGCCCGTGCCTTCGGTCGTGCCGTCGCTGGCGCGGCGCGCGGCGACGCGCACTTCGGCCAGCGAGGCCGTCGGGCCGGCGCGCTCCACCACCAGCGTCGACCCGTTCACATGGGCCGCAAGGCCGCTGCCTTCGAGCAGGCGTTGGACTGCGGCTGCGGGCGTGAGCGTGCCGCGCAGGGCAGGCGCCTTGCGGTCCTGCACCAGTTCGGCCGGGGCGAGCAACTGCAGGCCGGCCTGGCGCGCCAATTCGGACAGCGAAGCATCCAGCGGCTGGGCGGCGATGTCGAAGGCGCGCGTTGGCGTCGCGGCGGGCTGGGTCCAGGCAGAGGGCGCGGCCAGGGCCAGGACGGCCGCGGCGATCAGGTGGTGGCGGGCTTGGAGTGATGGCATGGGGGAACAACCTTGGAGATGAAAGCGAAGGGGCCGCTGGGCGGCTTCCAAGGTAGAGACGAACGAGTGCGCGACTTCCCTCAGGCTTTCTGCAAAAATCTTTGGCGCTGGCGCCAGCAGGAACGCCTCAGCGCCGTGCGATGTACAAGGTGCGCCCGGCGCTGGCGCCTTCTTCACGCACCGTGACCGGCAGGCTGCGCGGCAGCAGCCTGAGCCAGGCGCCGGCCTCGGCGATGCGCACGCGGCCAAAGACCGTGAGATCCGCCGCGTCGGGCGCGACGCGCAGCGCGACCGGGCTGTAGCGCGCCAGGCGCTGCACCGCCTGCTGCAGCGGCACATGGCGAAAGTCCAGCCAGCCGCTGCGCCAGGGCGCGACTTCGCCCGAGGCCGGCACGCGCTGCGCGCCTGCGTCGGCCGACCAGCGCAGCGCATCGCCCGCATGCAGGTCGATCTGCGCCTCACCCGGCGGCTGCACCCGCACATGGCCTTGCTCCACCGCCACGCGCAGATCGCCGGCGTCGCCCACGGCCACTTCGAAGCGCGTGCCCACCACGGTGATGCGCGCGCCCAGCGCCTCGACGATGAAAGGTCGCGCGGCATCGGCGGCGACACTGAAGAAGGCCGAGCCCGCGCGCAGCGCGACCGCGCGCCGCGCCGCGTAGTAACGGATTTCGGCGCGGCCTTGGGCATCGAGCGCAATGTGGCTGCCATCGGGCAAGTCCTTTTCCAACTGCTGGCCGCGCCGGGTCGCGAGCGCCATCTGCCATTCGGGAACGAACTGTCGCCAGGCCTGCCAGGCCACGCCGCCGGCCAGGCCCAGGCCGCCCACGCCCAGCAGCGTCGACAGCGCGCGCCGCCGGCCGCGCCGCTGCACTGCGGTATCGCCGCGCCAGCGCAGCAGCGCGGCTTCGACGGCGTCGAGCGCATGCCTGACTTCGCGCTCTATGGTCTTGACCGAAACGCCGTGCTGCCGGGCGAGTACCGCATGCGCCGTGCCTTCAAGTCTGTCGGCCAGAAAGATCGTGCGGCAACGCTCGGGCAGGGCTGCGAGCGCTGCATCGACGGCGGCCAGCGCCTCGCGGTGCAGATGGCCGTCGGCGATATCGCGCACCGCGGCCGCGGCGGGCATGTCGATGTTGCCGCTGGCGTCGAAGCGCTCGGCCGTGCGCCCCGCGCGGCGCAGGTGATCGATGGCCAGGTTGTCGGCCACCGCATAGAGATAGGCGCGCGTCACGCCCTGATGGCTCTCATCCGCACTTGGCCCGCGCTCTGCCAGGCGCAGCCAGGCGTCATGCACCAGATCCTGCGCGGTCTGCCGATTGCCGGTGCGCCTGGCCACGAAGCCGATCAGCGCGGAGTAGCTGTCGCAAAAGACATCGGAGATCAGGGAGTGGGACATGGCGGGCAGGGAAAGGGAAGACAGGAGGCAGGCGGCTATTTTAGAGAATAGTTCTCATTACCATCAAAGCTAGCGCGAAATGGCGAAAACAAGCCTCGCCTTGACCGACAAGCGCGCCGTGGGCCGTCCATCAGACTCAAACTTTCGGAGTGTGTTGGATGAACCCCTTGAATCCCGTTTGCGCCCTGGTCGCCGCTTGTGGTCCCAAATACGGTGAACCGGCCTCGCCGGCCGAGGTGCAATACCCCGAGAATTCACTCAACGGTTCGATCCGCTGACGGTGATCATGGACGAGATGCTGCGGCCCTCTTGGGGGGCGCCTGCGCGATTGCCGTCAGATGCGCGTCCTTGGGTATGCGCTGAAATGCCCATTTGCTGTTAGCCTGTCATGTGAGGCAAGGCTTGGCCCATGCCCGCCACCACCCGCATTCCCACGTCAAAGAGAACCCCCATGACCAGTCCGCTGTATACCGCTTCCGTTCCCGTCCTGCTGCAGATGCTGCGCGCCCTGTCCGATGTGCTCAAGAAGGCCGAAGAGCACGCGGCGCAAAAGAACATCGACCCCAACGCGCTGCTGCAGGCGCGGCTGTTCCCCGACATGTTCCCGCTGCTGCGCCAGGTGCAGATCGCTGCGGACTTCTCCAAGGGCCTCACATCGCGCCTGGCGGGTGCCGAAGTGCCATCGTGGCCCGACACCGAGACGAGCTTTGCCGACCTGCAGGCGTTGATCGCCAAGGCCCTGGCCCATGTCGAATCGTTCCAGCCCGAACAATTCGACGCGAGCGAAAGCCGCGAGATCGTGCTGCGCCCGGGCACGCCGAAGGAAAAGAAGCTTGGCGCCAGCGCTTACCTGCTGCATTACGGTCTGCCGCAGTTCTTTTTCCACGTGACCACGGCCTATGCCATCCTGCGCCACAACGGCGTGGAAATCGGCAAGCGCGACTACATGGGCGCGTACTGAGACTGACACGGGTCGCCGCGCGCTGCGGCGCCCCATCTCAGGCGTGGCGCACGACCACAAAGCCTTCTTGCTCCGTGGGCGCCACGAAATGGCGCGTGATCAAATCGAACTGGGCGTCGGAAGTCTCGAACGGATGTTCGCCCGTCGCATTTCTGGCGCGCAATCGCGCCCTGCACAGCTCGTCGGAGATATCCAGGAAGTGCAGCCGGTGCGCTGCGCCGGCAGGCTCGAAAATGCCGCGCGCCCAACTGCGTGTATCCGGCGTGTTGGCCGGGAAGTCGAGCACCACCGAGACGCCGGATCGCAGCAGCGCGGTGATGTGCGGCGCCATGGCGCCGCGCAGCCGGGCAGCGCAGCGCGCGTAATCGGCCAGGGCGTGAATCTCGCCGGGGTAGAGGCTGGACAGCCAGTCGTCCTCGTTGATGCGCACCGTGCGCGGTGCGGCGGCGAGTTGCCGGGCCAGCGTCGATTTTCCGGCGGCGATCTTTCCGCACAGCATGTGCAGCACGGCGGGCGAGGTTTCCAATGGGTTCATGCGATCTCCTGGGAGCTGAAAACCCCGGAGACAGAAAAAACCCGCCTCCAGGGGCGGGTTGCTTGGTGCTGTTCAGTCCGTGCGCCAACCCACCATCCCATGGATGGGGCGAATAATGGACACGGTATGCGAGCAGGCCATGCGCCCAGCATAGCGGCATCGGGCAACGCAGGCAAGCGCCGTTGCGGCGTGTCCTGGCGCTAGCGCGCCACCGGTGGTCTTTGCAGATGCCAGTCGGTGGACGCCTGATAGAAACAGCCCATGTCGATCAGCCGCTGCTCCTGAAGATGCGGCGCTATCAGCTGCATTCCCAGGGGCAGTGCATTTTCGGGGCTGAAGCCCACCGGCAGCGTGAGCGTGGGCAGGCCCAGATTCGTGAACGGCAAATTGAACACCGGCGAGCCCGTGGCGCCTATGCCCGCGGGCGCCGTGCCCAGCGCCGTGGGCGTCACCAGGATGTCGGCTTCGGTGAAGGCCTGGGCAAACGCCATCCGGTAGTCATTGCGCACCGACTGCGCCTGCAGATACTGGTCGGCGCTGATCTTCAGTCCTTCGGCGATGAAGGCCTGCAGCGAGGGGTCGAACAGTTCGCCGCGCGTCTTGAAGGTTTCGGCGTGGTAGCTCGCGACTTCCGCCTGCATGGTCACATGCTGGGCCCTGGCCGATTCGGCCAGGCCGCGCGGCGCCTTCACCGGGACCACGCGCACGCCGCTGGCGCGCAGATGGTCCAGTGCCTGCATCATCGCGGCGACGCCGGCCTGGTCCGCCGCGGCGAAATAGGCGTCCTCCAGAATGCCAAGGGTGTAGTCCTTGTGGCTGCGTATGCTCAGCGGCTGATAGGGCAGATAGCGCGTGGCTTCATCCGTGGGGTCCGGGCCCGACAGGGCATTGAAGACCAGCGCGCTGTCTTCGACGCTGTGGGTGAACGCGCCCACATGGTCCAGGCTGCGGCCGCAGGGGTAGACGCCGGTCTTGCTGATGCGGCCGAACGTGGCCTTGAGGGCGGTCACGCCATTGAAGGCCGCGGGGCGCGAGATCGAGCCTGCGGTCTGCGTTCCCAGCGTGAACAAGGCCATGCGCGCGCCCATGGCCGCGGCCGAGCCGCTGCTCGAGCCTCCCGGCGTGTGACCGGCGTTCCAGGCATTGGTCGTGGGCGGCGGGTTGCCGAGGTTGGCGAACTCGGTGGTGGTGGTCTTGCCCAGCAGCACGGCATCCTGGCCCTTCAGGATCTTGATGACCGTGGCGTCTTCATCAGGGATATGGCCCTGCAGGACCCTGGAGCCGGCTTCGGTGGGAATGCCCTGGGTGCAGATGATGTCCTTGGCGCCATACGGAATGCCAAACAGCAGCGGCAATTGCTGCAGCGTCGAGATCTTCCGGTCCAGGGCCCGGGCCTGCTCCCGGGCTTCGTCGAGCCGCAGGACCTTCCAGGCCTTGACCTGCGGCTCGGCGGCTTCGATGTTGCGCACGTATTCCTGCAGCAGCTCCGAAGGGCTGATGCTGCGGGATTCAAGCAATGCCCGGGCGGCCGTGAGCGTGTCGGGTGATGTCATGGGTGGATATTCCTTGGACTGGGCGCCGTGCTCACTTCGCTGCGATTACGCTTTGCGTGAACGAGCCCTGGACGATGTCGGCGTAGTTCATGTCGGTCTTGATGTTGCCGACGAACTTCTGCATGTCGATCGCCGTCCTGAACGCCTTCTCGGTGATCTGCACGTTGGCCGGGTAGACGTTGCTGTCGAGCATGCGCTGCACGGCCGCATTGACGACTGCGCCGTCAAGCGCGGCAAACTCCTTGCGCGCCACGGCCTTGGCCTTGTCGGGATTGGCATGCATGAATTTCAGCGAGTCATTGATGGCCTGCACGAAGCGGCCGACCAGCGCGGGGTTCTTGTCTATCAGCTGCTGCGAGGTGTTGATGGTCGAGAACGCGTATTCGGGGTATTCGGTGGTGAACGCATGGACCACTTTCATGCCCTGGGCAATGCCTTGCTCGACCTGGGGCTGGTAGGCCACGCTGAAGTCGGACTGGCCGGCCAGCACCGGGCCCAGTTCGGAGCCGTTCTGGACTTCGGTGACGCTGACGTCGGTCTTGTCCTTGAGGTTGTTGGCCAGCAGGAACCTCTTGAGCAGCGTGTTGGAGGTGCCGGGCGCCAGGCCCACCGTGACCTTCTTGCCTTTCATGTCCGCAGGCTTCTCGTAGGCCACGTCCTTGCGCGCCAGTATCCATACCGGCGCGCTGTTGGCCACGGCGCTCACGGCCTTGGCCTTGCCGCCGCGTTCCTGCGCGAAGCCGACATGCTCGGGGCCGTGCACCGAGAACTGGGCTTCGCCCGCGAGCACCGATGCCAGGGCCGTGGGGCCCGAGCCCGCGGAACGCACGACCGGGACGTCGATGTTGTGCTTCTTGAACATGCCTTCGTGCTTGGCGACATAGACGGGCAGGTACAGCAGGCTGTGGAAGGCTTCGGTCACCAGCACCTTGTCCTGCGCCATTGCCGAATGGGAGATTCCAAAACCAATCAAGGAGCTGACGACGATTTTTGCCAGAGCTTTCATTTTCAACCTTTCAGTGCTTGTTTACTTGGAATTCCACGGAAGAATGCTTTTCTCGATTTTCGAGACGACCACGTAGAGCACCACGGCCACGACCATGAGCATCATGATTCCCACCCATACGGCATTGAGGTTGAACAGGTTGCCGGAGACGAAAATCATGCGGCCCAGGCCCTTGTCGGAGGCAATGAATTCACCGCCGATCTCGGCAATCAGCGCAAAGCCGATATTCAGACGGAAGGAGGCGATGATCCACGGCAAGGTCGACGGAATGACCAGCTTGAGGAAGATCAGGCGTTTGGTGGCGCCCAGCGAGCGCATCAGATTCACCAGGCTGGTGTCGATCTGGTGCGTGCCCTGATAGGCCGACAGCAGCGAGACAATGAAGGTGGCGACAAATGCCAGTGCCACCTTGGACAGCATTCCCGAGCCGAACCAGATGATGATCATTGGCGCCAGCGCGATTTTGGGCAGGCCGTTCAAGGCGACAAAGAACGGGTCCAGAATGCGTGCCACATAAGGGAAGCACCACAGCAGCAGGCCGCAGAATGCGCCCGACAGACTGCCCACCAGAAAACCAATGAGCGTCGCCTCCACGGTGGCGTAGGTGTCCTGCCAAAGCTGGCCGGTGCCTATGAGGCGCATGGCTTCCTGGTAGATCCCGGCGGGCGAGCCCATCAGAAAGGCGTTGATCGCGCCCTGGTCGGCGGCGATCTGCCAGGCCGCGAGCACGCCGGCAATCATGGCGATGCGCAGCAGATTGGCGATCCAGAAACTGTTTTTCCAGGCAAAGGGCTTGCGTTTCCTGACCGGGGTTTTGACGGCTTGTGCCTTGCCGGCTGGCGCTGCGGCGGGCAGGGCGACGGAGTGGGTGGCTGTTGACATCGAATCACCGTCCAATCTGAATGTCGAGATCGGCCCAGATCGCATCGAAGAATTTCGAGTACATGGGGTCGTTGCGTGCCTTGAGGCAGGAGCCGTGCTTGCGTGCCAGGCCCACGTCATAGACCTTCTTCACGGACGTGGGGCGCTGCGTCATGACGGCCACGCGGTCCGACATGGCAATGGCTTCGCCGATGTCGTGGGTGATCAGCACCACGGTCTTGCCCGATTCGCGCAATATCGAGACGATTTCCTCTTCGAGCACCAGACGGGTCTGGTAATCCAGCGCGGAAAATGGCTCGTCCAGCAAAATGATGTCCGGGTCGGTGATCAAGGTCCGGATCAGCGCCACGCGCTGGCGCATGCCGCCTGACAGCGTATGCGGATAGGCCTTGGCGAAATCGGCAAGGCCGTATTTCTGCAGATAATCCATGGCCTTCTGTTTGCGCAGATCTGCGGGTATGCCTTCGATTTCCAGGCCCAGCACCACGTTTTCCAGAATCGTGCGCCAGGGGAACAGAAGATCGCGCTGCAGCATGTAGCCGATATTCGTGCCCACGCGCTTGTAGTTCATCTTGCGGTGAACGATGTCGCCGCTGGTGGGTGGCAGCAGGTTGGAGATGATGTTGAACATCGTCGTTTTGCCGCAGCCGCTGGGCCCAACGATGCTGATGAATTCCGATTCCCTGACATCCAAAGTGATGTCCTTGATGACTTCGACTTCATTGCCTTGCGCATCCTCGAAAGTCTTTTTGACTTTCTGCAATGAGAAGGCGACCGGCGCCTGTGCAAGCGCCACATCCTTGTCCAGAGTTTCCATGTGCTCTCCCGGGTAAGCGTCAGATTCACAATCAGCCCGGGAACATATGAGCAATTGACGTGCCAGTTGTTTTCCTGAAAATGCGCTGGATTCTCCTGGTGTTTGCACCAATTTCGCTCAGGACGGGATTGGTGTAGCTCGCATGTTGTGCAGAATCCGGGGCGAACGCCGCCCCGGCCTTTCATTGCCCAAGCACGGTGCCCAGCTGCGCCACCACCGGCTTCCACTTGGCGGCTTCGGCCTTGACATAGGCCGATGCCGCCGCGTCGCCGATATGCAGATCGGCGGAGATTCCCTGCTCGGCCAGCGTGGTTGCCATGGCCGGGGTGTTCATGACGGCCTTGGACGCATCGGCCAGGGCCTTCTTCACGGCAGGCGGCGTGCCGCGCGGCACGGCCACAACGTTCCACAGCATGGCGTCGAACGGCGCGGCCAGGTCGGCGGATTCGGCAATGGTGGGAATGTCGGGCGCCAATGCCAGGCGCTGCGCGGTGGCCACGCCGACGATATGCATGCGCCCGCTGCGGTGGAAGGGCAGCATCACGCCCAGCGTGCCCACGCACATTTCAATCGCCCCGCCCATCAGGTCCTGCATGGCCGGGCCCGCGCCCTTGTAGGGAATGTGCATCATGGGTGCGCCGGTCTGCTGCTTGAAGCGTTCCACGGACACATGCATCAAGGTGCCGGTGCCCGGCGAGCCGTAGTTGTATTTGCCGGGGTTGTGCCTGGCGGCAATCGCCAGCGTCTTGAGCGTCTTGGGCATGGAAGGGCCCACGGCAAAGGCAATCGGCGCGCCGCCGAGCACGGCGATGTAGTCGAAGTCATCGGCGGCGCTGTAGCGCGGCCTGGCTTCGGTGAGGTTGTAGAGGGCGTGGGTCGAGGCCGTGGCAAACAGCAGCGAGTAGCCGTCGGCCGGGCTGTTCTTCACATCGAGGCTGCCGAGCGCGCCCGAGGCGCCGCCCTTGTTCTCGACAATCACGCTCTGGCCCAGCTGCTTGCCCAGGGCTTCAGCGTAGAAGCGCGCAAAGCTGTCGACCGGCCCGCCGGGCGGAAAGGGCACGACCAGGCGCAGCGTTCGGGCCGGGTAGGCCTGGGCGCGTGCCGGCAAGGTGGTGGCGATGGTCGCAGCGCTGGAAGCCTGCAGAAAGTGTCTACGTTGCATGGTTGACTCCTCGGATCGCCAGCCGCCGGGCGCTGGTCGGGGTGGCAGGAAAAGGGCGTGGAATCAGCGCCCGCGTTCGCGCAGCGCCTGGTCCTGGCGCGCGATCAGGCGGCCGAGTTCGGCCAGGTCGATGGCGTTGAGCACCGGGCCGGGGCGGCGCACATAGGCCGAGCGGATCGCTCCGCGGCGCATCAGGGTTTCCTTGCGCAGCGCCAGGCCCAGGCCGTACTGGAATTCATGGCGCAGCAACGGCAGGTAGAGGTTGAACAGGTCTTCGGCTTCGTCGCCGCGGCCCTGCTCGAACAGCGCGCAGGCCTGGACCAGCATCTCGGGGTAGGCAAAGCCGGTCATCGCGCCGTCGGCGCCGCGCAGCATTTCCTGGGGCAGGAACAGCCCGCCATTGCCCACCAGCACGCTGATGCGCCGTATGCCGTCGGCCAGGCTTTGGCTGCGGACCTCGCTGAGCTTGCGCATGCCGGGGAAGTCCTCGTGCTTGAGCATCACGATCTGCGGGAAGTCATCGATGAGCTGCAGGATCACCGCCACCGACATGTGCACGCCGGTCACCTGCGGGAAGTCCTGCAGGCAGATCGGAATGTCCGGGCCCAGCAGCTGGGCCATGGCGGCGAAGTAGTTGTAGATCTGCTCGTCGGTCTTGAGATTGGCGACGGGCGCGAGCATCACGCCGGCCGCGCCCTGGTCCATGGCCGTCTTGGCCAGCCGCTCCACATGGCGGTTGGACGCATGGCTCACGCCGACCACCACCGGCACGCGGCCTTCGATGCGCCGCAGCACGCGGTCCATCACGGTGAGCGTTTCCTGCTCGGTGAGCTTGGGCGCCTCGCCCATCATGCCCAGGATGGTGAAGCCCGTGACGCCCTTTTCAAGGTAGAAGTCGGTCAGGCTGTCGGTGCTTTCAAGGTCGAGTGCGCCGCTGTCGGTGAACGGCGTGGCGGCAATGATGTAGACGCCCTTGGTGGTCTCGCTGATCTTTTCGGCAGTCATCGGTTTCCTTTGGAGAGAGGTTCTAGGGAGAGTGGTGCTCAGCGGCGCGCGCGGCGCTGCTCGAGCCGGCCCAGCCAGCGGGTCAGCGGCCACAGCAGCGCGAGGTACATCAGCGCGGCCAGCATCACGGGCGAGGGGTTGTAGACCAGCGACTGCGCGTCGCGCGCGGCGCGCATCAGCTCGGGCATGGCGACGACGCTGGCAATGCTGGTGAGCTTGACGATTTCGATGCCATTGCCCACCAGGTCGGGAAACACGTTGCGCACGGCCTGCGGAATCAGCACCAGGCGTATGGCCTGCAGCTGCGTGAGCCCGGTGCAGCGCGCGGCTTCCATCTGGCCCTTGGCCACGCCCTGCAGGCCGGCGCGAAACACTTCGGCGTAGTAGCTGGCGTTGTTGAGCACGAAGGCCAGCGCCACGGCCGTGACCTTGCCCAGCTCCAGGCCCAGGAACGGGCCGCCGAAATACACCAGGATCAGCAGCACCAGCGGCGGAAACGCGCGAAAGAAGTCGATGTAGGCAATGATGGTCCAGCGCAGCCAGCGCCGGCGCGACTGCGTCAGCCCCAGCGCCAGCAGCAGCCCGGCGGCCGCGCCCAGCGGAATCACCAGCGCCGACAGCCAGATGGTGGTCCACAGGCCGGCCAGCAGGTGCGGCAGCACCGCGGCATAGACTTCGAGATTGAAGAAGTTTTGAGTCAGGCTGTCCACGGTCTACCTCTGCTGCCAGTGTTGTTCGAGCCAGCGCGAGAAAACCACCAGCGGCAAGAAGACGACCAGGTAGGCAAACGCGGCCATCATCAGCGGCGTGGGGTTGCCCGAATGACTGCTTGCGCCCTGGGCGTTGTTGAGGATTTCGTTGAGCGCCACCACCGAGCCCAGCGCGGTGTTCTTGGTGATCGAGATCACGCGGTTGGTCAGCGGCGGCAGCGCGCGGCGCAGCGCCTGGGGCAGCACCACCAGGCGCATGGCCTGCCACCAGCGCATTCCCGTGGAGCGCGCGGCTTCGAGCTGGCCGCGCGGCACGGCCGAGATCCCGGCCCAGATGCTTTCCTCGGCATAGGCGGCCAGCACCAGCGACAGCGACAGCCAGGTGACGGCAAACGCCGACAGCGGCAGGCCCAGCGCGGGCAGGCCGAAATACAGCACGATCAGCACCACCAGCGGCGGCAGCGAACGCATGATGTCGGCAAAGGCAATGATGGGCAGCGTGAGCAGCCGGCTGCCCAGCGCGCGCGCCAGCGCCAGCAGCAGGCCCAGCAGCGTGCCGGTCACGACCACCGCCAGGCCCACGCCCACGGTCATCAGCGCGCCCGAGGCAATGACCGGCCAGTACTGCCGGGCCACCTCCGCGTTGAAGAAGGTGAACAGGAAACCGCTGTCTGCGCCCGTCATGTGAGCCGGCTCCCGTAGCGCGCCAGAAAGCTCTGGGTGCGCGGCTCGCGCGGATGCTCGAACATCTCGGCGGCCGTGCCTTGTTCCACCACCACGCCGCCGTCCATGAAGACCACGCGGTCGGCCGCCGCATGGGCAAAGGCCATCTCGTGGGTCACGACCAGCATGGTCATGCCGCGCAGGCGCAGGTCGCGCATCACGTTGAGCACGTCCTCGACAAGTTCGGGATCGAGCGCGCTGGTGGGCTCGTCAAACAGAATCACCTTGGGCTTGAGCGCCACGGCGCGCGCAATGCCCACGCGCTGCTGCTGTCCGCCCGAGAGTTCTCCGGGAAAGGCCTGGGCCTTGGCGCCCAGCCCCACCTGCTCCAGCGCCGCGCGCGCCAGTGCCTGGGCCTCGGCCTTGGTGCGGCGCTGCACATTGCGCAGCGCCAGCGCGACGTTGTCGAGCGCGTTGAGGTGCGGATACAGATTGAACTGCTGGAACACCATGCCCACGTCCTGGCGCAGGCGGTTGATGTCGACCAGGGCCGAGGTCACCTGGTGGCCGTTGGCCAGGATGGTGCCGCCGGTGGGGGTTTCCAGCAGGTTGCAGCAGCGCAGCATGGTGCTCTTGCCCGAGCCCGAAGGCCCGATCACGCAGACCAGCTCGCCGGCGTTGACTTCGAGGTCGACGCCGCGCAGCACCACGTTGTCGCCATAGGACTTTTGCAGCCCGGAAATTTCAAGAATCGGCATCAGGCGCACTTGGGGGTGACAGGGGTGGCGTCGTAGCCTTCGGTGCCGGGCACGCCCGTGCCCGGGGCGATCTTCACGGCAGCGTCGTCGGCGCCGGGCTGAAAGCCAAACCACTTCACGGCCAGCTTGGCGACGGTGCCGTCCTTCTTCATGCACTTGAGGGCGTTGGAGGCCGCGTCGCGCCCGGCCTTGTCGTCGGCGCGAAACGGCAGGGCCCAGACCAGGCCGGTCTTGATGGTGTAGCTGGTCTTGAGATTCGGGTTCTGCTTGGCGGCCCAGGCCACCACCGTGGTGCCGGCCAGGTTGTAGTCGGCGCGGCCCGACTGCACGGCCTGCACCGCGTCGGCATTGGCGCCATAGACGTCGAACTTGAAGCCGTACCTGGCGGCGTTGTCGCGCGCCCAGCCTTCGTAGTTCGAGCCCTTGTTGACCGCCACGGTCTTGCCCTTGAGGTCTTCGAGCTTGGCAATCGGCGGCGTGGCCTTGGTGCCCAGGAAGGTGTAGTCGGTGTCGAGATAGCCTTCGGTGAACAGCAGCGACTTGGCGCGTTCTGGCGTCACCGTGACCGGAGCGACCAGGAAGTCGTAGCGCTTGCTGTTGAGGCCGGGCACCAGGCCCGAGAACTCGGCGCCCTCGATCTCTATCTTGCGGCCCAGACGCCTGGCGAGTTCCTCGCCCAGATCGACGTTGAAGCCCTGCACGCCGCCGCCGAGCTTGGCCATGGCGTGCGGTGCAAACGTGGCGTCGACCGCGGTGCGCAGCGGCGCCTGCGCCATGGCGGCGGTGGCGGCCAGGCTCAGCAGCGCGGCGGGAAGGGCGCGAAGGCCCGAAAGAGGGGAAATGGACGGCATGGTGCTGCTCCTGGAGAAATCGAAGAAGGGAGAGGGAAGTGAAGCGTCAGTCGCGGCGCTGCAGGCCCACGAGTTCGCTGAAGCGCCCGCGTTCCAGCGACGGCGCGGGCCGGCTGGCCAGCGGGTCGGGCCGGCCGCGCGCGATGTACTGGCCGCTGCCGCGTTCCACCTGCAAGGCGTTGTCCCGCACCACGCAGCGGCCGCGGCTGAACACCGTCTCGGGCCAGCCCTGGATCTGGCGGCCTTCGTAGGGCGTGTAGCCCACGTTGTCGTGCAGCATTGCGCTGCTGACCTGCACGCTGCGCTCGGGGTTCCACAGCACGATGTCGGCGTCGGCGCCGACGGCAATCGATCCCTTGCGCGGCGCCAGGCCGTACATGCGCGCGTGGTTGGTGGCGGTGAGCGCGACGAATTCCTCTATGCTGATGCGGCCCTGCATCACGCCTTCGGAAAACAGCAGCGGCAGGCGCAGCTCTATGCCCGGCACGCCGTTGGCCATCTCCTTGAACGTGGTGGCCTCGCCCTTGGGCAGCTTGCCGGTGGCGTCGAAGCGATAGGGCGCGTGGTCCGACGAGTAGACGCCCAGCGTGCCGTCCTTCAGACCCTGCCACACCGCCTGCTGCGAATCGGCGTCGCGCGGCGGCGGGCTGCAGCAGAACTTCGCGCCTTCGACGCCCGGCAGATCGGCGTCGTCGGCTTCAAGAAACAGATACTGCGGGCAGCTTTCGGCATAGACCGCGGCGCCCAGCTGGCGCGCCTGGCGAATCACCTCGACGGTCTCGCGCCCGGCCACATGCACGATCAGCACCGGCACATCGGCCAGGCGCGCCAGCGCGATCGCGCGGTGCGTGGCTTCGGACTCGGCCAGCCTGTCGTGCGCCACCGCGTGGAACTTGGGCGCGACATGGCCGCGCTCGAGCAGGCGGTGGGCGATCCAGCGGATCATGTCGTGGTTCTCGGCGTGCATCATGATCAGCGCGCCTTGCTCGCCGGCGACGGCCATCACTTCAAGCAGCTGGTAGTCGTCGAGCTTGAGCTTGTCGTAGGTCATGTAGACCTTGAGCGAGGTGATTCCGTCCCTTATCACCTGCGGCAGGTGCTCGCGCAGCGCGGTCTCGTCGGGGTTGGTGAGAATCAGGTGAAAGCCGTAGTCGATCACCGCCTTCTCGCGCGCGAGCCGTGCATAGGCCTGCACCACTTCGGGGATGGAGTCGTTGCGGTGCTGGGCGGCAAACGACAAGATGGTGGTGGTACCGCCAAACGCCGCCGAGACCGTGCCCGAGTAGAAGTCGTCGGCGCACATCACGCCCATGCCCGAGAGCTGCTCGATGTGGCAGTGGCTGTCTATGCCGCCGGGCAGCACCCAGCGGCCGCTGGCGTCCACGTCCCGGGTGCCGGGCGGCAGATCGGCGGCGATGGCGACGATCACCCCGTCGCGCACGCCTATGTCGGCGTGGAAGCTGCGATCGGCATTGCTGATGCGGCCGTTGCGTATCGTGAGGTCGAAGGTATCTGGGGTCATGGCGTGCGGGCTAGAAAGTGCCGGGGTAGGAACCACCGTCAAGCAGCAAGTTCTGGGCCGTGATGAAGCCGGCCTGGGCGCTGCACAGGAACGCGCAGGCATCGCCGAACTCCTGCGGCCGGCCGAAGCGCCCGGCCGGATTGGCCGCGCGGCGCTGCGCCAGCACCTCGGCTTCGGGCTGGCCGTTGTCCTTGGCCCACTGGCGCGCGGTCTCGAGCAGGCGGTCGGTCTCGAACGGACCGGGCAGCAGGTTGTTGATGGTCACGTTGTGCGCCACGTTCTTGCGCGCGATGCCGGCGACAAAGCCGGTCAGGCCGGAACGCGCGCCGTTGGACAGCCCCAGGATGTCGATGGGCGCCTTCACGGCCGACGAGGTGATGTTGACGATGCGGCCAAAGCGCCGCGCAACCATGCCGTCCAGCGTGGCGCGGATCATCTCTATGGGCGCGAGCATGTTGGCGTCGAGCGCGGCAATCCAGGTGGCGCGGTCCCAGTCCTGGAAATGCCCGGGCTTGGGGCCGCCGGCGTTGTTCACCAGGATGTCGGGCGCGGGGTGGGCGGCGAGCGCCGCGGCGCGTCCTTCGGGCGTGGTGATGTCGGCCACGACCGCGTGCACGCGCACGCCATAGGTACGGCGGATATGTTCTGCCGTCTCTTCCAAAGTGTCACGGCCGCGCGCCAGCAGCGTGAGGCTGACGCCCTCGCCGGCCAGGGATTCGGCGCAGGCCCGGCCCAGGCCCTTGCTGGACGCGCAGACCAGTGCGTGGCGGCCTTCGAGTCCGAGCTTCATGCGGCCACCTCGCGATGGCTGCCCAGGGTTTCAGCGGGGTGGGAAGCAGCGGCGCAAGGCGCGCTGTGAAGGCGGGGACAAAGCATGGGGAACGGCCTTGGATGCGTTGAAGTTGCATCCATTATTCCGAGCGCCCGCACGCATGTCGCGTGACACTTTGACCGTCGTCATTAACATCGTGTTAATGGTCGTCGGCAGAAACCCGGAAGCCCTCGCGCTCCATCACGCGCTGCAGCACCTCGACAAACGCCTGCGCGGGCTGCGACATCGGCTCGGTGCGCAGCCGCACCAGCGTGGCCTTGAGCACCGGCGCGTTGAGCACCGGGCGCACCACGAACTTGCTGGCCGTCCAGCTGTTGGCCGAGAACTCGTCGACCAGCGCAATGCCCGCGCCGGCCTGCACCAGCGCGCAGGCGTTCTGCGGCGAGCCGGCCTCGATGGCCGCGCGCGCGGTCTCGCCTTCGGCCGCAAACAGCGCATGCACCATGGCGCCAAACGGCGACTCGCGGTCGTAGCCGATCAGCGGAAACGGCAGCAGATCGGCCACCGAGAGCGTGGCGCGCCGCGCCAGCGGGTGGTTGTACGGGCAGATGCAGACCAGGCGCCCGCTGCCCAGCTCCTCCATCTCGAGATTGGGGTGGTTCACGGGGAGAATCGTCAGCGCCAGATCGGCCTGGCGGTTGAGCAGGCGCTCGGTCAGCGGCGCATGGCCCAGGTACTGGAAGGTCAGCTTGACCTGCGGATTGCTGTGGCGGAACTCGGCCATGGCCAGCGGCACCAGCGCCTGGCCCACGCTGGGGCTGGCGACGAGATTCAGAATGCCTTCCTGGTGCTCGCCAAGTTCGCGCGCCAGTTCGTTGACGCGCTTGACGCCCGCATACACCAGCTCGACTTCATGGAACAGCTTCTTGGCCTCGGGCGTGGCGAACAGCCGTCCGCGGATGCGCTCGAACAGCGCAAAGCCCACGCGCGCCTCGGTATGCGACAGCAGCCGGCTGACCGCGGGCTGGGAAACGAACAGCAGCTGCGCCGCGCCGCGTATCGAGCCGGTGATCATGACGGCGCGGAAAACTTCGATCTGGCGGAGATTGAATGCCATGGGGAAATGCGCTGTTGAATAACAAGGTGTTAATGATGACGCATGAATTGGCAAGTGTTCAAGTGGCTTGGCGCTTCTACACTCGCAACAGTTTCTCCACGCTTGCACAAGGCAGCCCATGCGCGACACGCTTTACGTCATCAATCCCAACAGCAGCCAGGCGGTCACCGCCGGCATAGACATTGCGATGGCGCCGCTGCGCCGCGCGGGCGGACCGCGCATCGAATGCGTGACGCTGGCCGACGGCCCGCCGGGCGTGCAGACCCAGCAGGACGTGGACCGCGCCGCGCTGTCGGTGCTGCGCTTCGCGCAGGAGCACCAGCAAAGCGCCGCGGGCTTCATCACCGCCTGCTTCAGCGACCCGGGACTGCACATGCTGCGCGAGCTGCCGCGCACGCTGGCGCTGGGCATCAGCGAATGCGGCGCGCTCACCGCGCTGACGCTGGGCCAGCGCTTTGGCGTGATTGCCATCTTGCAGGGCTCGATTGCGCGCCACTGGCGCAACTGGGGCGCAATGGGCATCACGCAGCGCGTGGCCGGCGAGGTGGCCATAGGCCGCGGCGTCACGGCCCTGGCCGACCATGACGCGACGCTGGCCGCGATGGTCGCCGCGGGCCTGCGGCTGCGCGACGAACACGGCGCGAACGTGCTGCTGATGGGCTGCGCCGGCATGGCCACGTTTCGCGCGCCGCTGGAAGACGCCGTCGGCCTGCCCGTGGTCGAGCCCACGCAGGCGGCGGTCGCCATGGCGCTGGGCCGCATCCAGCTGGGCTGGTGAGCGCCATGGGCAATCTGCACCCCCAACTGCTGCGCCGCCTGCATGCGGCCGTCGGCGACGCCGGCCTGGTGGTCGACAGCGCTGCCAAGACCCCCTATGAAAGCGACTGGCTCGGCAAGTGGAGCGGGCGCAGCAGCATCGTCGTGCGCCCGGCCGACACCGCCCAGACCGCGGCCGTGATGTGCATCTGCCACGAGACGCATACGCCGGTCGTGACCCAGGGCGGCAACACCGGCATGAGCGGCGGCGCCACGCCCGATGCCAGCGGCGCCCAGGTGGTGCTGAGCATGGTGCGCATGAACGCCATCCGCGCCGTCGACCCGCTGAACAACACGCTCACTTGCGAGGCCGGCGCGCTGCTGGCCCATGTCCAGGCCGCGGCGCAGGAAGTCGATCGCTTTTTTCCGCTGAGCCTGGGCTCCGAAGGCAGCTGCACCATTGGCGGCAATCTCGCGACCAATGCCGGCGGCATTGCCGTGCTGCGCTACGGCAACGCGCGCGCGCTGTGCCTGGGCCTGGAAGTCGTGCTGCCCGACGGGCGCGTCTGGCATGGCCTGCGCGCGCTGCGCAAGGACAACACCGGCTATGACCTGCGCGATCTGTTCATAGGCTCGGAAGGCACGCTGGGCGTGATCACCGCCGCCGTGCTCAAGCTCTCGCCGCGGCCCGTGGCGCGTGCCACGGCCTGGGTGGGCGCGCGCGATATCCAGGCGCTGGTGGGCTTGCTCGCGCAGCTGCAGGCGCGCTGCGGCGAGCGGCTGGTGGCCTTCGAGATGATCTCGGCGCCGTCGCTGGCGCTGATCCTGGAGCATGTCAGCGAGGTGCGCGCGCCGCTGGCGGGCGGGCACGCGTTTCACGCGCTGATCGAGCTGGCCGACACCCAGGGCGAGGGCCTGGCGGCGCTGCTGGAAACCAGCCTCGAGCAGGCGCTGGCCGCGGGCAGCGTGCAGGACGCGGTGCTGAGCGCCAGCGGCGCCCAGACCCAGGCCTTGTGGAAGATCCGCGAAGGCATCTCGCAGGCCCAGCTGCGCGCGGGCAAGGCCATCAAGCACGACATTGCGCTGCCGATCTCGGCGATTGCCGACTTCGTTCAGGCCGCCGACGCCGCGCTGCGCGCGCAGCAGCCCGCAGTGCGCATCATCAACTTCGGCCATCTGGGCGACGGCAATCTGCACTACAACGTGCTGCTGCCGCTGGACACGCCGGCCGAATCGCTGGCCGAGGCGACGGCGCAGTGCAATCGCATCGTGCATGACCTGGTCGCGGCCGCCAACGGCTCGATCAGCGCCGAGCACGGCGTGGGCCAGCTGCGGCGCGACGAGATGCGCCACTACAAGTCGCCAGTCGAGTTCGATCTGATGATGCGCATCAAGCAGTCGCTGGACCCCAACCAGATCATGAATCCGGGCAAGCTGGTCTGAGCGCTGCAGGCCGCGGCCATCCGTTCTATCCTATGCGCTCAACTGAAGGAACAACGCATGGAACACAAGCCCGCCGAAAAGGTCTGGACCCCGCCGCCCGCACTGGGTGGGCGCTTCGGCAATATCAACCGACCCACGGCCGGCGCGCAGTTCACGCAGGAACTCGCGCGCGGCGACAAGCCCTTGCAGCTGTATTCGATGGAGACGCCCAACGGCGTCAAGGTGGCCATCCTGCTGGAGGAACTCGCGGCGCTGGGAGTTGCCGGCGCGGCCTACGATGCCCACCGCATCGACATCATGAAAGGCGAGCAGTTCGGCAGCGGCTTTGTCGCGATCAACCCCAACTCGAAGATTCCGGCGCTGGTCGACCAGAGCGAGACGCCCGCGCTGCCGATCTTCGAATCGGGCGCGATCCTGCTGTATCTGGCCGAGAAGTTCGGGCATTTCCTGCCCGCCGGCGCGCAGCGCGCGCAGTGCCTGTCGTGGCTGTTCTGGCAGATGGGCAGCGCGCCGTATCTGGGCGGCGGCTTCGGGCACTTCTATGTCTACGCACCCGAGAAGATCCAGTATGCGATCGACCGTTTCACCATGGAGACCAAGCGCCAGCTGAGCGTGCTCGACAACCAGCTGCAGGACAACGAGTACCTTTGCGGCAGCGAATACTCGATTGCCGACATCGCAATCTGGCCCTGGTATGCCGGGGTGGCGCTGGGCCGGGTCTACGACGCCGCCGAATTCCTCGATGCCCAGGCCTACCCCCATCTGCTGCGCTGGGCGCATCAGATCGATGCGCGGCCCGCGGTGCAGGCCGGGCGCGCGCTGTTCAAGTAGGCGCAGCTGGCGGCGGCGCGCAGCGACAAGGCCGGAAGAACCTGGCGGCTTTTGCGGCCGCCTGTGGGGATCAAAGCCCCAGCGCGCTCAGCCCCGGGTGGTCGTCGGGCCGGCGTCCCAGTGGCCAGTGGAATTTACGCTCCGATTCCAGGATGGGCAGGTCGTTGATGCAGGCGTAACGCCGGCGCATCAGGCCGTCGGCCGCAAACTCCCAGTTTTCGTTCCCATACGAGCGCGACCAGTTGCCGGCGTCGTCATGCCACTCATAGGCGTAGCGAACGGCGATGCGATTTTCTCCATGCAGCCAGAGCTCCTTGATGAGCCGGTAGTCCAGTTCCTTCTTCCACTTCCTCTCCAGCAGAGCCTGGGCTTCGGCTCGATTGTTGGCGAATTCGGCACGGTTGCGCCACTGCGTATCCAGGGTATAGGCCAGCGCGACCTTGGCCGCGTCGCGCGTGTTCCAGCCGTCTTCGGCCAGACGAACCTTCTGGATGGCGGTTTCAACAGTGAATGGGGGCAGGGGTGGGCGTGTTTCCATGATGAACCTCTATACAAGCATGTAGAACGATCTGTCTACATGGCGGATGCTATTCGATGTAGAACGATCTGTCTACAATGCCTGCATGAATTCCGACACACAATCTCTTGACTCACTGCCGCCGCGCGAGCGCATCCTGGTGGCGGCCCATGGGCTTTTTTACCGCGATGGAATACGGGCGACGGGTGTGGACCGGATCATCGATCTGTCGATGGTCAGCAAGGTCACGTTCTACCGGCAGTACGCCAGCAAAGACGAGTTGATCAAGGCTTACCTGGATTACCGGCACCAGGGCTGGATGTCCTGGTTCAACAGCAGCTTGATGCAACATTCCCGCGACGGCGCTGGCGCGGCCGCGGCGCTGGCGCGCACTCTCGGCGACTGGTTTGGGCAGTCGGGCTTTCGCGGCTGCGCTTTCCTCAATGCGGCGGCGGAATTGGGGTCTGCGGATCCCGCGATCCTGGAGATGGTGCGCAGGCACAAGAACGAGATGGCAGGCGTTCTGGATGCGTTGTTCGCGCGCGACGCGGTCTGCGCCGGCCAGCGGCTTTCACTGGCCGTGGACGGCGCCATCGTCCATGCACAGATGGGCCAGCCGCGGGATGAAGTGCTGGAGAACTTCAAGGCCGTAGTCGAAAGAATCGTCGGCAGTTAACGGTCTGCGGCGCCGTTGAGACAGGCTTGCTTGACCACTTCGCGCACCGCCGACTCCAGATCGGAGCCGGCAAAGCCGTCCTACAGCCCGACCAGCTGCGTCATCAGCGCTTAGGGCGCGGGCTGCTTGAGTCCGCGGCGGATGTAGATGTCGATGATCTCGCGGCGTTCCTCGCGCGTGGCCAGGTCGACAAAGAACAGCTCGTCAAAGCGCCCGCGGCGCAGCAGCTCGG
>NZ_JAVWWA010000010.1:0-41649 GCF_036666375.1 Comamonas sp. | reverse complement strand
GCGCAATACATCACCTCAGCCAATACCAGACATCATGCGGTTTGAAGGCATCATCAAGTCCTGGAACGACGACCGAGGCTTTGGCTTCATACAGCCCACGCAAGGCGGGCAGGAAATCTTCGTTCACATCAAGGCGTTCAGCGCATTGCGCGGCCGGCCGCAGCCCGCGCAGCGCGTGCGTTTTCAGGTCGAGGTCGGCCCTCAAGGCAAGAAGCGCGCGGTCCATGTGGAACTGCTCCAGGCGCCCAGCCAGGCCGCGCCCAGGACCCAGCGCGCCGCCCCCTGGGGCGCGGCCAGCGTTCTGGCAATCCCCTTTGGGCTGGTGGTGATGGCGGCCGGCTATCTTTGGGGTCAGCCGCCACGCTGGGCCCCGTGGCTCTATCTGGGCGCCAGCGTGGTGACTTTCATGGCCTATGCGTTGGACAAGTCAGCCGCCCGGCAAGGCGCCTGGCGCACCTCCGAAAACAGGCTGCACCTGCTGGCCCTGGCCGGAGGCTGGCCCGGGGCGCTGCTGGCGCAGCAGTGGCTGCGGCACAAATCATCGAAGCCCGCGTTCCGTGCGCTGTTCTGGTGTACCGTGGTGCTCAATATCCTGGCCTTCATTTTTCTGGCAAGCCCTTATGGGCAATCACTGGCAGGCAGCCCATGGCCCCAACTCTCCCGCTAGTTCCCAAATCCCGGCAGATCCGCATTGCCGCGCTGGGCGAGTCCGACGCGCCCAGCTACCGCGCGTTGATGCTGCATGCCTACGCCGTGGCCGCGGATGCGTTCACCTCGACGCCGCAGGAGCGCGCGGCCGAGCCGCTGTCGTGGTGGGTCGCACGCCTCGCCGATCCCCAGGGCTTGAGCCATGCATTCGGTGCATTTCTTGGCGACGAATTGCTGGGCACGGTGACGCTGGAGTTCTCCGCCAAGCCCAAGACCCGGCACAAGGCGCATCTGATAGGCATGTTCGTGGCGCAAGCGGCGCGCGGCCAGGGCGCGGGCCGGGCGCTGCTGCAGGCCGCGATGCGCCTGGCCGCCGATAGGCCCGGCGTGCGCGTGGTGACGCTCACGGTCACCGAAGGCAATGCGCCCGCGATCGCCCTGTACGAAGCCTTGGGTTTTGAGCGCTTCGGCCTCGAGCCCATGGCCATTGCGACGCCGCAAGGCTTCAAGGCCAAGGTCCATATGTGGCGGGACATGCGGCCGGCCCCGGCGATCGGCGGCGCGGCCTAATCGGCGGTCTGCAGCGCTTGCGCCACGGCCTGATCCGCAGGCTGCGCCGGGTCCGGGCGAGCGGGCTGGGCGGATTCGATGCGGTTGCGTCCGCCGGCCTTGCCGCGGTAGAGCGCCGCATCGGCTTGCTGCATTGCGTCCTCCAGGGACTGCGCGCTTGTGAAGTGGTGCGACACTCCTATGGTGGCGGTCAGGCGCAGCGCATGGTCGCAGTCCGCGATGTCGATCGCCTGGGCTTCAATGGCCGCGCGCAGGCGCTGCGCGAGGCGCAGAATGCCCGCTGCGTCGGTGTCCAGGCAGATGGCCACGAACTCCTCGCCGCCTATGCGGCCCGCGAGATCGCCACGGCGCACCGTGGTGCGCAATACCTCGGCCACATGGCACAGCACGGCATCGCCGGCCTGGTGGCCATAGGTGTCGTTGATGCGCTTGAAATGGTCGATGTCCAGCAGCAGCAGGTAGGCAGGCGAGGCATGGCGCGCATTGAAATGCAGCGCCAGCGCGTCGGACAGGCCGCGGCGGTTGAGCAGCTGCGTCATCGGGTCGCGCGCCGCCATGTTGCGCAGATCATCGGTCAGGCGGCGCAGCACCAGCCAGATGATGGACGGCGGCAGCACGGTGCCCAGGGACGACATGTAGATGTAGAACGCCAGCTGGAAGCTGCTGTCCATCTGCAGTGCGTCCAGACCGCCGGTGATGATCTTCACGAACTTGATCGCGTTGAGCACGCAGATGCCGCCTATCATCAGCGCGAAGAAAACCATCTCCCGGTGCAGGTCCTTGGCGAAGGTGCGCACGCCAAAGACCACCGTGAGTGTCATGACCAGAAACAGCAGCGCCGACATGCCCGAGAGCATGGCGTAGCGCGCCACCGGCCCCAGGCCCCATTGCACCAGTGCCTGGGCGGTGGCATAGGCCAGCGAAAACGCCAGCATCGGTCGCCACACCGGCACGGCCTGGCCAAAAAAGCGCATCGCACCCAGCCAATAGGCCACGGGCGCGGCCAAAGTGAGGGTGTGATTGAGCACACTCACCGCGCTCCACGCTGGTTGGCCCTCCGCCAGCTGCAGCACATAGGCCAGGCCCAGCAGGAAGTTGCCCAGCGCAAAAAGATCCATGCCCATCTTCTTGCCGGGCAGGCGTTTGCTGAAGAGCAGGAACATGACCGTGAAGCACAGCAGGTGTGCACACAGCATGCCGACAAGAATCGTTGCAACCATGGTGACGAGAAAAAATGAAAGGTGGCTGCGCGGCCGGGTCATCAAGATGAACGGCGCAGTCTAATGACTTTCTGCGGCGCGCGGCCTGGTGGATGGCCACGCCGGCCCAGGAGTGTGGAACCTGCGCCACGCCGGCCGGCGCCTCATGCCCGCTGGTTTCTGCCGTGCAGCTCCCTTGACTTGATCCAGCGCAAGGTTTTTGTCAGCCTGCAAGCACTCCGGGTAAACCCGTGGCAAAATACTTTGCATGCAAACTAATTCCCCGGTCAGTGCCTGCGACGCGCCTGAACTTTCTCAGGCGCGTTCGCGTTTCGGCCTGCTGATCGGCAGCGTCTACCGGCAGTGGCGCCGCCAGGTCGACTTGAGCTTCAAGGACCTGGGCCTATCGGATGCCACGCGCGTCCCCTTGCTGGTGCTGTACGAGCAGGGCGGGCCGCTGCGGCAAAAGGATCTGGCCGATGCGCTGTATCTCGACAGCTCCTCGCTGGTGCGCGTGCTGGCGCAGTTGCGCGAGGCGCGGCTGGTGGACTGGGATTGCGACCCTGCGGACCGGCGCACCAAGTGCATTGCGCTGACCGACAAGGGCCGCGAGACCGCGGCGCTGATTCTCGCCAAGAGCCTGGACATAGAGCGCACGCTGCTCGCCGATCTGTCCGAGCAGGAGCAGCAGGTGACGCGCGCCGTGCTGGTGAAGATCTCGCAACGCTTCGCGTCGTTCTGACGCCTCTCGCATGCCAAGAACAAGGCCTGGGTTCTTACCCTCGACCAGGCCCAGCAGAAGAAAAACGGTAGAAAAATGAAATTGAAAGCATCGCCCTTTGCCTGGGTGAGTTTTGCGATGATCGTCGGCGTGATGGGCACGGCGCTGATCAGCCCGCTGTACGCACTCTACAAGGAAGCCTGGGATCTGCAGGCCAGCGACATTTCGCGCATCTATGTGATCTACATGGGCGGCGCGCTGTGCACGCTGCTGTTCCTCGGGCGCCTGCCCGACCGCGTGGGCTTCCGGCCGGTGATGATGTTCGGCCTGGGCATGGCCATCATCGGCACCTTCATCAGCCTGATTGCCTGGGATGTGACCAGCCTCAGCGTGGGCCGGTTGATCGTTGGCGTGGCGTCGAGCATGGTGACCACGAGCGCGACGCTGGGCCTGGCCAAGCTGTCGCCTCCGGGCAATGTGCAGCGCGTGGCGATGATGAGCGGTTTTCTGATCGCGCTGGGCTTTGGCGTGGGCCCGCTGGTCGGCGGCGTGATCGGCCAATGGGCGCCGTATCCGCTGGTGACCACCTATGTTCCTACGCTGGTGCTGGCCGCGCTGGGCCTGCTGGCGCTGGCCAAGCTCGAGCTGCCCGACAACGCTTCTCCCAAGGACCAGCAGCCGCTGCAGTGGAGCGATGTGCTGCCCAAGCTGACCTGGCCCACGGGTGAAGCGTCCAAGGCGTTCGCCTTGACCAGCAGCCTGCCGTTTCTCGCCTTCGGTGTGTTCGGCCTCTACGCCGCGATGTCGCCGCTGTTTCTCGACAAGCTCGTGCCCTGGCACGGCCCGGCCGTGAGCGGCACGGCGATTGCGCTGATCCTGCTGATGTCGGCCTGCACGCAGATTCTCGCCGGCCGCATGCCCACGCATTGGTGCGGGGCCCTGGGCCTGGTGGGCCTGGCGGTGAGCAACGCCCTGCTGATGATCAACCTCTGGGCCGGCTCGGCCACGCTGTTCGCGCTGGGCGTGCTGTTCACGGCCGCGGGCCACGGCATGAGCATGCTCGCGGGCATGAGCATGGTCAACCGCATCGCCACGCCGGCCAACCGCTCTGGCCTGCTGTCCACCTACCTGGTGATAGGCTACATCGGCAGCATGGTGCCCATGCTGGGCATTGGCTGGATCGCCGACAACTGGGGCATGGATGCGGCCGTGCGCATCTTCTGCGCCATCGTCATCGTTCTGGGCTCCACGGCCGCGGTGTTCTTCCAGCGCCACCCGCGCATGCAGCCCGTGCTGCTGCCTGCATGACCCAGCAGACCCGGGTTCCGCTGTGGCTGCTGGTGCTGGTCACGCTCAGCGGCACCATGGCGATGCACATTTTCGTGCCGGCCCTGCCCGTGGCCGGCGAGGCGCTGGGCGCATCGCCCGCGAGCATGCAGCAGACCATCACGCTCTATGTGGTCGGGCTGGCGCTGGGTCAGCTTATCTATGGTCCGGTGTCCGACGCGCTGGGCCGGCGCCCCGCGCTGCTGCTGGGACTGTCGATCTATTTCAGCGCGGGCCTGATGGCCTTGTTCGCACCTTCGCTTGAATGGCTGGTCGCCGCGCGGCTGCTGCAGGCGCTGGGCGGCGCCGCGGGCATTGCGCTGGGACGGGCGATCGTGCGCGACACGGCGCATCCCCTGCGCGTGACCAAGGACCTGGCGCTGCTCAATCTGCTGACGCTGGTCGGTCCCGGCCTGTCGCCGATTGTCGGTGCCTATCTTGCGGACCACTTCGGCTGGCGCGCGATCTATGTCTTTCTGGTGTTGGGCGGCAGTGCGATGCTGCTGTTCACCTACCGGCTGCTGCCCGAAACCAATCGGCATCTGCGCGCGCTCAGGGTGGGCGCGATCGCGCGCGACTACCGCCAGCTTGTCACCCATCCGGGCTTTGCGGGCTATATGCTGGGCGGCGCCTGCATCACGTCGGCGCTCTATCCCTATCTGGCTTCGGTGCCCTACATCGTGCACGGCCAGATGGGGCTGCCGATCAGCGCCATCGGCTGGTTCGCGGCCAGCACCATTGTGGGCGCGAGCCTGGGCACGTTTCTCACGCGCCGGCTGTCTGGGCGCTGGCCGGCCGACCGCTTTTTGCTGCTGGGCGCGGGGCTGGGCCTGGTCATGGCGGCGACGCTGCTGATCTTCCATCTGCTGGGCTGGCTCACGCCCGGCTGGCTGCTGGCCATCACCGTCACCATGACGTTTGGCGCGGGCTTCGCCAGTCCCGCGGCGCTGGGCTGCGCGCTGTCGGCCGTGCCCGCGCTCGTGGGTTCGGGCGCCGGCCTTTACGGCTTCGGCCAGATGGCGATGGGCGCCCTGGGGACGCTGCTGGTGGGCCATGGCGACGACCCGGTGATCTCCTGCGCGGTGACCCAGATCTGCATCACCGCGCTGGCGCTGGCGAGCTTTCGCTTTGCCCGGGCGCACGGCATCTATTCGAGGCGCTAGGCCTGCGGTCCTGGCCTGGGCGACATGCCGCGGCAGATGCAGCAGGTTGGTGGATGTCCTACAAAATAAATAGCTTTTATCTATTTATATTTAAATAAACATAGTTAAAGTATTGCTTGTTGCCGCGCGAAGCAGGTTGGCGACACGCCGATGGCGGCCAGCGCCTTTGAGCCTTTGCGCAAAAGCTGGTTCCCTGATGCCGGCGGGCGCGAGCTCCGCCGGCCGGGTTCTCGCACTTTGTGTTCGTGGTAGCAAAGTGTGATTCAAAAGGTCGGTCCGTTCCTGGACCGGCCTTTCTTTTTGATGGACAACGCACGCGCTGCAGGAGGGCGTATGGACACACTCACTTTCATCGCCGAGATGGTCAAGGCCGCGGCCTGGCCCTTGGCCGTCGTGGCGATGGCGCTGATCTTTCGCCAGCAGTTGGGTGCCTTGCTCACGCGTCTGAGCAAAGGCAAGCTGGGGGCGGCCGAGTTCGAGTTCGAGCAGCAACTCAAGCTGCTGGCTGCGGGCATTCCCGCGGGCGCGGGCAGCATGGCCGCCGCCGTGATGCCCGCGGCGGGCGCGTCGCGCCAGGCGATTTTGGCGGCCTGGCGCAATCTGGAGCACCGCACCCAGGCCGGCGGGCAGTTGCTGTGTGCCCAGGATCGTGCGCTCTATCAGCAGTTGCGCGGCTTGCGCGACCAGGCCAGTCAGAGCGTGGAGTTCAACCCTTCGCCCGAAGCCGTGGGGCTCTTCTTGCAATTGGCCCGCGGCCTGCAGGCGCGCGTTGAGCAGGCGCCTGGCGCCTAGCGCCGGGGCCGGGCCGCGGCGGGCGCGCCCAGGCTCAGCTCGACCTGGCGCGCCGTGGCGCGCACGCGCTCCGAGATGCTGCGCACCCGGCCCGGCGGCATGCGCTGGCTCAGCGCGGCGACGCTGATCGCGCCTATGGGCTGGCCCATGGAGTTGCAGAAATGCGCGCCCACGGCCGTGACACCCAGGCTCACGCGGTTCTGTATGACCGCGACGCCGGCTTCCACGGTCTGCGCGCAGGCCTCGGCCAGCGCCGTCGGCGTCAGCTTGCCGAACAGCGGCAAGGCGGGCGCGACGCGCTCGATGATCTGCTGGCGTTCGTCGCCCGCGATCGCCGCCAGAATGGCCAGACCGCCCGCGCCCACGCCCAGCGGCCGGCGGCTGCCGACTTCCAGCACCAGCGTGCGGATGGGAAACGAGCCTTCGCAGCGGTGCATGCACACCGCCTCGAAACCGCTGCGCAGCACCAGATAGACGGTGTCTTCGGTCGCGCGCTCGAGCTCGGCCATCGCGGGCTCGCACAGGTCGCGCACGTCATACATGGTCGAACCGGCAATGCCCAGCTCGAACGCCAGCGGTCCCAGCCGGTAGCGGTGGGTCTCGCGGTTGTGCGCGACCAGACGCTCGGCCATCAGCTGCTTGAGTATGCGGTGCGCCGAAGGATGGGGCATGCCCGACTTTTCAGACAGTTCGGTTAACGGACAGCCGCGTGCGCCCCCGGTCGCCAGCAGTTTGAGCAGGACCACGCCGCGCTTGAGCGAGCCGGCTTCGGTAGTGTTTTTCGTGTTCATTTAACGGACAGGCCTGGGACTGATGCCGCTTGATTAGAAAACAATCAAAGCCATTCAACAACCTGACATCCAACTATTGGACATGCCCATGTCGGAACACCAGCATTCCCCCCTGCGCGGCAAGATCGCGCTCGTCACCGGCGGCAGCAACGGCATAGGCGCGGCCACGGTGCGCGCATTGGCCGGCGCCGGCGCCACCGTGGTGATCGGCTACCACCTGAGCCTGGAGCGCGCGCAGGCGCTGTGCCGCGAGCTGCCCGGCGCGCACCATGCGCTGCGCATCGGGCTTGAAGACCAGGCCAGCCACGCCGCGGCCGCGCAATGGCTTGCGCAGACATTCGATCAAGTGGACATACTCGTGAACTCCGCGGGCTTCACGCAGCGCATCGCCCATGCCGACACCGACACGCTCGACCCCGACCTGTTCAACAGCATTCTCTGCGCCAATGTCGGCGGCACCTATGCGGTCACGCGCGCGCTGCTGCCGCTGCTGCGCCGGTCCGACAGCGCGGTCGTGGTCAACCTGTCCTCGGTCTCGGCGTTCACGGGCCTGGGCAGCAACCTGGCCTACTGCGCGGCCAAGGCGGGCCTGGACACGCTGACCATGTCGATGGCGCGCGCCTTTGCCCCGGTGCGCTTTCTGTGCGTGTCGCCGGCTTCGGTGGACACCGATTTCGTCGGCGGTCGCAGCCGCGCCGAGCTCGAGAAGAAAGCCGCGCAGACGCCGCTGGGCCGCGTGGTCGTGCCCGACGATGTGGCCCAGGCCGTGCTGGCCTGCGCCACGCATCTGCGCACCGCCACGGGCGCGCGCATCGTCATCGATGGAGGGCATTCGCTGTGAACCCTTCGCTGATCAATGCCACCCACGACCCCGCGCTGCGCAGCTGGGTCGAGAGCGCCAACCTGCCCGGCGCCGATTTCCCCATCCAGAACCTGCCGTTCGCGGTGTTCAGCATGCGCGGCGCTGCGGCCGCGCGGCGCTGCGGCGTGGGCATTGGCGACCGGATTCTCGATGTCGCGGCCTGCGCGCCGCTGCTCCACGGTCTGGCCGCCGAAGCCGCCCAGGCCTGCGCGGCGACTACGCTCAATGCGCTGATGGCGCTGGGCCAGGCCCATGCCGCGGCGCTGCGCGCCGAACTCTCGCGCCTGCTGAGCGCGGGCCAGTCGCAGCACCGCGACGCGATCGCCCAGGCGCTGCACCCGCTGGCCGATGTGGAGCTGCATCTGCCCGTGAAGGTCGGCGGCTACACCGATTTCTTTGCGTCGGTGCACCACGCGACGAATGCGGGCCGGCTGTTTCGCCCCGATGCGCCGCTGCTGCCGAACTACAAATATGTGCCCGTGGCCTATAGCGGCCGCGCCAACAGCGTGCGCGTGGGCGGCGCTCCGGTGCAGCGGCCCTGGGGCCAGCTCAAGGCCGCGGAGCAGGCTGCACCGGTGTTCGCGCCGGCCCAGCGCCTGGATTACGAAGTGGAGCTGGCCATCTATATCGGCGCGCCTTCGCAGACCGGCAGGCCGCTGGCCGTGGCTGATGCCTGGCAGCATGTGTTTGGTTTCTCGCTGCTCAACGACTGGTCGGCGCGCGACATCCAGGCCTGGGAATACCAGCCGCTGGGGCCGTTTCTCGCCAAGAGCTTTGCGACCAGCGTCGCGCCCTGGGTGGTGACGGCCCAGGCGCTGGCACCGTTTCGCCAGGCCATGGCGCAGCGCGCTCCCGGCGATCCCGCGCCCCTGCCGCATCTGTTCGATGCCGCCGACCAGGCGCTGGGCGGCGTGAATGTGGCGATCGAGGCCTTGCTGCGCAGTGCGCGCATGCGCGAGCAGCAGCTGCCCGCGCAGCGGCTGTCGCGCTCGAACGCCGCGACGCTCTACTGGAGCTTTGCGCAGATGCTTGCCCACCACACGAGCAACGGCAGCGCGCTCGATACCGGCGATCTGCTGGGCTCGGGAACGATCTCGGGCAGCAGCGCCGACGCGCTGGGCAGCCTGCTGGAGCTCACGCGCGGCGGCGCCCAGCCGCTGACGCTGGCCGCGACGCAGGAGCAGCGCACTTTCCTGCAGGATGGCGACGAAGTGAGCCTGCGCGCGCGCAGCGAGCGCCCGGGCTTTGTCGGCATAGGCTGGGGCGACTGCACGGCCACGCTGGGCGCGGCCACGGCCACGCCCCTGGGCTGAAGGAGAACCCCATGCTTGTCGAACAACGCACCTATACCGCCCACCCCGGCAAGTGGCGCGACTACCTCGCGCTGTACGAAGCCGAAGGTCTGGAAGTGCAGCAGCGCATCCTGGGCCGCATGGTCGGCTACTACACCACCGAATCCGGCCCGCTCAACCAGATCGTGCATCTGTGGGCCTATGTCGATCTCAACGAACGCGCGGCGCGGCGCGCGCGCCTGATGGCCGAGCCCCGCTGGCTGGCCTATGTGGCGCGCATGCTGCCGCTGCTGCAGAGCCAGGAATCGAAGTTCCTCACGCCCGCGCCGTTCTTCACGCCGCTGTGGCAAGCCCCTTGCGTCACCCCCATTCAACAGGAGACCCCCGATGCTATGTAAGAAACTCCACCATGCGGCCTTTCGCTGCAAGGACGCGGCCCAGACCGTGCAGTTCTATACCGAAGTGCTGGGCCTGAAGTTCGCCCACGCGATGGGCGAGGACCATGTGCCGTCCACGGGCAAGTACAGCCCGCACATCCATATCTTTTTCGAGATGGAGGACGGCAGCAACATTGCGTTCTTCGAATGCCCGCAGGATGCGGGCGAAGCCTCGGGGCGCGACGCGCACACGCCGGGCTGGATTCAGCATTTCGCGTTCGAAGTCGACAGCCTCGAGACGCTGGAGCAGGCGCGGCGCGACCTGCTGGCCAAGGGCCTGCAGGTCGTGGGCCCGACCAACCACGACGACTTCATCACCTCGATCTATTTCTTCGACCCCTCGGGCCACAGATTGGAGCTCACGGTGCGCACCTGCGATCCGCAGCGCTACGCGCAGTTCGAGGCGCAGGCGCCCGAAGTGCTGGCGCTGTGGAATGAGACCCACGACTGGTCGCAGCGCGAGAAGGTGTTCGGCGCCCAGACCGGCTACGTGCGCGCGCCGGCCTGAGACGCGGCGCGCCATTTTTCCAACCAAGAAGAGAAGGAGACAAAAAAATGACCGCCCCCATTTCCCGCCGCAGCGCGCTGCTTGCCGGCGCCGCTTCGCTGGCGCCGTTCACGTCCTGGGCCCAGGGCGCGTATCCCAACCGGCCCATACAGCTGATCCACGGTTTCGGCGCGGGCGGCAATGCCGATGTCGTCGCCCGCCTCGTGGGCCAGAAGCTGCAGGAAAGCCTCAAGCAGCCCGTGGTCGTGGAAATCAAGAGCGGCGCGGGCGGCTCCATTGCCAGCAACGCCGTGGCCAAGGCCGCGCCTGACGGCTACAGCCTGGTGATGCTCACGGGCGCGCACACCGTGTCGGCGGCGCTGCGCAAGTCCATGCCTTATGACGCGGTCAAGGACTTTGCTTTCCTGTCCACGGTGTCGTCGTTTCCTTTCGTTGTCGCGGTGCGCGCCGAGCATCCGGCGAAGAACCTGGCCGAACTGCTGGCCATGGCGCGCAAGGATTCGGACAAGATCAGCTTCACCTCGGTGGGCGTGGGCTCGACGCAGCACATGGTCGGTGAGCTGCTGGGCGCGAGCGCCCAGGTCAAGCTGCTGCACATACCCTATCGCGGCGGCGGCGCGCCGGTGCAGGCGGTGATCGCCGGCGACGTCGACGTGCTCACCGACACGCTCACCGTGGCCGCGCCGCACATCAAGTCGGGCCGGCTGCGCGCGCTGGCCGTGACCAGTGCCGAGGCCTGGCCGTCGGCGCCGGGCGTGCCCACGGTCGCCGCGGTGCTGCCGGGCTTCGAGGTGCGCTCCTGGCTGGGCCTGGCCGCGCCCGCGGGAACGCCCGCGGACGTGGTGCAAAAGCTCGCCGCCGAAATCCACAAGGCGCTCAAGGCGCCCGATCTGCAGCAGGCCCTGGCCCAGGCCGGCAGCGCCGCGACGCCGAGTTCGCCCGAGCAGATGCGCGCCATGGTCAGCAGCGAAATCGCGCGCTGGCGCGATGTCATCCAGCAGGTCGGCATTCCACTGCAGACCTGATTTCACGCGACAATCGCGGGGCTGCGCCGCAGGCTTGCGGACGCAGCCCTTTTTTTTGTGACCTTCAAGGAAATTTTCATGGACATCGTCGGAATCTGTGGCAGCCTGCGCGGCCAATCCATCAACCGCATGCTGCTCAATCTCGCGGGCGACTGCCTGCCTGCGGGCGCCAGCCTGGATGTCGTTGCCTGGGACGAGGTGCCGGCGTTCAACTCCGATGTGATGGCCAAGGGCCTGCCGCCCGCGGTGTCGGCGCTGCGCGAACGCATACGCAAGGCCGATGCCGTCATCATCGCCACGCCCGAGTACAACTTCTCGATTCCGGGAATGCTCAAGAATGCGATCGACTGGGTCTCGCGCGGCGACGACCAGCCGCTGCTCGACAAGCCCGTGGCCATTCTGTCGGCAACTCCCGGCCCGTTGGGCGGCGCACGCGTGCAGTATGACCTGCGCAAGGTGCTGCTGTTCATGAATGCCGCCGTGCTGGTCAAGCCCGAAGTGTTCGTCGGTTTCGCCAACCAGAAGTTCGACGCCGACGGCCAGTGCACCGACTCCACGACGCGCGGCTTCGTGCAGTCGCAGATGGACGCGCTGGTGCGCCATGCCAAGCGCCAGCAGCAGCTGCAGGCGCTGGGCTGAGCCCCGGGGGCGCGCGCGCCCTTTTTTTAGCCGCTAAAGTTTCAGGCGCGCGCGCAGCCAGGGCAGGGCGGTCTTGAATGGTCTGCGTGCTCGCCATGGGACAATGCTGCCTGTTCCAGGAGTGCGCCCCCTTGCAGACCCCCCGCCGCGTCGATCCCTACAGCCTGCGCCTTTTTGTCGCCGCCGCCCAGGCCGGCTCCATCGTGCGCGCGGCGGCGCAAGAGCATATCGCGGCCTCGGCGCTGAGCCGGCGGCTTGCCGACCTGGAGCATGCGTTCGGCCGGCCGCTGCTGGTGCGCTCGACCCGCGGCGTGTCCTTGACCGATGCCGGGCGCGTGGTGCTCGCGCGCGGCCTGCAGATAGACGAAGACCTGCAGGCGCTGGTGCGCGAAGTGCAGTCCGAAGGCGACGAGGTGCGCGGCACGGTGCGGCTGTACGCCAACATGTCGTCGGTCATAGGCTTTCTGCCCGAGCGCCTCAAGCGCTTCATGGCGGCCTATCCGCAGGTGCGCGTGGCGCTGCATGAAATGGACACCTCAGACGTGCTGCGCGCCTGCCTCGACGACCGCGCCGATGTCGGCGTGGGCGTGCAGGTGGACGCGCCCGCGGGCCTGGACGCCTGGCATTTCGCGCAGGACCCCTTGTATGTGGTGGTGCCCGCTGCGCATGCGCTCGCGGCCCAGGCCAGCGTCGATTTCGGCCAGGCGCTGGACCATGCGCTGATAGGCATCCACCAGGGCGGGGCGCTGGACCGCGAACTCACGGCGCGTGCGCTCGCGCTGGGCCGGGTGTTCGCGCCCACGGTGTCGGTCAGCAGCTTCGATGCCGTATGCCGCATGGTCGAAGCCGGCATGGGCGTGGCGGTGGTGCCGCACAGCGCGGCCGCGGCCTATGCGGGTGCCGCGCATTTCGCGCGCCGTCCACTGGCTGCGTCCTGGGCCGCGCGCAGCCTGCACCTCTACGCCTTGCACCGTTCGCCGCAGCCGCGCGCCACGCAGGCACTGATCGACAGCCTCAAGCAGCCAGCCCCGGGGTAAGTCCCGATCGCGCATTTCGCGCGACCCCCCTTGCCGTGTTGGCGCTTGGCCTGCAGGCCCCGGCGCGCCAGCATGGCGCATGGCTGACAAACCCCATTCCCCACCCATCCACACACCCGCCGCATTGCGCTTCAATGCGCGCATTCTGTTCCTGAGCCAGTCGCCGGCAGCGGTCGAGGCCGTGCTGCGCGGCGAAACCCGGGCGCTGGCCCAGGCCATGCCGCTGCGCGATGACGTATCGACCGACGAGATCACGCCGCTGCCGATTCTCACGCACTACGACGAGCAGCTGGGCCGCTACCCCTACACCGGCTTCAAGGCCGGCGACAGCCTGCCGATTGGCGCGGACGCGGTGCGCGCCGCGGGCATCGAAGTCGTGGTCGCGGGCAAGCGTTACGGCAAGGGCTCGTCGCGCGAGCACAGCCCCACGGCAGAGAAGCTGGCCGGCGTGCGACTGGTGATTGCCGAAAGCTTCGAGCGCATCTACCGGCAGAACGCCGACAACATCGGGCTGTTCACGTCCACCGATCTGGGCCTGATCGAGCGCATTGCCGCGGGAGAAGCCATCCCGTTGGAGGAATTGCTCGCGGGGCGCGATGCGCTGGCCGCGGCCATACTGCGCAGCGGCGGGCTGCTGCGCTTTGGCCAGGCGCACATGCGCGCCATCAAGGAGAGCGCCAGTGACGCGGCACCCGGTCCGCAGACGCTGTTCGAGAAGATCGTCGCGCGCCATGCGCTGGCGACGGCGCTGACGCCCGCGTCGCCGCTCGTGGGCGCAGGAATCTTCGTGCGCGCCGACTGGCGCTTCATCCACGAGTACTACACCGGCATGGCCGCGCACATGCTGCATGCCAGCCTGGGCCGGCCGCTGGCGCTGCAGGATCCCGGCTCGGTGATCGTCTTCGAGGACCACACCTCGTATGTCGAGGAAAGCCCGGCCCATGTGCGCGCCGGTCTGGTGCCCAACGTGCAGCGCATGGTCCAGGCCCAGCGCGCCTTTGTTGCCGAATACGGCCTGCGCTCGCACCGCACGCTGACCGAGGCCGAAGCCTTGGACGACCAGGCCAGCGACGCGGCCGGCATCTCGCATGCCATGGTCGCCGAGCACTACGCGCTGCCGGGCCAGCTGGTCGTGGGCACGGATTCGCACACGCCGCACAGCGGCGCGCTGGGCTGCGTGGCGTTTGGCGTGGGCACGACCGACATGGCCAATGCGCTGGTCACGGGCGCGGTGCGGCTCACGGTGCCGGCCTCGCTGCTGGTGCGCTGCAACGGCCGGCTGGCCGCGGGCGTCACCGCCAAGGACCTGGTGCTGCACCTGCTGGCCCAGCCGTTCATCCGCGCCGGCGGCGGCGTGGGCAAGGTGTTTGAATTTGTCGGCGAGGGCGTGCAGGCGCTGTCGATCGACGAGCGCGCGACGCTGACCAACATGACGGCCGAGCTCGGCGGCCTGACGGGAATCGTCGCGCCCGATCAGCAGACGCTGCGCTTTTTGCGCGAGCGCCGCGGCGTCGACTTCAGGCTCGAAGACTGGATGCAAAGCGATGCCGGCGCCGAGTACGCCCAGGTGCTGGAGATCGACTGCGCGGGTGTGCCGCCCATGGTCGCGGCGCCCGGCGATCCGGGCAACGGCCTGGCGCTGGCGGATGTCGCCGCGCCGCTGCGCATAGACATCGCCTACGGCGGCTCGTGCACCGCGGGCAAGCGCGAGGATTTCGTGCATTACCACGCCGTGCTGCGCTGGGCTGCGGACCGCGGGCTGCGCGTCGCGCCCGGCGTGTCGCTTTACCTGCAGTTCGGCACCACGGCGGTGCGCGATCACTGCATCGCCGCGGGCTACATGGACGCATTCGAGCGCGTGGGCGCGCGCATTCTGCAGCCCTCGTGCGGCGCCTGCGGCAACTGCGGGCCCGGGGGCTCGCAGCGCGCCGACCAGGTCACGGTCAGCGCGATCAACCGCAACTTCCCCGGCCGCGGCGGCCCCGGCAGCGTGTGGCTCGCGAGCCCGCCGACGGTGGCGGCCAGTGCGATTGCCGGAGAACTGCTGTCGTTCGAGCAGCTGCAGGCGCGCCACCGCTGAGCGCAGCGCGCGCTCCATGGCGAGGGCCGGCGCAGACCGGCCCCGTCCACCCATAAAACCAAGGAGACAAGACGATGAAAGACACTACATTCATGGCGCGGCGCGCGCTGCTGGCCACGGCCTTGCTTGCGGCCTGCGCGGCGCCGGTCGGCGCCTTGGCACAGGCAGTCAACAGCGCCCGGCCGATACGGCTGATCGTGCCGCTGGCCGCGGGCTCGACCGTGGATGCGATTGCGCGCGCGGCGGCGCCTGGCTTTGGCCGCGCCACCGGCCACGCCGTGGTGGTCGAGAACCTGGCCGGCGCCGGCGGCATCACCGGCACGGCCCAGCTGGTCAAGGCGCCCAGGGACGGCATGACGCTGGGAATGATCTCGTCCAACCACGTGATCAATCCCGGCATCTACAAATCGATTCCCTTTGACAGCCTCAAGGACATCACGCCGATCGCGGTGCTGGCCACGGTGCCGCTGGTGCTGGCCGTGAATCCGGCCCTGCCCGTGAAGTCGGTGACCGAACTGCTGGCCCATGCCAAGGCCCACCCGGGAAGCCTCAACTTTGGCTCGGCCGGCAACGGCAGCACCTTGCACCTCGCGGGCGAACTGCTGGTCAGCGAAACCGGCATAGCCATCAAGCATGTGCCCTACCGCGGCACCGGCCCGCTGATCACCGATCTGATAGGCGGCCAGGTGCAGCTGGGCTTTGTGTCGATCTCGCAGGTGGCGGCCCAGGTCAAGGCCGGCACGCTGCGCGCGCTGGCCGTGAGCACCTGCCAGCGCTCTGCGGCCCTGCCCGACGTGCCCACGCTGGCCGAGGCCGGCGTGCCCAAATACGCTTTTGACGCCTGGGTCGCGCTGATCGCGCCCGCGGGCCTGCCCAGGGGCCAGGTCGATGGATATGCGGCGGCGATCGCCAAGGCCATGGCCTCGCCCGAAGCCCATGCGGCCGTGGTCGGCCAGGGGCTGTCGCTGCTGTCCATAGGCCCGGACGCCGCGCCGGCCTTCTTCCAGGCCGAGCTGCTCAAGCACCAGAAGCTGGTGAAGCAATCGGGAGCCACGCTTGACTGACGGCGCGCCGACTCCCATTCTCCCGGGCGAAGCCACGGCCGATCTGTGCGATCGGCTGGGCGAGCAGGCCCGGGTCTGCCATCTGCCCTGGCGCTCCTATGGCGGGCTGCAGGCCGCGGGCGCGCCGATGGCCTGCGTGCAGGCGTTCGAGGACGCAGGTCCGCTGCGCGCGCTGCTCGACACGCCGGGCCAAGGACGCATTCTGGTGGCCGACGCCGGCGGCGGCCTGCGCGTGGCGGTGCTGGGCGAACGCATGGCGCGGCTGGGCCTGGCCAACGGCTGGCGCGGAGTGATCGTGCACGGCGCGGTGCGCGACGTTGCGGCGCTGGCCGGGCTGGATTTCGCGGTGCTGGCGCTGGGCGCGGTGCCGCGGCGTGCGCCGGCCCAGTCGCACGCCGAAACGCGGCACGGCGCGCTGGCGCTGGGCGGCGTGGCGATCGCCGATGGCGATTGGGTGGCGCTGGACGCGGACGGCGTGGTGTTTGTGCGCTCGGCCTGATGCGGGCCGGCGGTCTGCGCCACAAGGGAGCTTCGCCCTGCAGCGCAACAGCAATCTCGGCGTGACGCTCGCGGACCCGGCCATCGCGTATCAAACGTCGCGCTGGCCGGCGGCGCGCGCAGTCATCGAATAAATTCATGAGCTTTGAATTTATCTAATGAGAAAGCTATTTATCGGTCTCCCACATTCACAGGGCCAGCTATCCTACATTTCAAATTTCATCCAGGGCAATAATGGAAAGTCAGTTTGAGCATATCAAGCGCTATCCGTTATTAAAAATGAAATTGATTATTGTCTCGAACCGGGTCTGTCATGACGAAAGTCCACAACCAGGCGGGCTCGCGACTGCGGTGCAGGATACGTTCGAGACGGTGCAGGGCACATGGATAGGCTGGAGCGGAGCGATATCAGCAGACTGCCAGAGGCAATCCGGCGCCGTTGGGAATATAGATTACAGTGTTTTCTCGCTGACCGAGCAGGAATATTCTGATTATTATCTGGGGTTTTCCAATTCCGTGATATGGCCTGTTTGCCATTCGCGTCCTGATTATCTGGATTTTTCCGAGGAATATTTTGCGGTCTACCGGCAGGTCAATCGCAGATTTGCCGATGAAGTGCTGGCCTGCGCCGCTGACGACGACTTCGTCTGGGTGCATGACTACCATCTGCTGCTGACCGCTCAGGCCATGCGCGACAGCGGCTTTTCGGGTGCAATCGGCTACTTTCACCATATTCCCATTGCGCCGCCCGACCTGCTGCGCGCGATTCCCCGCCATGCGGAGCTGTTTGCGGGGCTGCTGGACTATGACATCGTGGGCCTGCAAACCCGCAATGACCTGAAGAATCTGCTCGATTATTTCCAGGCGGCGCGCAGCCGCCAGGCGGAGATGCAGATCACCCTGGCGGGCGACGATTGCTTTCATGTGCATTGGCGCGGCCGCAGCAGCCAGTTTGGCGTCTACCCGATTTCCATCGACACGCAGCGCATCGAAGACGATGCGCCCGCGGCCTTCGCCCAATCTTCGGTGCAGGAGCTGCGGCAGTCGCTGGGCGCGCGGGCGCTGGTGCTGGGCGTGGACCGGCTCGATTACAGCAAGGGGCTGGAGCACAAGCTGCGTGCTTTCGACGCTTATCTGGGCGCCAGCGTCGATGCGGCATCGCCGGTGCTGCTGCAGATGGCCAGCCGCAGCCGCAGCGAACTGGCCAGCTATCAGCAGCTGTGCACGGCGCTCGAAGCCCGCACCTCGCAGATCAATGGCAGGCACGGCACTCCCAGCTATACGCCGGTGCGCTATGTCAACACCGTGTGCGACCAGGGCCTGCTCACGGGCTTCTACCGGCTCGCGCGCGTGGCGCTGGTCACACCGATGCGTGACGGAATGAACCTGGTGGCCAAGGAGTATGTGGCCGCGCAGGACCCCGATGATCCCGGCGTGCTGGTGCTGTCTGAGTTCGCCGGCGCGGCGCAGGAGCTGGGCGAAGCCTTGCTGGTCAACCCCTTCGACATTCGCGGCGTGGCCCAGGCGCTGGAGCGCGCGCTGCAGATGCCGCTGCTCGAACGCGTGCAGCGCCACCGCGCCATGCTCAAGCGCCTGCGCAGCCACGACATTCAGTGGTGGCACCAGCGCTTTCTGTTCGATCTGTTCGCCTGCCATCGCCAGGCTTTCGAGAGAACCGGCTCATGAGCGCGCAGAGCAGCGCGCTGTTCCAGCGCGCACTGCACGCCACGCCGCAGCTGCCCGCACCCGGAGCAGCCGCGGGCGCGACGCTGCAGCGCTGGCGCGCGCTGGCCGCGCTGGCCGCGCAGGATCTCGCGGCCTGCAAGCTGGCCGAAGCCCATTGGGATGCGCTGACCATACTGCAGGAGCTGAAAGTCTCGCCGCCGCAGCAGGCGCGTACCTGGAGCGTCTGGGCCGCGGAAAACCCCAGGGCGCCGCTGCAGCTGCACGGCAGCGGCGCCGAGCGCGTGCTGGTCGGCAGCAAGTCCTGGTGCTCGGGCGCCGACATCACCACCCATGCGCTGCTGACCTGCGAGGACGCGCAAGGCGAGCCTGGCTTTGCCATGGTCGACATGCGCGCGCCGGGCATCACGCTGCAAGGCCAGGGCTGGCAGGCGCTGGGCATGCGCCATGTGGCGACGCCCACGGTGCAGTTCGAGCGCACCCCGGCCACCTGGATTGGCGCGCGCTGCGTCTATCTGCAGCGCCCGGGCTTCTGGCATGGCGGCGCGGGCATTGCGGCCTGCTGGTATGGCGCGGCCTGCGAGATCGCGCAGCTGCTGCGCCAGCGGCTGCACCCCGACCAGCCGCATGCGGCCGCGCATCTGGGCGCGATGTTCACCCAGCTGCGCGCGGCGCGCGCCATGCTGCACCAGCTCGCCCAGCGCATCGATGCCGCGCCGCAGCAGCCCTGGGTGGAGGAAGTCCAGGCGCTGCGCGCTTTCATGCGCGGCCTGGCGACGGAAATCATAGAGCGCAGCGCGCGCGCCATGGGCCCGGGCCCGCTGTGCAGCCACGCCGAACATGCGCAGCGCTGCGCCGATCTGGCGGTCTGGTGCACGCAGCAGCATGCCGAAAAGGACGAAGAGGGCCTGGGCCGGCTGTCACAGGCCGCGGCCGTGGTCTGGGAGCTCTAGCCATGCTGCCCGTGCCCGTTGAAATGCTGCTGCGCGGGTTTCGCACCCTCACCGTGCTGGCCCCCCATCCCGATGACGAGGTGTTCGGCTGCTTCGGCCTGATACGCTGCGCCCAGCGGCTGGGCCTGAGCGTCGAAGTGCATATCGTGACCGATGGCGAGCGCTGCTTTGGCGCCTTGCCGGTCGACGAGGAGCTGGCCTTGCGCGCCGCGCGCCAGCAGGAGTCGCTCCAGGCCGCGGCCCTGCTTGGCTATCCGCCGCCCACGTTCTGGGGCCTGGGCGATTCGCAGCTCATGGAGCAGCCGGCGCTGGTCGAGCGCGCGCTGCAAAACCATTGCCGCGCCGATGCGCTGTGCGTCGCCCCCTGGTGGAACGACGGCCATCCCGACCACGAAATGGTGGCCCACGGCCTGCGCCAGGTCAGTGCCGCGGGGCAAAGCATCTTCTACCCGGTCTGGGCGCTGATCGACCGCGCGCGCCGCACCCAGTTCTTTGCCCAGGAGGGCGTGGCCGCCATCACGCTGGCGCCCGCCGAACGCGCGTTGAAGCAGCGCGCCGCGGCGCTGTTCCAGACGCAGTTCAGCCGCGACGCCACGCCCGCCGGCGCCATCATCCGCGACGAATTCCTTGCCGAGTTCACCACCGACCACGAGTACTACGTCCATGGCCATTGACTTTGACGCGCCCCACGAGGAGCCCGATCCCTGGGGCTATGAGACGCACTGGTACGAAAAGCGCCGGCGCGCGCTGATTGCCGCGCTGCTGCCGGGCGAAAAGCTCGGCCAGGTGCTGGAAATCGGCTGCTCCACCGGCCTGATCACGCAGATGCTGGCGCCGCGCGCGCGCCATGTGCTGGCCATCGACGTCTCGCCGAAAGCCGTTTCGCTGGCGCGTGAGCGCCTGCAGGGCCTGGCCCATGTCGAGGTCGTGCAGGCCGACATCACCCAGGACTGGCCGGCGCGCAGCTTCGACCAGATCCTGCTGTGCGATGTCGCCTACTACCTGAGCGAGGCGCAGCTCAGCCAGCTGGCGCGCAATGTCCGCATCCAGGCCTCGGCCGACTGCGTGCTGCTGCTGGCGCACTGGCGCCACCCCTTTGCCCAGGTCATCACGCCGGCGCCGGCTGCCCATGACTTGCTGGCCGAAGTCACGGGTTTTGCGCGCCTGGCCGGCTACCAGGACCATGATTTGTTGATTGACGTATTGAGCGCCAGCAGCGTCAGCGTGGCGCAGAAGGACGGACTTCTATGATGGGCATTGTCATTCCCGCGCACAACGAGGAGCAGCGCCTGCTGGCCTGCCTGCAGTCGGTGCGCGCCAGCATGCGGCATCTCGCAGGCCATGGCGTCGAATCGCTGCTGGTGGTGGTGCTCGATGCCTGCGATGACGGCTCGGCGCGCATCGCGCGCGCGCATGCCGACCAGGTGCTGGAGATCGATGCGCGCGACGTCGGCCGGGCAAGGTGCGCGGGCGCGCAGCGCGCCCTCGAACGCGGCGCCGACTGGATTGCCTGCACCGACGCCGACACCCAGGTGCCCGAGGACTGGCTGCACGCGCAGTGGAACTGCGGCGCCGAGGTGTTCTGCGGCATTGTGCGCGTCGACGACTGGGGCGATTACGCGCCCGAGGTGGTGCGCGCGTTTCACGCCACGGTGCCGCGCGACGGCCACCCGCATGTGCATGGCGCCAATCTGGGGCTGTCGCGCCAGGCCTATCTGCAGGTCGGCGGTTTTCTTCCGGGCAAGGCGCACGAAGACGTGAGCCTGGTGCGGCGCTGCGAGCAGGCGGGACTGCGCATTGCGCGGCGCATCGCGCCCTGCGTGGTGACCAGCGCGCGGCGCGATCCGCGCGCGCGCGAAGGCTTTGGCGATTTCTTGCTCCAGCTCGAACGCGGCGTTCAGCAGACGCAGCGCGGCGCGGGGGCAGGTCTTGGCTGAGCCGATAGCGCTGTTTGTCGATTTCGACGGCACGCTGATCGATATCGCGCCCACGCCGGCCGCGGTGCAGGTCAGTGCGCTGCTGCTGCAGACCCTGGCCGCGCTGGCGCCGCGGCTCAACGGCGCTCTGGCCTGCATCAGCGGCCGGGCGTATGCCGACCTGGCGCCGCTGCTGCAAGGCGCGGGCATCGCGCTGGTCGGCAGCCACGGCGCCGAGATCCTGCAGGCCGCGCCGGCCGATGCCCGGCTGGCGGCGCTGGCGCAGCGCTGCCGCCAGGCACTGCAGCCCTGGCCCGGCGCCCTGGTCGAGGAAAAGCCTTGCGGCCTGGCGCTGCACTGGCGCCAGGCGCCCGCGGCCGAAGCCATGATTCGCGAACTCGGCGCGCAGCTGGCCGCGGCACTGCCCACCCATGGGCTGTGCGAAGGCAGAAAAGTGATTGAATGGCTGCCCGCGCATATCGACAAGGGGGCGGCCTTGCAGCAGTTGATGCAGCAGGCACCGTATTGCGGCAGGATGCCGGTGTTCATAGGCGACGACACCAGCGATATCAGCGCCATGCAGGCCGCGCGGGCGCTGGGCGGATTGGCGTTTGCGGTCGGCGAGCGCGTCGCGGACCATGCCGATGGGGTGTTTGCGCGGCCGGCCAATGTGCTGGCCTGGCTTGAGTTGCAGGTGCGCATACGCCCGGCCTGAGCCGGAAACACGTCGGCACTGCGCCGGAATCGCGCCGGAAATTCACCGGAAATGCGCCGGCGCAGGGCCGATGGCCAACCCTGCGCCGGGCACTTACCGGCTGCGCGTCAGGCGCGCTTCATCCAGTCCGACAGCTCGTCGGCGTGCTCCTGCTCCTGCTCCAGGATCTGCTCGATCAGCCGGCGCGTCGTGTGGTCCTTGTCGCCGATCAGCTCGATCATCTGCGTGTAGGCCTCGATGGCCACGCGCTCGGCAATCAGATTGGCGCGAATCATGGCGTGCAGGTCTTCCTGCTCGTCGTAGTCGGCGTGGCTGCGGCTGGTCAGCGTGTCGGGATTCAGATCGGGCTTGCCGCCCAGCTGCACGATGCGCTTGGCGATCTTGTCGGCATGCGCCTGCTCCTCGTTGGCGTGCACCAGGAATTCATCGGCAATGGCCGGCGATTCCAGGCCGGTGGCCGTGAAGTGGTGGCGCTTGTAGCGCAGCACGCAGACGATTTCGGTCGCCAGCGAATCATTGAGCAGCTTGATGATGGCTTCGCGCCATTGCTCGGCCTCGGGCGTCACCGCCCCCTGGTCCAGGCTTTGCTTTGCCGCTTCGAGTCGTTGGTTGTCGAGTGTCAGCTGACGTGGTTGTTGCTCGTTATTGTTCATTGCACACCTCGTGGGATTGGAATGGGATATCTGGCATGGGGAAACACCAGCACTTGCTACCGTAACGGATGAAATCCGGGCGCGGTGTGGGAGTGGAGCTTGTGTTGCCATGGGCGGTTGGCGGCAAGCGCGCGTTGGCCGCCGCGTCCACGCGCAAATTGCCTAGGACATACCCTTGATTGCACGCCGCTCGCGCATGCGGGTGCCGGGGTTTTGCGCCGCCCTCGCGGGTTCATCTCAGGCCCGCATGCATGCCCGCGCGGCACTTTTGCGCCGGCTTGAATGCCGGAAAAACAGGAGCGCGGCCCGCAGCAGGCACGCGCATTTCCCGGTGTTCCCGCGCCCCGTCTTCAGCTTCTCAATGCACCCGCCCAGGTCTTCAAGACCTGCGTTTGCGCCCGCATTCACGCACTTGGATTTTGCTTGTATTTGTCTATAGACAAATAGAAGTCGTATTTGACAAAAGCAGCCGGCGGGAGAAAACTGCATTCAACCCCTCACTGACGTTGGATGCCGCCATGAAATCACTGACCGACTACCAGAGCTACGCCGATGCGCAGATCCAGTTTTCCCCCGAACGGCTCTGGGACCTGTTTGACGGAAACCGCGATGCGCTGAACATTGCCCATGAATGCGTGGACCGCCATGCGGCCTCGGGCCGGGACGCGCTGATCGTGGTCCAGGCCGGCGGCGGCGAGGAAGTCATCAGCTTTGCCCAGCTGTCCGAAGACTCGTCGCGGCTGGCGCACTGGCTGGAGGCCAGCGGCGTGCAGGCCGGTGACCGGGTGGCGATCATGCTCGAGCCTTCGCGCGCCTTCTACACCGCGATGTTCGGCGTGATCAAGCGCGGCGCGATTGCCGTGCCGCTGTTCACGCTGTTCGGCCCCGACGGCATACGGCTGCGGGTGCAGGACTGCCAGCCCGCGCTGCTGATCACCAATGCCGAGAAGCAGGACGCCGCGCGCTTTCCCGGCCACCCGCCGGTGCAGGTGTTCGACGCCGGGTTCGCGCAATCCCTCACGGCTTTTCCCGCCCGCTACCAGACGCAGTCCAGGGCAGCGGACCTGGCGGTGTTCCAGTACACCTCGGGCACGACACGCGAGCTGCCCGAAGCCGTCAAGCATTCGCACAAGGCGCTGGTGACGCTGATGGTGGCCGCGCTTTACGGCACGGGCATACGCCCCGGCGAGCGCTACTTCTGCCCGTCGTCGCCGGCCTGGGGCCATGGGCTGTGGCATGGCACGCTTGCGCCGCTGGCGCTGGGCCTCACGGTGGGCGCATACAGCGGGCGCTTCAACGCCGAGCGCCTGCTGCAGGGCCTGGCCGAGCACCGCTTCACCAACATGTCGGCGGCCGCGACCCACTACCGCATGATGAAGAACTGCGGCAAGGCCGGCGACTACCGCTTTGCGCTGCAGAAGCTGTCGTTCACCGGCGAGCCCATAGACGACGACACCGCCGACTTCGTGCGCGCCACCTTCGGCCTGGAAGTCTGCAGCATGTACGGCACGACCGAGATCGGCGTGGTGCTGGCCAGCTACCCCGGCGCGCCCGATTTTCCGGTCAAGAAAGGCGCGCTGGGCAAGGCCGTGCCGGGCACCGAGGTGCAGGTGCAGGGCGATGACGGCAAGCCCTGCGCGCCCGGCGTCACGGGCCAGTTGATGGTGCTGCGCCGCGGCCAGTGGCTGCCGACCAAGGACCTGGGCCGCATCGATGCCGACGGCTACTTCTATCACGGCGGCCGCGCCGACGACGTGATCATATCCGCGGGCTGGACCATGAGCGCCGTCGAGATCGAGAACGTGATCCTGATGCACCCCGACGCGCTCGAGGCCGCGGTGATCGGTGTGCCCGACGCGCTGCGCGGCCAGGTCGTCAAGGCCTTCATCGTCAGCACCCGCCCGGCGGCCGACATCGCCGCCTTCACCGGCGAAATCCAGGAGTTGGTCAAGACCAAGCTGAGCCAGCACGAATACCCGCGCCATGTGGCCCTGGTCGACGAGCTGCCCAAGACCCCGGCCGGCAAGGTGCATCGCAAGGTGCTGCGCGAGCGCGAGCTGGCAGGGCAAGGCCATTCATCCTTCGACGGGCTCAGGACGAACGGTTCGGCGCCCGGGCCCTTGGCCGTTCGCTCCGAGCCGCTTCCCGTTCGCCCCGAGCCGCCCCCCGTTCGCCCTGAGCCGCCCCCCGTTCGCCCTGAGCTGCGCCCCGTTCGCCCTGAGCTTGTCGAAGGGCCGTCCAGCACTGCCGGCTGAATGCGTCACCGCGCCATTTCCCCATTCCCCATTTCTCAACCAGGAGCCATCACCATGGACATGAAAGCCCAGCGCAATTTCCCCAAGATCACCGAAAGCGGACTCGACGAATTGCGCCAGCGCATAGGCGTCAAGATAGGCCACACCGTCGAGCCCTGGTGCCACGAGGCGACGCGCGACAACATCCGCCATTACGCCCATGGCATCGGCGACGACAACCCGCTGTGGTGCGACCCCGACTACGCGGCCAAGTCGCATTACGGCGGCATTGTCGCGCTGCCCAGCTTCCTGTTCTCGACCAGCCGCATTGTTTCGGGCTATGTCGGCGGCCTGCCGGGCGTGCATGCGATGTGGTCGGGTGCCGACTGGACCTGGCACAAGCCCGTGCGGCGCAACGACGAGATCCACACCGAGGCCTATCTCAAGGACCTGATCGAACACCAGACGCGTTTTGCCGGCCGCGCCGTGCAGCAGATCTACCACGTGGATTTCTTCAACCAGGACGGCGACAAGGTGGCCGAGGCCGACAGCTGGTGCTTTCGCACCGAGCGCGACCATGCGCGTGAGGTCGGCACCAAGTACGATGCGGCGCGCGAGCGCGGCCAGCGCAGCTACACCGACGAGGAGCTGGCCGCGGCCTTCGACCTCTACCGCAAGGAGGAAGTGCGCGGCGCCGTGCCGCGCTACTGGGAGGATGTGAAGGAGGGCGAGGCCCTGCCGACGATGTTCAAGGGCCCGATGACCGTGACCGGCTTCATTGCCTATGCCCAGGGCTGGGGCGGCCTCTACATCCGCGCCAACAAGCTGGCCTGGAAGCTGATCGACGCCCACCCGGGCGTGGGCATCAAGAACCGCTTCGGCATTCCCGACGTGCCCGAGCGCGTGCATTGGGAAGAGGACTTCGCGCTGGAAGTCGGCGCGCCCGGTGCCTACGACTACGGTCCCGAGCGCACCTCGTGGCTGACCCACCACCTGACCAACTGGATGGGCGACAGCGGCTTCCTGCACAAGGCCAGCTGCAAGATCCGCCGCCACAATCCCGAAGGCGACATGGTGTTCATCACCGGCAAGGTGGTGCGCAAGTTTGTCGAGGACGGCAAGCACATGGTCGAGATCGAGCAGATCGCGCACAACCAGGACAACGAGCTGTCGGTGCTTGGCGGCGGCGTCGTGGTCCTGCCCAGCCGCGGAGCCTGAGCCATGGAACGCGCAGGCGCCTTGCAGGGGCTCAGGGTCGTCGACCTGACCAGGGTCCTGGCCGGGCCCCTGTGTACGCAGATTCTCGCCGACCATGGCGCTGAGGTGACCAAGGTCGAGCCGCCCGCGGGCGACGAGACCCGCCGGCTGGGCCCGCCCTATACGCCCAGCCAGCAGGCCGCGTACTTTTCCGCGCTCAACCGCGGCAAGCAGTCGATCAGCCTGGATCTGTCCACGCCCGACGGCCAGCAGGTGCTGCACGGCCTGCTGGCAAATGCCGACGTGCTGGTCGAGAACTTCGTTCCCGGCACGCTGGAGCGCTGGGGCCTGGGCTACGAGGAAGTGCTGGCCGCGCGCTACCCGCGGCTGGTGCTGTGCAGCATCAGCGGCTTTGGCGCCGACGGTCCGCTGGGCGGGCTGCCGGGCTATGACGCCGTGCTGCAGGCGGCCTGCGGCATCATGAGCATCAACGGCAGCGAAGGCAGCGGCGCGACCAAGGTGGGCATTCCCGTGGTCGATCACCTCACGGGCTATGTCGCGCTCAGCGGCATCCTGATGGCGCTGCAGGCGCGCGCGCGCGACGGCCTGGGCCAGCGCGTCGAGGCCACGCTCTACGACACCGCGATCAGCCTGCTGCTGCCGCATGGCGCGAACTGGCTTTGTTCGGGCGAAGTGCCCGCGCCGCTGGGCAGCGCCCACCCGAACATCGTGCCCTACGACAAGTTCCGCGCGGCCGACGGCGAGCTGTTCATAGGCATTCTCAACGACGCGCAGTTCGCGCGCTTTTGCGCCGCGCTGGGCGAGCCCGCGCTGGCCGCCGACCCGCGCTTTGCCAGCAACGCCCAGCGTCTGGGCCAGCGCGACGCGCTGTACGCGGCCATCGAGGCGGCGATTGCGACCCGGCCGGCGCAAGTCTGGGCCGAGGCGCTGATGGCCCAGGGCGTGCCGGCCGCGGCCGTCAACAGCGTGGCCGCCGCGCTCGAGCATCCGCATACCCAGCACCGGCAGCTGCTGGTGCGGCGCGGCGACTACCAGGGCATACGCTCACCGGTGCGGCTCATGGGCACGCCTGCAGTGCCGGGCGCGGCGCCGCCGCGGCTCGACCAGGACCGGGCCGCCGTGCTGGCGCGCAGCCGGCAGGGGCAAGGTCAAGAGCAGGGCGAGGGTCGGCCCGAGGGTCAGCCCCAGGCGCCGGCCCGCAGAATGCAGGAGGGCCATGCCACCCCCCAACACTGATCCACAGAAGAAAAGCCGCTGCGCGGGGCCAGGCCCCGCGCAGGAAAAACAGTTGGCATCACAAGGAGACAGACATGAAACGCATCGTATCGGGATGGGCCGCGATCATCGGCCTGGTGGCTTCGGCCGCGCTGCAGGCGCAGACCTATCCATCGAAACCCATCAAGATCATCGTCGCCTATCCGGCGGGCCAGGGCACGGACATCGCCACGCGCTATCTCGCCGACCAGATCTCGCGCGATCTGGGCCAGCCCATCATCATCGACAACCGCCCCGGCGCCGGCGGCAACGTCGGCACCGAGGCCACGGCCAAGGCCCATCCCGACGGCTATACGCTGACCATGGGCACCAACGCCACCCATGTGCTCAACGAGTTTCTCTACACCAAGATTCCTTTCAACGCCGGCCATGACTTCGAGCCGGTGGTCATGGTCGGCACCTTTCCCATGGTGCTGGCCGTGGCCAGCAGCTCGCCGCTGACCACGGCCAGGCAGCTGGTCGACGCGGTCAAGACCGCGCCGCGCAGCGCCGACATCGCCCTGCCCAGCACCAGCGCGCGCCTGGTCGTCGAGCTGCTCAAGGAGCGTTCGGCCGTGCCGCTGTTCGGCGTTCCCTACAAGGGCGCGAGCATTGCGATCACCGATCTGATCGGCGGCCAGCTCACGGCGATTGTCGACACCCCGACCAGCCTGCGCCCGCACCTGCAGTCGGGCAAGCTGCGGGCGATTGCCGTGACATCGCGCCAGCCGAGCTCGCTGGTGCCCGGCGTGTCTTCGGTGGCCGAGCAGGGCTTTCCCGACTTCGACGTGATTGCCTGGAATGCGCTGTACGCGCCCAGGGGCACGCCAGCGCAGATCATCCAGACGCTCAACGCCGCGTTCAACAAGGCGCTGCAGCGCCCCGAAACGCGCCAGCGCCTGCTGGAGCTGGGCTTCGAGCCCGCGGGCGGCACGCCGGAATCCCTGCAGGCCTTTGGCCGCAGCGAACGCCAGAAGTGGCAGGTGGTGATTTCCACGGCGGGCTTGAAGGCTGATTGAGGGCGTAGCGATGCAAGCGCAGGCCCAAGGCTGGAAACCGCACGAACTGCCCGGCTTCATGGGCCTGGCCGGCCCGCTGTGGAGCCGGCGCGAGGGCGATGACTGGGCCTATGGCCTGCAGGTGCGGGCCGAGCACCTCAATCCGGCGCGCATGCTGCATGGCGGCGCCTTGCTGACGCTGGTCGACCATGCGCTGAGCACCGTTGCCTGGCAGGCCGCGGGCCGCGTGCCCTGTTTGACGCTGCAGCTTGACAGCCATTTCCTGGCCGGCGTGGCCGAAGGTGGCTTTGTCGAAGTGCGCGCCCGCATCACGCAGCGCACGCGCAGCCTGTTGTTCCTGCAGGGCCTGGCCAGCGTGGACGGCGCGCCGGTGCTGCAGGCCCAGGCCATCATGAAGGCCGCCCCACCCAGGAGCGCACCATGATTTCGCTGGACATGGCCTGGACGCCGTTGGCGCGCGCCGCATCGGGTAAGCTGGACAGCCCGACATTGCGTCGCAGCCCGCAGAAAACCCGCAGCATGGTCAGTGAACCGAGTCAACCCAAGGCCCAGCGCGTGCGGCCCGTGCCCGCCGTCAGCCGATCGATTGCCATCTTGCGCCTGCTGGGCGAAAGCCAGCCCGGGCTGGGCGTCAAGGCCATAGCCGACCAACTGGGCCTGGTGCCCAGCACCTGCCTGCATATCCTACGCGTGCTGGTCAGCGAGGATCTGGTGCAGATGGACAGCGCGACCAAGCGCTATACGCTGGCCGGCGGAATGATCAGCCTGGCGCGCAGCGTGCTCGAAGGCGGCAGCTTTGCCCAGCGCGTGCAGCCCGGCCTGGACCGGCTTGCGGCCGCGCATGGCGTCACCGCCATGGGTGTCGAAGTCACCCAGCACCAGAGCGTGGTGGTGCTGGCGCTGTCGAAGTCCAATCAGCCGTTTCGGCTGCACACCGATGTCGGCAGCCAGTTCTCCAGCCTGGTCAGCGCCACGGGCCGGCTGATTGCCGCCGAGCTCGATGCCAGCCCGGCGCAGCTCAAGAAGATCTACGCCGCCATTGCCTGGGACGACGCGCCCGGCTTCACCATCTGGCGCAACGAAGTCGAACTGGCCAGGCGCCAGGGCTGGGCGCTGGACCGCGACCATTTCGTGCGCGGCCTCACGGTGGTGGCGCTGCCGGTGTTCAATGCGCGCCGGCAGCTCACGCACACCGTCGTGGCCGTGGGCATGAGCAGCCTGCTGGACGGCGCCGCGGTGCAGCGCCTGGTGCAGGACATGCGCACGGAAGTCGATCTGCTGGACGGCCGGCCCTGATTCAGCAAGCCGCCGCAAGGGCCGCGCCCTGGGAGCGCAGCAGCTCGACAATGCGCTGCGCCGCGGGCGACAGCTCGCCCGCGCGGCGCACCGTCACGCCCAGCTTGCGCCGCAGCGTCGTGGCCTCCAGCCGCACTTCCTCGAGGTGCTCGCCGCCGGGCAGTTCCAAGGTGTGGCGCGAGACAAAGCTCAGCAGATGGGTGCGCGCAATCATGCGCGGCAGCAGGGCAATGGAGCTGGCCTCGATCTGCACGCTGGGCGGCGCCAGGCCCTGGTTCGCAAACGCCATGTCCAGCCACAGGCGGCTGGGAATCGCGGGCGCGGGCAGGGCCCAGGGGTAGGCCAGCAGCGCCTGCATGGTGATCTTCGGCGTGGCGAACACCGGGTGGCTGCGGCTGGCGGCCACGACCACCACGTCCTCGACAATCGGGTAGGAGATGGTGGTCGGGTCGCCGTCTATGGTCAGGCCTATCAGCAGATCGATCTTGCCTTCGCGCAGCTGCTCGCGCAGCTCCCAGCTCGGGCCGACAACGATGCTGATCGTGGTCTTGTGGCCGCCCTCCAGCGCCAGGCTGCAGACCTCGGGCAGCAGGTGATCGGCCGCGACCGGGCCGCTGCCTATGCGCACATGGCCGGCCAGGCCCTGGGCGAACTCCTGCACCTGGCGCACCACTTCCTCGGCGGTGTTGCGCAGCATGCGCGCCCGGCCCAGCAGCATCTGGCCCACGGGCGTGAGCCGTATGCCCCGGCCTTCGCGCTCGAACAGCGGGCTGCCGAACGCCTCTTCCAGCCGCTGAATGCACTTGGTCAGCGCCGGCTGGCTGCGCGCGAGCTGCTCGGCCGCCTGGCCGAAGTGGCCCATTTCAGCCGCGGCTTCAAAGTAGCGCAGATCGCGCAGATGCAGGTCCATGGGGCGCTTTCATCAATTACCAAAAGAAATGGGTCAATCACCATTATTCAATAGACCGAATGAATTGCGCTGCGCAGAATCCACTTCCAACAGGATTCACCTCCCCAACAAGAGACAACATGGCCTTCACGATTTTCATCACCGCGCCCAAGCTTGCCCCCGCGGGCCAGCGCATTCTCGAGGACGCGGGCTGCCGCCTGCTGTTCATGCGCGACGGCAACGACGCCGCCGAGGTCGCGCAGATCCTGGCCAGCGAGCCGGTGGACGCCGTCATCTCGCGCACCGTCGCGCTGTCGGGCGACGCCATCCGTTCCTGCCCGACGCTGAAAGTCATCTCCAAGCATGGCGTGGGCGTGCCTAACATCGACGTCGCCGCGGCCAGCGAGCGCGGCATTCCGGTCTATGTGACGCCGGGCGCGAACGCGCAGTCGGTGGCCGAACTCACGCTGGGTCTGATGCTGGCCGCGGCGCGCAAGGTCGCGCTGCTGGACGCCGAGCTGCGCGCCGGCCGCTGGACGCGCGCCCAGGACGGCGTGCAGCTCGCGGGCCGGCGCCTGGGCCTGGTCGGCTTTGGCCAGGTGGGCCAGCGCGTCGCCAAGGTGGCGCTGGCGCTGGGCATGGAAGTCGAAGCCTTCGATCCCGGACTGCGCGGCGCCAGCCCCGTCGAGGGCGTGGCGCTGCACGCCGCGCTGGACAGCCTGCTGCCGCGCGCCGACGTGCTGAGCCTGCACATTCCGCTGAACGCGCATACGCGCGGCCTGTTCGATGCCGCCCGGCTGGCCCTGCTGCCGCGCGGCGCGATCGTGGTCAACACCGCGCGCGGCGAAGTCATTGACGAGCCGGCGCTGATCGCGGCGCTGCGCTCGGGCGCGCTGTTTGCCGCCGGCCTGGACACCATGGCCGTCGAGCCCCTGCCGGCCGGCAGCGCGCTGGCCGCGCTGCCCAACGTCGTGCTCACGCCCCATGTGGGCGGCTCGACCGCGGCGGCGCTTGAAGGCATGGCCACGGGCGCGGCGCGCAACGTGCTGGGCTTTCTCCGCGGCCAATCCCCCGATCTTTGCGCCTGCGTGAACCCGCAGGTGTTTTCCCAAGACCACCAGAGCATCCGATGAGCACTACCCCTTCGTGGCCCGCAGGCTACCGCATCAACCCCCGCGCCGCCGGCCCTGACGCCGAGACCGTCGCCGCCTTTCGCGACATGCCGGTGGCGGCGATTGGCGACTCCATGAGCCGCAACGTCGGCACCCTGGGCCTGCGCCAATACCATCGCCGGCTCGAGACCGTGCTGTGCGGCCCGGCCGTGACGGTGCGCGTGCGCCCCGGCGACAACCTGATGATCCACAAGGCGCTGATGATGGTCGAGCCCGGCGATGTGCTGGTCATTGACGGCGGCGGAGATGTCTCGCAGGCCCTGGTCGGCGGCCTGATGCGCACCACCTGCGTGGCCAAGCAGCTCGGCGGCCTGGTGATAGACGGCGCGGTGCGCGATCTGTGCGAATGGGCCGAAGACGGCATGCCCATCTTCGCCAAGGGCCATACCCACCGCGGCCCGAGCAAGGACGGCCCGGGCGAAGTCAATGTGCCGGTGTCCTGCGCCGGCCTAGTGGTGCTGCCCGGCGATCTGATCGTCGGCGACGCCGACGGCGTGATTGCCGTGCCGGCCGCTGAGGCCGCGAGCGTTCTCGCCAGGACCCGCGCCCATCTGCTCAAGGAAGCCAAGATCCGCGAGACCAACCGCACGGGCACGGCCGATCCCGAACGCTTTGACGCGGTGCTGCGCGAAAAGGGCTTGCCGATCTAAAGCGGCTTGCGGTCAATTTATGAGGATAGGGCGTTCATGGTTCGACAAGCTCACCACGAACGGGGAGGCGTCGCAGCGGCTTCTCTTGAAAGGCATGACGCCCTCCGTTCGTCCTGAGCTTGCCTCGCCGGCCGCGTCGAAGGATGAACGGCCCTTCGACAAGCTCAGGACGAACGGTTCTATCAGCTCAGGACGAACGGTTCTATCAGGAGTTGACGTCCGCTCCATAGTGGCCTGCGCATAGAAACAAGAAATAAACCAAGGAGACAAACCATGCAACGACGTACTTTTCTTCACACCGGCGCGCTGGCGCTGGCCGCGGGCACGACGGGCGCTTTCGCCCAGAGCAGCTGGCCGGCCAAGCCCATCAAGCTGATCGTGCCGTTTCCCCCGGGCGGCGGCACCGATGCCACCTCGCGGCTGATTGCCGAGAAGTTCACCGTGCTCAACCAATGGACGGTGATTGTCGAGAACCGCCCCGGCGCGGCCGGCAACATCGGCCTGGACGCGGTGGCCAAGGCCCAACCCGACGGCTACACCATAGGCATGGGCCAGGCCTCGAATCTGTCGATCAATCCCGCGCTCTACGCGAAGATGCCTTTCGATCCGCTCAAGGACTTCACGCCCATCGTCGAGATCGCGGTGCAGCCCGTGGTGCTGGTGGTGCGCGCCGACTCGCCGTTTCGCACGCTGGCCGATTTCATCAAGGCCGCCAAGGCCAAGCCCGGCGAGTACAGCATTGCGCATGCGGGCAACGGCACGGTGGGCCATCTTGCGGGTGAGATGCTCACGCGCCGCGCAGGCATCCAGGTGCTGCAGGTGCCCTACAAGGGCGCGGGCCCGGCAATGAACGAGCTGCTCGGCGGCCAGGTGCAGCTGTATTTCGGCAACAGCGTCTCGGTGATGTCGCAGATGACGGGCGGCAAGGTGCGCGCGCTGGCCGTGAGCTCGGCCCAGCGCCTGCCGGTGATAGGCCAGGTGCCCACGGTGGCCGAGCAGGGCTATCCCGGTTTCGACGCCACCACCTGGCTGGGGCTGGTCGGCCCCGCGGGCCTGCCGGCCGAGGTCGTGGCGCGCGTCAACAAGGAAGTCGGTGCCATGCTGGCGCGCAAGGACGTGCAGGACAAGCTGGCCTTCGAAGGCAATATTCCGGTGACCGGCACGCCCCAGCAGTTCGCGGCCTTCATCAAGGCCGAACACACGAAGTGGGGCAATCTGATCCGCGAGGCCAACATCAAGCTCGAATGAAGCTTTGGGTCTGCAGCGAAAGACGCCGGCAGCGCTGCCGGCGTCTTGCCGTTCAGGGGCGCGAAAAGAGATGTTCACGGCCCAGCTCGGCCGGGCTGTTGACGCCTATCAGCGCCATGTTGCGCAGCATTTCCGAGGCCAGTATGCCTATCGCATGGCGCACGCCGGCTTCGCCGGCCACCGCGCCCGCGTAGTTGAAGGGCCGGCCGACAAACACGAACTTCGCGCCCAGCGCCAGCGCCAGCAGCACATCGTTGCCGCGGCGAAAGCCGCTGTCCATCATCACCGGGTAGTCGGGTCCCAGCGCCTGCACCACGCCTGGCAGCACCTGCAGCGGCGAGACCGCGCCGTCAAGCTGGCGCCCGCCGTGGTTGGACAGGATGATGCCGTCGGCGCCATGCTCGCGCGCGCGCAGCGCGTCGTCCTGGTGCAGGATGCCCTTGAGCACCAGCTTGCCTTTCCAGCGGCGGCGAATCAGATCGAAATGCTCCCAGTTCAGATGGTCGCGCGCGCCGAAGTCGCGCGTCACCGTCGATGACAGGATGGGCGCGCCGCGAGTGGCCTGCGAGTTCTCGAAGTGCGGCATGCCGTGCTGGACCAGCGTGCGCAGCGCCGTGCCGAACAGCCAGCCCGGATGCGTGATGCCGTCCCAGGCCAGGCGCAGGCTGGGGCGCAGCGGCGTCGAGAAGCCGGCGCGCAGATTGTTCTCGCGGTTGCCCGAGACCGGCGTGTCGGCCGTCACCACCAGCGTGCCGAAGCCCGCGCGCTCGACGCGCTCCAGCAGCAGCGCAATGCGTTCGGGCTCGCCGGGCACATAGGCCTGGAACCAGGCCCTGGGGTTGGCGCGCACCACCTCCTCCATGGGGATCAGCGAGGTGCCGCTGAGGATCATGGGAATGTTTGCCGCCGCCGCGGCCTGGGCCTGCACCAGATCGCCGCGGTAGGCCGACAGCGCGCTGATGCCCATGGGCGCGATGCCGAACGGCGCCGCCCAGTCCTCGCCCAGCAGCGTCGTGCCCAGCGTGCGCGCCGCGGTGTTCTTCAGGATGCGCGTCTGCCAGCCGTAGTCGGCAAAGGCGCTGCGGTTGCCCTGCAGCGAGCGGTTGGTCTCGCAGCCGCCCGAGACATAGGCAAAGATGGGGCGGGGCAGGAAGGCGCGCGCCGCGTGCTCGAAGTCGTCGAGCGACAGCATCTTGCGCAGGCGGCGCGGCAGCGCGGGCGTGCCCGCGCGCGCCGGCGATGCCGAGTTCGGCGCGGCAAAGTCTTCAAGGCGGAAAGTGGAGGTCATGGCCTGGCGAAATCGATTGAACAAGCCTGCATGCTAGAAGACAATGCTCAATTGTTGTTTGATCATTCGTCGTTCGATACACGAGGAAAACTCATGAAAATGCAGTTGCTGGCGACCTTGTCCGCCGTTGTGCAGCAGGGCAGCTTTGCCCAGGCTGCCGAGCAGGTGAACCTCACGCCCAGCGCCGTAAGCCTGCAGATGAAGCAGCTCGAGCAGTACTTCGGCCAGCCGCTGTTCGACCGCTCGGCGCGCAATGCGCGGCCCACGCCGTTCGCGCTGCAGCTGGCGGCCGTCGTCAACCGCAGCCTGGCCGAGCTCGAGTCGCTGCGCCACACCGCCGACGCCGCGCCCGCGGGCCATGTGCGCCTGGGCATCACCGAGTCGGCGCTGACCACCTTGCTGCCCCAGGCCTTTGCCGCGCTGCAGCGCCAGGCGCCGAAAATCGCGCTGCAGATAGATCGCGGCACCACGCCCGATCTGCTGCAAAGCCTCAAGGCCGGGCGCGTCGACGCCGCCGTCGTGGTGCGGCCGGTCTCGGGCGGCTCGAGCCGGCTGCTGTGGACGCCATTGCTGCGCGAGCCTTTCGTGCTGGTCGTACCCGCGAACATGGCGCCCGGCACCGTCAAGCAGATCCTGGGCCAATCGCCCTGGATACGGCTGGACCGCGGCGTCGTCGCCGGCCAGATGGCCGCGCGTTTCGTCAACCAGCTGCTGCCGCAGCGCCAGCCGCTGCTCGATGTGCCGGGCATGGATGCGATCGTCGCCATGGTGGCCGCGGGCATAGGCGTGTCGGTGCTGCCCAAGATCCGCTACCAGCTGCGCGATGCCTATGGCGTGCGCGAGATCGCGCTGGGCAGAAACGCACCCGTGCGCCAGATCTGCCTGGTGCGGCGCAGCGCGGACGCGGGCCTGCAGCGGCTCGATGCCGTGGAGCAGGCTTTCGTGGCGGCAGCCGCAATGCCGTGATCATCGGTGCCGACTGGCATGAAGTGCCGGCCCGCGTGGGCATACGGATGGCAGTGAAGTGGTGGTGTTTGCTGACATCCTGCCGGCGCCGGGCAGCGCATACTGACGCTAGCGCATGGGTCTTTCGGCCATCCAGCATGCGTTGCGCGAAGGTGTGCAGTCGCTGGCGCAGGAATTCTCCTTGTCATTCTGGTAGCCCACGACAACCATGATCAGACTTCAACTCCAAATCGAGTTGTCCTATACGGTGTTCGCACCGGGAGCCGATTTCTTTTTCTATATCCATGCCGCGCACACCGCCCACCAGGCAGTGTCCGGCGAAAAACTGGTGATCAGCCAGCCAGACGCTTACCGCGAGCTGCAGCAAAGTCCCGATATGGGACAGCGCTGCCTGCGGCTGAGCGCGCTGCCCGGCCCGCTCACCGTGCAATACGGTGCCACGGTGGACATCTCCCACCACACGGCGGACCCGGCGCAGATCGGCGAAGTGCCGGTGCGCCAGCTGCCGCTCGAGGTGCTGCCCTATATCTACCCCAGCCGCTATTGCCAGTCGGACCGGCTGTCGAATTTCGCCATGGGCCAGTTCGGCTATCTGCCGCAAGGCTATGCGCGCGTCCAGGCGATCTGCAACTGGGTGAGCCAGCATGTGACGTTTCGCTCGAACAGCTCCAGCGGCACGACATCGGCGGTGGACACGCTGATCGAACGCGTGGGCGTGTGCCGCGACTTCGCGCATCTGATGATCGCGCTGTGCCGCGCGCTCAATCTGCCGGCGCGCTTTGTCACCGGCACCGACTACGGCGCCGACCCGGCCCTGGGTCCGCCGGACTTCCATGCCTATGTCGAGGTCTACCTGGGCGATCGCTGGTACCAGTTCGATCCTTCGGGCACGGCGATTCCCATGGGCATGATGCGCCTGGCAACGGGACGCGACGCGGCCGACGTGGCGTTTGCGACCATCTTTGGCGGCGTGATGAGCGAGCAGCCGCATATCCATGTGGTGGCGCTCGAAGATGCGGCAGCCGGCTTGCAAATGCCGGTGCACACCTCACTGGCGCTGTCGACGGCCTAGGCGCAGCAGCGCCTGCGGCGCCCAGGTGGCGACACCGACGACGGCAAACGCACAGGCGCTGAGCAGCGCCAGCCACAAAAGACTGCCCATTCCCGGCCCCTGGCTCACGGTGCACAGCGCGAAGGCGGCCAGGGCCAGCAGCAGCGCTGCCATCTTGCATGTGGCCGGACGGGGCGCGGTATCGCCGAGTTTGCTGCGCGTTCCTGCGCTGGCGAAATACAGCAGCGTCCAGCCAGCGAACAGGCACAGCGCGGCGAGCAGTGTATTCATGTCGCCAATCCCCGCGCCTTCAGGCGGCGCGCGGCATAGATCGCGGTGGCGGCCAGCGCCAGCAGCGCCGCATCGACACCCCACACTGCCCAGGGCGTCGTGACCCGCGTGTAGGCATCGGTAGTCGCGGCATTGAGCAGCAGCGCCGATGTCGCCAGCGCGGCAATCGCCCAGGCCTGTTCGCGCCAGGCCTGCATTGCGCGGCCCAGGCCATGCGCCAGGGCCAGGCTCCAGAGCACGAAGAACGCCAGCAGCTCGAGTCCGGGCCGGTCCGTCGCGCCCCATTGCGCGTGCTGGGGCAGCAGCCGGTTGGCGCACAGAAAGCCCAGCGTTGCCGCGATCAGTCCCGTGGTGCTGGCCACGGCCAAGGCCTCGACCAGGCGCCAGCGCGCATCCGGCGCCGCGGCCTTGCGCCGCGCCGCCAGCCAGAAGACGAGGCCGGTGGCAATCAGCACGCAGCCCGACAGGCCCAGCGCAAAGTACAGCCCACGCAGCAGCGGGTGCTCGAACTGGATGAAATGCAGGCCGGAGAAAAAGCGCTGCACGGCCATTGCGGGCGCGGCCTGGAACTGGTGCAGGAACTGTCCGGTCGCGGCATCGAAATACAGCTGGTCCAGGTTCATCGAGACTTCGCTGGCGTAGGACCGGCGCAGCTCTACATAGCTGTCCGCCTGGCCCGGTTTCCAGACGCGCACGAAGTAGGGCTCGGCGCCAGGGCCCCAGCGCGCGCGCGCCTGATCGGCCATGGCGTCCAGCGAAGCCAGGGGCCGGCCCGGCGCGGCGGGCGCGGCGTTCGGGCGGAAGCGTCCATAGCCTTCGGCCTGTACCGCGGCCTTGGCCTTGGCGCCGCTGCCGTAGACGCCTTGGTGCGCCTGGGGAAAATAGACCGCCCAGAAGATCACCAGCCCCGACAGCGTGATCAGGAAATGGAACGGCAGGCCGAGCACGCCCGTGACATTGTGCAGATCGAGGCTGCTGCGCGGCAGGCGCTTGCGCGGGCGGAAGGTGAAGAAATCGGCAAACAGCTTGCGGTGTATGACCACGCCGCTGACCAGCAGCACCAGCATGGCCATGCCGGCCAGCCCCACCAGCCACTTGCCCAGGTCGTTCCAGGAGAGCATCAGGCCGTAGTGGAAGGGAAAGAAAAAGCCGCTGGCGCCCAGCGTGCCCGGGTCGGCCATCGGCGCCAATGTCGCGGGGTCGAGGTAGCGCAGTTCGCGCTGCCCGTCCCGCGTCTGCCAGGACAGCCGCAGAACGGGCGTGCGCGGCGTGGCCCAGTCCACGCGCCACTGGCGTGCGCCCGCGGGCACCAGGCTTTGCGCCAGCGGCGCGATCGCGTCCAGCCGCGGCGGGCCGGCGGGCGACGCGAGCCGCGTCGGACCGGGAGGCGACGCGAGCCGCGTCGCGGGCATCATCCAGCGGTCGATCTCGCGATCGAACACGCTGAGCGTTCCCATCCAGAAGACCGCAAACAGCAAGCCGCCCAGCACAATGCCCACCCAGGTGTGGACTGGGCCCAGGCGCTGGCGCCAGGGTTTTTGCGGCGCGGCGCTCATGCCTTGGCTCCCAGCCAGCCCAGCAGTGCGAACACCAGGCAGCCCAGGCCCAGCACCCAGGCCAGGCGCGCGCCGCTGGGGCAGGCCAGGCCCCACAGCAGCACGCCGAGGTAAGCCGGAAAGCCCAGCATGGCCGCGCTCACCACCGCGTCCGAAGGCAGCTGCCCGGCGCGTGCGAGCAGCGCCGCAAGCGCATTGACGGCCAGCGCGACCAGCACATAGCCGCCGCCGGTCGCGACCAGCGCGCGCCAGGCGCCGGCGAGGGCAGGGTGGCGCATCAGAAGTCCAGCGAGTAGCCCACGGTCAGCGTGCGACCGCGTCCCGCGAAATAGCGCAGCGGCTCGACCAGCGCGCTTTGCGAGTAGTAGCTGATGTAGTCGCGGTTGAACACATTCGCCACGGCCAGGCGCAGCGTGCCCTGGGGCAGCTTGTAGTTCAGGCTCGCGTCGACCAGCGTATAGCCCTTGAAGCGCTTGGCCGGGTCGTCGAAATGCCGGCTGATCGCATGCTGGACCTGCACGAAGGACGACAGATTGCCGTTCCATTGCGCGGTCCAGCCGGCAATCACGCGGTCGGGGGCGACGTTGAGGCCGTCCAGGCGCGCGTCCAGGCTGCCGTTGCCGTCGCTGTCATACCGGCCCTTGGTGCGCGCATAGGACAGCTTGGCCTTGTGCGCGCGGTTGAGGCGGTAGCCCAGGCTGGTCTCCACGCCTTCGATGCGGTTCTTCTCGCGCGCCAGCATGAAGGCGTCGTTGACGCGCACCACGCGCGTGCCGTAGTCGGAGCTCGAACGGAACCAGCTGGCTTCGGCGTCCCAGTCGCCGCGCTTGTAGCGCGTGCCCAGCTCCACACTGTGGGTGACGATGGGGCTGAGGCTGCGCATCTCGTCGACGTTCTGGCCCGGCGTGTTGATCGCGCGCAGCACCCGGCCGACATCGGGCATGCCCAGGCCTTCGGAATAACTGCTGTAGATGTTCCAGTGTTCGGTGGGCGAGAACACCAGGCCCGCGTTGTAGAGCGTCTCGTCGAACTTGAGCGTGCCGCCGGCGACCGCGACGCGGTTGTAGCGCGCCAGCGTGCGGTAGCTGTCGATTTCCAGCTCGGCATGCTCCCTGCGCACCCCGGCGTGCAGCGCGAGCTTTTCATGCAGCTGGTAGTCGCCCTGCAGGAACAGCGACAGATTGCGGTAGGTGGACTCGGGCACATAGGTGCGGCCCGTGCCGTAGAGGTCCTGCTTGCCCTTGTCGGCCAGGGTGTCGAAGCCGCCGGTGAGCTTGAGCTTGCTGTCGAGCAGGTCGGACTTGGTCAGCGTGACCTTGCTGCCGAGCTTGGCCGAGGTGGCGCGCGACTGGTCGTAGAGCCGGCCCACGGGCGCGATGGCCGCGTCCTGGAAGGTGGCGGAGTTGTCGGCGCCGAACAGCGCCTCGAAGTCCTGGTGGAAGACCATGGCCGACAGCTCCATGCCGGCCAGGTCGTAGTGGTTGTAGCTGACGCTGGACGTCCAGACATCGTTCCACGGCGCCGTGCCTTCGGGCTGGCCGCGCACCGAGGTGGTGGGCAGGCCCGTGGCGCGGTTGCCGGCCACGGCCAGGTAGTTGGCCTCGCCCTTGATGCGGTAGCGGTTCAGCGAGAACTGCAGGCGCTGCTCGTCATCGAGCCAATAGCCTATCTTGCCCAGCATGTCGTAGCTGCGCGAGTCCATCAGATCGCCCTGGGTGGTGTCGGTGCCGATCGAGCGGCCGCGCGCGTCGCGGTGCAGGCCCTGGTCCTCGGCGGCAATCGCAAACAGGTAGTCGAGCTGGTCCTTGCGGCCGCTGACGCGGTAGCTGGTCTTGTAGCCCATGGTCTCGCTGCCGGGGCTGGAGCTGGGCATGGTGGCCTGCACGTCCACATGCTGGTTGAACGCGCCGTTTTCCGGGCGCTTGGTGATGATGTTGATCGTGCCGCCGGTCGCGCCCAGGCCGTTGATTGCATTGGCGCCATGCACGACTTCGATGCGCTCGACCATGGCGAAGTCAATGGTGTGCGATTCGCGGCCCGTGGGGCGGATAGGGTTGGACTGGGGCACGCCGTCAATCAGTATCAGCGGCGTGCGTCCGCGCAGCGTCTCGCCACTGCCGTTCATCTTGCCGCGGCTGGGCGTGTACGAAGGAATCAGATTGCTCAGCACATCCGAGGAATTGGTCGACAGCGCCATCTGGCGTTCGATATCGGCCTGGCCGATGATCTGCACGCTTTGCGGCGCCTTCTGCGCGTCCATGTTGGAGCGCGATGCCTGGACGATCACGGCTTGCAGCGGCTGGTCCTGGCCGGCCTCGGGGACCGGTGCGGCTTCAGGCAAGGCATAGGCCGACTGCGCCGCAGGCGCTGTCGTCGCTGCGGCGACAGCCGCGGGCGTCAGCAGATAGCCGGCGTCCGATTTCTGTATGGCCTGGCCCGTGCCCTTGAGCAGTTGCGCAAATCCGTCCTGCACGCTGTAGCTGCCGTTGAGGCCTTGGGTGCGCAGCCCGGCGACGCGGCCCGCGTCCATGACCAGGGCCACGCCGGCTTGCTGGGCAAAACGGTTGAGCGCGGGCGCGAGCGGGCCGGCCGCAATGCTGAAGCGCTGGGCCGATGGGCTGCTGGCTGCAGTCTGGGCCTGGGCGGTGGTGGCCAGGCTTGCCAGAGCCAGCGTCAGGGAAAGCGCCAGCGGCGAAAGGCAGCCGCGCGGGCTGGGGCGTTGTCCGTCACGCATGTGAAGAGTCCTTGTTGGTGGTGTTCACAGGCATTGACGGATGAGATCGGGGAAGTGGAACCTCAATGGCAAAATATTTGCACATGGTTTTTCTGCGCGCAGGGCGTTCATCCTTCGACGCGGCCGGCGAGGCAGGCTCAGGACGAACGGTCCACAGAAAGCGGCGCTGCCACTAATCCGTTCGTGGTGAGCCTCCCTGGCCGGGCGCGTC
>NZ_JAVWWA010000009.1:72227-81162 GCF_036666375.1 Comamonas sp. | reverse complement strand
GTCATGCGGATGCGTGAAGAAGGTGTGGCCGGCATACCGGTGGCCGGCATACCGGCGGCCGGCGTTCCGGCGGCCGGCGCCAGCGGCTGGAGCTGGCGGTACAGCGCCAGCACGGTCTTCACATAGTTTTGGGTTTCCTTGAACGGCGGAATCTTCTGTCCCGCACGGCGCACCGCGCCTTCGCCCGCGTTGTAGGCCGCGAGGGCCAGGTCGAGCCGGCCGTCGAACAGGTCCAGCAGATGGCGCAGGTAGCGCGCGCCCGCGGGCACGTTCACGGCCGGATCATGCAGCTGCTGGGCCAGCGTGCGGCTGCCCGCGGCGGCGACGCCGAAGCGCTCGGCCGTCGCCGGCATCAGCTGCATCAGGCCCAGCGCGCCCTTGGCCGAGACCGCGTGCGCGTCGAAGCCCGACTCGGTCGCGATCACCGCCTTGAGCAGCGCATAGTCGATGCCGCTGCGCTCGGCCGCGCGCCTGAGGTGCGGACGCACGCTCTTGTAGGCCGGCAGTATGTCGAAATACGACTGCACGCGCGCCCTGGCCGCCAGCGTCGCGCCCGGATTCTCCTCCGCGGCGCCGGCCTGCGCGCCGATATCGCGCTGCGAATCGAAGCTCGCCCCGCGAAAGAACAGCTCGTAGCGCTCATCGAGCTGCTCGGCCGCGAAATGCGTGATGCCGCGCGCATCGACAAACGCCCACAGATCGGCGCGCGCCCCGCCCGCGACCAGCGCCAGGCACAGCAGGCCACCCGCCAGCAGGCGTTGGCCAAGGCTGTGGTCCAGCGCAGGCAGTGAGCGGGCGATGCCGGGCATGGCTCAGGCGTTCTTCAGATGTCGACTTCCACGGCGTCGCCGTGCAGTTCCATCAGTTCGCGCCGGGCCGCGGCCTCGCCCTTGCCCATGAGCTTGGTGATCACGCCTTCGGAGGCCGCGAAGTCCATGTTCAGCAGCTGCACCGGCAACAGACGGCGCGTGTCGGGGTTGAGCGTGGTGTCCCAGAGCTGCTCGGCGTTCATTTCGCCCAGACCCTTGAAGCGGCTGACCTGGCACTTCTCGCGCGGCACGCCGTCCTTGGCGCACTTCTCGAAAATGGCGGCCAGTTCGCTCTCGTCGAGCGCGTAGACCTTGCCCGCGGGCTTCTTGCCGCGCGCGGGCACGTCGACACGGAACAGCGGCGGCAGCGCCACGTGGATGTGGCCGGCTTCGACCAGCTTGGGAAAGTGACGGAAGAACAGCGTCAGCAGCAGCACCTGGATGTGCGAGCCGTCGACGTCGGCGTCCGAAAGAATGCAGACCTTGCCGTAGCGCAGGCCCGACAGATCGGGAGAGTCGTTGGGGCCGTGCGGATCGACGCCGATCGCCACTGAAATATCGTGGATTTCGTTGTTCGCGAACAGCCGGTCGCGGTCGACTTCCCAGGTGTTGAGCACCTTGCCGCGCAGCGGCAGCACCGCCTGGGTTTCCTTGTCGCGGCCCATCTTGGCGCTGCCGCCCGCGGAGTCGCCTTCGACCAGGAAGACTTCGTTGTGCAGCAGGTCGCGGCTTTCGCAGTCGGTGAGCTTTCCGGGCAGCACGGCCACGCCCGAGCCCTTGCGCTTCTCGACCTTCTGGCCGGCCTTCTGGCGGCTTTGCGCGGCCTTGATCGCGAGTTCGGCGAGCTTCTTGCCCCACTCGACATGCTGGTTGAGCCACAGCTCGAGCGCCGGGCGCACAAAGCCCGAGACCAGGCGCACGGCGTCGCGCGAGTTCAAGCGCTCCTTGATCTGGCCCTGGAACTGGGGATCGAGCACCTTGGCGTTGAGCACATAGCTGGCGCGCGCGAACACGTCGTCGGGCATCAGCTTGACGCCCTTGGGCAGCAGCGAGTGCAGGTCGATGAAGCTTTTCACCGCCTGGAACAGGCCGTCGCGCAGGCCGCTTTCGTGCGTGCCGCCGGCCGTGGTGGGAATCAGGTTGACATAGCTTTCGCGCACCGGCGCGCCGTCTTCGGTGAACGCCACGCACCAGGCCGCGCCTTCGCCTTCGGCAAAGCTGTCGTGGTGGCGGTCGGCAAAGCCCTCGCCTTCGAACAGAGGAATCGCGGGCTCGCCGTGCAGGTTCTGCTGCAGGTAGTCGCGCAGGCCGCCCTTGTACTGCCAGGTCTGGGTGTCGCGCGTCTTCTCGTTGACCAGCGTCACCGTGACGCCGGGCATCAGCACGGCCTTGCTGCGCAGCAGGTGGACCAGCTCGCCCATGGGCAGCTGGGCGGTCTCGAAATACTTGGCGTCGGGCCAGACGCGCACCGTGGTGCCGCGCTTGCGCTCGCCGCTGGCCAGCGGCACGGTCTGCAGCGGCTCGATCACGTCGCCCGCGGAAAACACCAGGCGCGCGCTGTGGCCGTCGCGAAAGCTCGTGACTTCCATGCGCGTGGACAGCGCATTGGTCACCGAGACGCCCACGCCATGCAGGCCGCCGGAAAAGCTGTAGGCGCCGCCCTGGCCCTTGTCGAACTTGCCGCCCGCGTGCAGGCGGGTGAACACCAGTTCGATCACCGGGGCGTTTTCTTCGGGATGCAGGCCGTAGGGAATGCCGCGACCGTCGTCCTCCACGCTGACCGAATGGTCCGCATGCAGGATGACCTTGATTTTCTTGCCGTAACCGGCCAAGGCTTCGTCGGCCGCGTTGTCCACCACTTCCTGCAGGATGTGCAGTGGGTTGTCGGTACGCGTGTACATGCCCGGCCGCTGCTTGACGGGCTCTAGGCCCTTGAGCACGCGGATAGAGCCTTCGGAGTAAGCGCTCGTGGAGGAGGATGAAGGTTTAGCTGCCATGGGCTGGGATTGTAGTGCTGCGTGATCCAGAAAGCTGTATGGGCAAACAGCATGGCCTTGCGGCCTCTGTGGCGCGCCCCCGCAATGCTGCCTGCGCGCCAGCATCCTGGGGCCAATTTGGCTACAGTCGCATCATCATGCAAAAAACATTACCAACACCACTGTCCATGATGCAGGTGCTGCTGTGCGGGGGCGCAGTCGTCACCTTGTCCATGGGGATTCGCCACGGCTTCGGCCTGTGGCTGCAGCCCATCACCCAGGAAATGGGCTGGACGCGCGAATCCTTCGCCATGGCCATCGCGATCCAGAACATTGCCTGGGGGATCATGGGGATTTTCGTCGGCATCATCGCCGACCGCTTCGGCGCGTTCCGCGTGCTGCTGGCCGGCGCCGCGGCCTATGCGCTGGGCCTGACCGGCATGGCGCTGTCGACCACGCCGACCTGGTTCGCGCTCACGGCCGGGCTGCTGATAGGCGCGGCCCAGGCCGGCACCACCTATGCCGTGGTGTTCGGCGTGCTCGGCCGGCAGATACCCGCGACGAAACGCTCCTGGGCCATGGGCGTGATCGCTGCCACGGGCTCGTTCGGCCAGTTCTTCATGGTGCCGGTCGAAGGCGCGCTGATTGCCCAGATCGGCTGGTCGAATGCGCTGATCGTGCTGGCGATGCTGGTGCTGATGATCGTGCCGCTGGCCTTCGGCCTGCGCGAGCCCGGCTTTTCTTCCAGCAGCCCGCGGCCGCAGCGCGAGCAGACCGTGGGCCAGGCCATGGCCGAAGCCTTCCGCACGCCCAGCTTCCTGCTGCTGACCGCGGGCTATTTCGTCTGCGGCTTCCAGGTGATGTTCATCGGCGTGCACATGCCCAGCTACCTCAAGGATTACGGCCTCGCACCGCATGTCGCCAGCTATTCGCTGGCGCTGGTCGGGCTGTTCAACATCTTCGGAACCTACATCGCCGGCAACCTGGGCCAGCATTTCCCCAAGCGCTACCTGCTCGCGGGCATCTACATCACGCGCTCGGTGGTCACCGTGGCCTTCCTGCTGGTGCCGCTGTCGCCCGCGTCGGTCTATGCATTTTCCGCGGCCATGGGCTTTCTGTGGCTGTCCACGGTGCCGCTGACCAACGCCACCGTGGCGCAGATCTTCGGCATCCAGCATCTGTCGATGCTGGGCGGCTTCGTGTTCTTCAGCCACCAGGTCGGCAGCTTCCTGGGCGTCTGGCTGGGCGGCTACCTCTATGACCGCAGCGGCAGCTATGACATCGTCTGGTACCTGTCGATTGCGCTGGGCGTCTTCGCGGCGCTGATCAATCTGCCGGTGCGCGAAGCCGCGCTGCAGCGCCACACACCCGCGGCGGCCTGAACCATGACCGCACATCACGCCTGGCGCCAGCGCCTGCTCACGGGCCTGGGCTGGACCCTGGTCGCGCTGGTGCTGGCCGCGGTGTTCGGCCTCTATACCGACCCCCAATTCATGCTGTTGATGGCCGATCAAGTGTGGGCCTGCTTCTGATGACGCCCTCGACCTGGATACAACGCTTCAGCCACCTCGTGCCCGCGGGCGGCAGCGTGCTCGACGTGGCCTGCGGCCAGGGGCGCCACGTGCACTGGTTTGCCCAGCGCGGCCACCCCTGTCTTGGAATCGACCGCTCCCAGGAGGCGCTCGCGGCGCTGCCGGCGTCGGCGCAGCGGCTGTGCGCCGATATCGAGCAAGGCGCCTGGCCTTTGCCGGGCGCGCAGTTCGCGGCCGTCGTGGTCACCAACTACCTGTGGCGCGCGCTGCTGCCCACGCTGGTGGCCAGCGTCGCTCCGGGCGGGGTGCTGCTGTACGAAACGTTTGCCGAAGGCAATGCGCGTTTCGGCAAGCCCTCGCGCCCCGACTTCCTGCTGCAGCCCGGCGAACTGCTGCGCGTCTGCGGCAATGAACTGCGCGTGGTGGCCTACGAAGACGGTTTTCTCGACGATCCCGCGCGCTGCGTGCAGCGCATCGCGGCCGTCAGAACCCTGCCCGGCAGCGAAACGCCCGCCAGGCTCTAGGCCTTCAATGCCTGCACTTTTTCTGTCCAGAAACAGTCCCCATTCCCTTCGTACGACTGCGAGCACGCTGCGGCTTGCGCGCAATCGTTAGAATGTCTCTTTCCCGTTTTCAACTGCGGACATGACCTCTTCCACCGTCGCCCTCACTGGCAGCATTGTTGCCCTCGTCACACCCATGCACGAAGACGGTAGTGTCGACTACCCGAGCCTGCGCAAACTGATCGACTGGCATATCGCCGAAGGCACTGACTGCATCGGCGTGGTAGGCACCACCGGCGAATCCCCCACCGTCAATGTGGAAGAGCACTGCGAGATCATTCGCGTCTCCGTCGAGCAGGCTGCCAAGCGCGTGCCCATCATGGCCGGCTGCGGCGCCAACTCGACGCGCGAAGCGATCGAGCTGGCCCAGTTCGCCAGGACCGTGGGCGCCGACAGCCAGCTGCAGGTCGTGCCCTACTACAACAAGCCCACGCAAGAGGGCCAGTACCAGCATTTCAAGGCGATTGCCGAAGCCGTGGGCGACCTGCCCACGGTTCTCTACAACGTGCCCGGCCGTTCGGTCGCCGACATGCAGCATGACACCGTGCTGCGTCTGGCCCAGGTTCCGGGCATCATCGGCATCAAGGAAGCCACGGGCAACATAGAGCGCGCTCAATGGCTGATCCGCGATGTGCCCGCCGGCTTCGGCGTGTACTCGGGCGATGACCCGACCGCCGTGGCCCTGATGCTGTGCGGCGGACACGGCAACATCAGCGTGACCGCCAACGTGGCGCCGCGCCTGATGAGCGAGCTGTGCAAGGCGGCGCTGGCCGGCGACGTGCAGCGCGCGATGCAGATCCAGCGCCAGCTGATGCCGGTGCACAAGAACCTGTTCGTCGAAGCCAACCCCATCCCCGTGAAGTGGGCCGTCGCCCGCCTGGGCCTGTGCGGTGCAACCATGCGCCTGCCAATGACCGACCTGAGCCCCCAATATGTGGACCTGGTCGAGAGCGCGCTGCGCTCCGCAGAGCTCATCTGAGCCTGCGCCCCTCCTTACCAGAGCACCGAGGATTTTTCGCGTGAAACCAATTACTGCACGTCTGGGCCTGCTGGGCCTTGCCATGGCGCTTTCTGCCTGCACCACTTTCAATTCGGAAAAGATCGACTACAAAAGCGCCGTCAAGGCGCCTACGCTCGAAGTTCCACCCGACCTGAGCCAGCTGACGCGCGACACGCGCTACAACGTGCCCGGTGGCGTGGTCTCGGCGAATGCGCTGCAGGCCGGCCAGAACGCGCCTGCGCCCAGCGGCGCGCAGACCGTGGTCAACTCCGTGGGCGATGTGCGCATCGAACGCGTGGGCAATGAGCGCTGGCTCGTGATCCAGCGCCCTGCCGACAAGCTCTGGGATCCGGTGCGCGAGTTCTGGCTCGAGAACGGCTTCGTGCTGGTGCAGGACGACGCCAAGCTGGGCATCATGGAAACCGACTGGGCCGAGAACCGCGCCAAGCTGCCGCAGGACGTGATCCGCTCGGCGCTGGGCAAGGTGTTCGACTCGTTGTACTCCACGGGCGAGCGCGACAAGTTCCGCACCCGCCTGGAGCGCAAGCCCGACGGCGGCACCGAGGTGTACATCACCCACCGCGGCATGATCGAGGTCTACTCGACGCAGCAAAAGGATTCCACGGCCTGGCAGCCACGCCCCGCCGATACGGAACTGGAAACCGAGTTCCTGCGCCGCCTCATGGTCAAGCTGGGCCTGACCCAGGAGCAATCCCAGGCCGCCGCGGCTTCGGTCAAGGCCGCGCCTGCCGCGCCCAGCGCCCGCATGGACACCATCAACAACGTGCCCGTGGTGCTGCTCGACGAAGGCTTCGACCGCGCCTGGCGCCGTGTGGGCCTGGCGCTGGACCGCACCGGCTTCACGGTCGAGGACCGCGACCGCAGCCGCGGCATCTACTACGTGCGCTACGTCTCGCCCGAAGAGCAGAAGGCCAAGGGCTTCTTCAGCCGCATCTTCAGCCAGGGCGGCGAAGCTTCGGCGCCGGTCAAGTACCAGGTCCAGGTGCGCTCCGAAGGCGAACGCTCGACGGTGTCGGTGCTGACCACGGCCGGTGCACCCGAGACATCGGCCAATGCCCAGCGCATCGTGCGCGTGCTGACCGACGATCTGAAGTAAGCTGCAAAGCTGACGGTCCGCAAGGGCCGGTCAAAAAAAGCCACCGCATGCGGTGGCTTTTTTTCATCTGCGCATCGGCTGCCGATGGCGCGAGCGCACATAAAAAAAGCCCCGATCGCGAGACCAGGGCTTTTTTGCCTGACTGAAGCCCGGCGAACCGGACTCCAGCGGCGCATGCATTACTTGGGAGCAGCAGCGGCAGCGGCAGCGTCGGCAGCAGCCTTGGCAGCTTCTTCCGAAGCCTTGGCAGCGTCGGCCGAAGCGTCAGCAGCGTTGGCCGAAGCGCCAGCAGCGGCGGCGTCAGCAGCAGCTGCGGGAGCAGCAGGAGCGACTTCCACGGGAGCAGCAGCAGGAGCTTCCACAGCGGGAGCAGCCACGGGAGCGGGAGCAGCTTCTTCCTTCTTGCCGCAAGCGACGAGGGCAGCAGCAGCGATCACGGTAGCCAGAACGAGAGAGTTCTTCATGTCAGTTTTCCTAATTGAGGAGCAGTGAGAATTCGATATGCCATTAACGGCCAGCCTCTTGCAGCCATGGAGCGTCGCGGCAGAGTCGCAAGAAAATTACTGCGACACAGCGGGCAATTATAGGGAGATTTCAGGAATCCTGACGATTCCTGACGCCACTTCTACATTTGTCCACAACTTTTTTTCGGGTTTCCCCGCTTGCGGCGGCAAAGGCATCATCGAGGCCTGTTCTTTCAACGCGCCAGCCGTCTGCCAGGCTGACAGACAACTGCCCGTGCGCGTGTCAGACAGCGCTACGCACCCAACCGGCTTCGTGCCATGACGCCAGCAGTTCCAGCGCATCGTCGCTGGCCTTGGCCAGATCGCGCGCCGACAGCGCGCGCTGGTCGGCCAGCAGGCGCATCAGCTTGGCGTCACGGCCCGCGGCCAGATAGCTTTCACCGTTGATGAACACATGGCGCGCGTCGTACATCATGCGCGTGCGGCGATCGAGCACCAGGGCCTCGAGCATCACGCCCTCCTCGCCGGCCTCGAACCAGACGTTGGGCTTGGGGTCGGTCAAATATTCGCCCAGCGCGCGCTCCAGCGCCAGCGGCTCGGCCAGCGCGCGTTCCAGCGCCTTGCGCGCGAACTCGGCCATGGCCGCGGGAATCTCGCCCGGATTTGCCACGGCTTCCTGCTTGGGATCGCGGTACAGCACGGGGGCTTCTGGTTCGTCGGGTTCGTCCGACATGCGCAGCAGCAGCTCGCGCGCCAGTTCCTCGCGCGCCGGCGCACGGAAACCGATCGAATAGGTCATGCACTCGCCTTCGGCGACGCCGTCGTGCGCATAGCGCGGCGGCAGGTACAGCATGTCGCCGGCCTCGAGCACGAATTCCTGCTCGGGTTCGAAATCGGCAAGGATCTTCAGCGGAACGCCTTCCTGCAGCGTCAGGTTCTTTTGCTGGCCTATGCGCCAGCGGCGCTTGCCGTGGGCCTGCAGCAGGAACACGTCGTAGCTGTCGAAATGCGGGCCCACGCCGCCGCCGTCCGTGGCGTAGCTGATCATCAGGTCGTCGAGCCGGGCTTCGGGAACGAAGCGAAACTGCTGCAGCAGCGCGTGCACGCCCGCATCGTGCAGGTCCACGCCCTGCACCAGCAGCGACCAGGCCTTCTGGCTCAGCGCCGGCAGGTCCTTGGTGCCGAACGGGCCGTGGTCCATGGTCCAGCCCTTCTTCTGCTGGCGGATCAGGCGCGATTCGACGCCGTCCTGGCCGGCCAGCGCGAACAGCGCGTCGCGGCCCACGGGCGCGACCATCGCGGGCACGGCCTGGCGCACCAGCAGCGGCTTCTTGTGCCAGTGGCGGCGCATGAACTGGGAAGCGGTCATTCCGCCAAGCAGGGCGAGGGGTTGGTCAATATCCATGGTGGTCAACGGGGTCGCGATCTAAGAAACAGGCTGCATTGTCCTATGTATGCTGCCGGGGCTGTTTGC
>NZ_JAVWWA010000009.1:66494-72127 GCF_036666375.1 Comamonas sp. | reverse complement strand
GCGCGGCTGAAATGCGCGCTGTTGCTGAAGCCGCAGCCGAAAGCGATGTCGGTGATGGTGCGCTGCGCGCCGTGCGCCTCGCGCAGCTCGCGCATGCACAGTTCCAGGCGCAGCTGCTGTATCCAGGCGGCCAGCGTCAGGGGTTCGTCGGCAAAGGCGTTGTAGAGATGGCGCTTGCTGCAGTTCATGGCCTGGGCGATGTCGTCTATGCACAGCCGCGGCTCGCGCACATGGGCCGCGACATGGGCGCGGATGCGGTCCTTGAACGCTTCCTGCTGGGTCAGCGCCGTACCCCGGCCCGACAGCTCCTGCAGCGACAGATGCACCAGATCGATCAGCAGCTCGCCCGCGCGCTCGGCCACGGCCGGCGCCATGGTGGGCAGCTCCTGGTAGGTGCTGCGCATGGCTTCAAGCGCGACGCGCGCAATGCCCGAGCTGCCACCGACGTTGCGCCCCATCAGGCCTTCGAGCCGGATGCCGCGCTGCACCAGGCTGCGGCGCGGCAGCATCACGATCAGGTGCTCGGACCATTCGGGGTTGGCGACTTCATAGGCCTGGCTGGTGTCGTAGATCACCCAGCTGCCGCTGCGCGCGCTGGCTTCGCGGCCCTGCTGGCTCACGGCCGCCAGCCCTTGCCAGGGGGCGACGATCTTCACATAGTCGGGGTCGTGCGAGCGCCGCCCCTGGACGCTGCGGATCACGCGGTGGCGCGCCGCCTCGAGCCGCGTCATGACCACGGCACCCGCCTGCGAGCGCTGCAGATGGCCTTCGAACACCGTGTCGCCGTAAAGGTCGGTGCCCAGGCCCGAAAACAGCGTGGCCATCCAGTCCTGCCACGCGGGTACGGCTTCCTGGGCCGACAGGCCATCGGTGCTCAAGCTGCTGTCCATCTTCGCTACCTCCCCGGGGTTGGCTGCCGATTATCCAGGCATGCGGGCCAGCACTGGAAAACCCTGAGCGCCGTGCATTCACAGTCAAGGACTTAGTGCATGCTCAGTACAGCCGCGCCAGGGGCCACGCCCTAGCATGCTTGCACGCTCAGCAAAAGAGCGACCAAGGAGACAAGCATGAAGACAGCAAGCAAACGTTTCTGGCTCAGGCAGGTGACTGCGGCTGCCGCCATCGCCACTTTGGGGCCGCTGGCTCTGGCGCAGGAAGCACCGAAATCGGTGCGCATAGGCTGGGCCATTGCCAAGACCGGGCACAACGCCGGCGGCACCGCGGCCACCGTGATGCCCAACTACCAGCTGTGGGTCAAGGAGATCAATGCCGCGGGCGGCATCATGCTCAAGGCCTATGGCAAGCGCGTGCCCATCGAAGTCGTCGAATACGACGACCGCTCGAGCACCGAGGAAGCGGTGCGCGCCACCGAGCGCCTGATGACCCAGGACAAGGTCGACTTCGTGCTGCCGCCCTGGAGCACGGGCAGCAACCTGGCCGTCGGTCCGACCTACGAAAAGCACAAGTACCCGCTGCTGGCAGCGACTGCAGTGACCGACAAGGCGCCCGAGCTGGCCAAGCGCTGGAAGCATGCGTTTTTCTTCCTGGGCACGGGCGCGGGCTATGCCGAGTCGCTGGTGAGCTACCTGGAAAGCGCAAAGAAGGAAGGCAAGATAGGCAACAAGATTGCCATGATCAACATTGCCGACGGCTTTGGCGTGGAGCTGGCCAACGCCACGCGCAAGGCGGCCAAGCAGCATGGCTTCGAGCTGGTCTACGACAAGAGCTATCCGATAGGCACGCAGGACATGACGCCGCTGCTGACCGAGATCAAGAGCAAGAACGCCGATGTGTTCATTGCCTACTCGTACCCGCCCGACACCATGCTGATCACCGAGCAGTCGCGCATCAACGCCCTCAACCCCAAGGTGATGTTCACGGGCGTGGGCACGCAGTTTCCGATGTTCAAGGCCAAGTTCGGCGCGGCCACCGAAGGCATCATGGCGCCGGGCGGCGTGGACTTCGACGCACCCGCGATCAAGGACTACTTCAAGCGCCACAAGGAATCGGCCGGCTATGAGCCCGACCGCTTTGCCAGCACTATCCAGTACACCACGCTGCAGGTGCTGCAGCAGGCCATAGAGCGCGTGGGCAAGGTGGACCGCGCGGCCGTGACGCAGGAAATCAGGACCGGTACTTTCGACACCATCATCGGCCCGGTCAAGCTCGAGAACCAGATGCTGACCAAGCTCTGGTACGTGGGCCAGTGGCAAAACGGCGAATTCTATGGCGTAGCGCCCAGCAACCGCGCGGGCGCCAAGCCGGCGATCATCCCGAAACCGGCCTGGAAGAACTGAAGTCCCGGCCCCATGAACCTGCTCGACATCCTGCTCGCGGGCAGCACCCTGGGCGGCCTCTACGGGCTGATCGCCATGGGGCTGACCCTTCAATACGGCGTGGCGCGCATCATGAATCTCTCCTATGGGGAGTTCCTGATCGCGCCGGCCTTTCTGGCCTATCTGGGCGTGACCGCCTGGGGGCTGTCACCCATTCTGATGCTGCTGCTGGTGCTGCCCCTGGGCTTCATCGTGCAGTGGCTGGTCTATCAATTGCTGCTGACGCCGCTGGTGCGGCGCACGGGCGCGGGCCCGGCGCTGGAAGTCGACTCCATTCTCGCCACCTTCGGCCTGATGTTTGTCGTGCAGGGCGTGATGATGGTCGCGTTTGGCGGCAACTACCACAGCTACACCTATCTCTCGACACCGGTGCAGATCCTGGGCAGCACGGTCGCGGCCAACCGCCTGCTGGTGCTGGGCGTGGCCATCGCGCTGGGCCTGGGCCTGTACCTGCTGCTGACGCGCACGCGCATGGGCACGGTGGTGCGCGCGGTCTCGGTCGCGCCGCGCTTTGCGCCGCTGGTCGGCATCGACGTGCGCTTCACCGCGGCGCTGGCCTTCGGCCTGGGCGGGGCGATGGTCGCGGCCTCGGGCGTGCTGGTCAGCATGTTCCTGCCGTTTTCCGCGGCGATGGGAACCATGTTCGCGATGAAGGCGCTGATCGTGGTGATCATGGGCGGCGTGGGCAACCTGATGGGCTGCCTGCTCGCGGGAATGATGCTGGGCTTTGCCGAGACCCTGGTCGCGACCTTCATCGACCCCGGGCTGACGCTGGCCGTGAACTACGCGCTGTTTCTCGGCGTGCTGCTGCTGCGCCCCACGGGCCTGTTTGGAAAGGGCGCACGATGAGCCGCCGCGACGCAATGGCATGGGGCGCGGGCGCCCTCGCCCTGGCCGGCCTGGCCACGGTGCCCCAGTGGATGCACAACGACTACTACCTGTCGCTCTTGATCAGCGTGCTGATGTACAGCGTGCTGGCCTCGGCCTGGGCGCTGTTCTCGGGACCCACGCGCTATGTCTCGCTGGCCACCGTGGCGTTCTTCGGCGTCGGTGCCTACACCACGGCGGTGTTCGGCGAAGCGCTGCCCTGGGCCGCGGTGCTGCTGATCGCCCTGGGCGTGGGCGTGGCCATGGCGCTGGTCGTGGGCCTGGCGACGCTGCGGCTGTCGGGCGTGTACTTCGTGATCTTCAGCTTCGGCCTGGCCGAGTTGGTCAAGCAGCTCGTGACCTGGTACGAAGTCAACATCACCAAGGACCTGGGCCGCTATGTGTTTGTCGACATCACGGCCCAGGACATCTACTGGCAGCTGCTGGTGCTGCTGGCGCTGGTGCTGGGCCTGCGTGCCTGGATAGCGCGCACGCGGCTGGGCCTGGCGCTGCGCGTGATCGGCGAGGACGAGACCGTGGCCGTGCACGTGGGCATCAACACCACGCGCGTCAAGGTGCTGCTGTTCACGCTGAGCGCGGCCTTCATGACCGTGGCCGGCGCGATCATGGCGCCGCGCTGGACCTACCTCGACCCGACGATTGCGTTTGCGCCGGCCATCTCGTTCCAGACGCTGATCATGGCCCTGCTCGGCGGCGCGGGCACGCTGTTCGGGCCGCTGCTGGGCGCGGTGCCGCTGGTGCTGCTGTTCGAGTTCCTGTCGGCGAATTTCCCCAACCATTTCGCCATTCTTGTCGGCCTGGTGTTCATGGTCATCGTCTATGCGGTGCCCCACGGCATCTCGGGCTGGCTGCGCCGGCGCAAGCACAACGGAGGCGGGAAATGAAGCCGCTGCTGGAACTCAAGGGCCTGAGCAAGCGCTTTGGCGGCCTGGTCGCGGTCAACGACCTGTCGTTTGACGTGCACGCGGGCGAGGTCGTGGGCCTGCTGGGCCCCAACGGCTCGGGCAAGACCACGGCCATGAACCTGGTCTCGGGCGCCCTGCCGCTCAACGCCGGTGAAGTGCGCTTTGACGGCCGCACCATCAGCGGCCTGGCCAGCCACCAGATCGCGCGCCTGGGCGTGGCGCGCACCTTTCAGCTGGTGCGCGTGCTCGGCGGCATGAGCTGCCGCGACAACGTCGCCGCGGGCCTGGCGTTTCGCCCCGGCGGCCTGCACGGCCGCGCCGCGGAACATGCGGCGCAGCTACTGCTCGAACGCGTGGGCCTGGGCGCCCAGGCCGGGCTGCCGGCCGCCGAGCTGACCTATATCGACCAGAAGCGGCTGGAGTTGGCGCGCGCGCTGGCGCTCGCGCCCAAGCTGCTGCTGCTCGACGAGTGGCTGGCCGGGCTCAACCCCACGGAGCTGCAGCAGGGCATTGCGCTGATTGCCGCGCTGCGCGATGAAGGAATGACGGTGCTGATGGTCGAACATGTGATGGATGCGGTGCACGCGCTGTGCAGCCGCTGCGTGGTGATGAACACCGGCAGCCGCATTGCCGACGGCCCGACACGCGAAGTGCTCAGCGATGCGCGCGTGATCGAGGCGTATCTCGGCAGCAGTGATGACATCCAGGAGAGCGCCCATGCTTGAAGTGCACGATCTTTCGCTGGCCTATGGCAAGCACCAGGCGCTGCGCGGCGTGTCGCTGCTGGTCGCCAAGGGCGAGCTGGTGGTGATGCTGGGCGCGAACGGCGCGGGCAAGTCCTCGCTGCTCAAGGCGATTGGCGCGATGGTGCGGCCGCAGGACGGCGCGCGCGTGCTGCTCGCGGGCCAGGAGCTCACGCGGCTGCCGGCCCATCAGGTGGTCGAGGCCGGCCTCGCGCTGGTGCCCGAAGGCCGCGGCGTGTTCGGCGACCTGACGGTGCGCGAGAACCTGCAGCTCGGCGCCCAGCCCAAGCGGGCACGCGCGCTCGAAGCGCAAAGCCTGGCGCGCGTGCTCGATCTCTTTCCCAAGCTCGCCCAGCGCATGCCGCAGACCGTGCGCACCATGAGCGGCGGCGAGCAGCAGATGGTGGCCGTGGGCCGGGCGCTGATGTCGGCGCCCGATATCCTGTTGCTGGACGAGCCGTCGCTGGGCCTGTCGCCGCTGATGTGCAAGGAGCTGTTCGCGGCGCTGGCACGCATCCGCAACCTGGGCGTGGGCGTGCTGCTGGTCGAGCAGAACGCGCGCCAGAGCCTGGCAATTGCCGACCGCGGCTATCTATTGGAAACCGGGCTTGTCGTGGGCCAGGGCACGGCCGCAGAACTGCAAGCCAGCCCTGCCGTGCGACAGGCGTATCTGGGCGCAGCCCATTGATTTTTTTGTGAAGGAAGTTCCATGATCGAACAACAGATGCTGATCGGCGGCCAATCGGTGGGCGCCACGGGCG
>NZ_JAVWWA010000009.1:30586-66394 GCF_036666375.1 Comamonas sp. | reverse complement strand
CTCGAAGCCGCGTCGCTGACCACGCAGATCAGCGGCCAGGTCATTCCCTCTAACGTTCCCGGCAGCCTGGCCATGGCCGTGCGCCAGCCCGCGGGCGTGGTCGTGGGCATCGCGCCCTGGAACGCGCCCATCATCCTGGCGGTGCGCGCCATTGCCACGCCGCTGGCCTGCGGCAACACCGTGGTGCTCAAGGGCTCGGAGCTGTGCCCCGCCACCCATGGCCTGATCATCGAGGCGCTGCAGGAAGGCGGCCTGCCGCCGGGCGTGGTGAACTTCGTGACCAACGCGCCCGCCGATGCCGGCGCCGTGGTCGAAGCCATGATTGCCCACCCGGCCGTGCGCCGCGTGAACTTCACGGGCTCGACGCGCGTGGGCCGCATCATCGGCCAGACCGCGGCCAAATACCTCAAGCCCGCGATCCTGGAGCTAGGCGGCAAGGCGCCGTTCCTGGTGCTGGACGACGCCGATGTCGACGCGGCCGTTGCCGGCGCGACCTTCGGCGCGTTCGCCAACTCGGGCCAGATCTGCATGTCGACCGAGCGCATCATCGTCGACGAGAAAGTCGCCGAGGAATTCATCGCCAAGCTGGTCGCGCGCGCCACTTCGCTGCCGCTGGGCGATCCGCGCCAGGGCCCGGTGGTGCTGGGCTCGGTCGTCGACCAGACCACGGTAGAGCGCGTCAACGCGCTGATCGACGATGCGCTTGCCAAGGGCGCCAAGCTGCTGTGCGGCGGCAAGGCCGACAACACCTTGATGCCCGCGACACTGCTCGACCATGTGACCTCGGCGATGGACATCTTCTACGAGGAGACTTTCGCTCCCGTGAAGGCCATCGTGCGCGTGAAGAATGTCGAGGAAGCGATTGCGATTGCCAACGACAACGAGTTCGGCCTGTCGGCTGCCGTCTACGGCCGCGACACCGCGCGTGCCTGGCAGGTCGCGGCGCGCATCGAATCGGGCATCTGCCACATCAACGGCCCCACGGTGCACGACGAAGCGCAAATGCCTTTCGGCGGCGTGAAAAGCTCGGGCTACGGCCATTTCGGCGGCCAGGCCGGCATCGATGCGTTCACCGATACGCGCTGGATCACGATGCAGACCACACCGCGCCATTACCCCTTCTGAGGTGCGCTGGCGGCGGGGGCGGCGGACTGCAAAGCCCGCCGTAGCCTGCCGGCCTTGACAGGCATGGGAAAATCAGCGCCATACAGGCCCCTGCCCTGCGATGCAATGCCAATCAGATAAACCGTTCGTGGTGAGCCTGTCGAACCATGGACGGCGTTTCGGAAACGGAAAAATGCCCATTCATCCTTCGACAAGCTCAGGACGAACGGACATTTTTCCTTCACTGTCTGGCATTGGCGCTCCGGGGGCCCTTTCCCATTCAAAAGGCTGCAAACCCATGGACATCAAAGAACAATGCGTGGTCGCTCTGACCTGGACCCTCAAGGACACCCTGGGTGAAGAACTCGACGTGCTCGAAGAACCGGTGGATTTCCTGGTCGGCGGCGATGACCTGCTGCCGGCCATAGAGCGCGCGCTGCAAGGCCACGGCATGGGCGCCAAGCTCGACCTGCACCTCGAACCGGAAGACGCGTTTGGCGACTACAACGAAAAGCTGATCTTCCTGGAGCCGCGCACGCTGTTCCCCGCCGAGATCGAGGAAGGCATGACCTTCGAAGGCCATGCGCTGCCCGCGGGCACCAACGCCGAAGCGCCCAAGGATGCGCTCTACACCGTGACCGATATCTATCCCGAGCATGTGGTGCTTGACGGCAACCACCCGCTGGCCGGCATCGCGCTGCGCCTGCACCTCAAGGTCGAAGGCGTGCGCGAAGCGACCGAAGAGGAAATCGGCCGCGGCAGCTCGGGCACGGGCTTCTTCCGCATCCAGCCGCCCCAGGCTCCGGGCAACGACACGCTGCATTGAACGCAAAAGGGACTCCGCGGAGTCCCTTTTTTGCGTGGAATCGACTCAGCGGTAGAGCTGGTCGTTCTCGATGCGCACGTTGTCGCCGATGTTGAACGGCGGCGGATTCGGATAGTCGAACGCACGCAGGCTGCGGTCGCGGGTCTCGACGGTCACGCGATAGATATCGCGCACGCTGCCGCCACCCGCATGGTTCTGCACGGCGCTGCCAGCGAGCGCACCGCCGACCACGCCGGCGGCCGTGGCCAGCGTCTTGCCCGAGCCGCCGCCGATCTGGTGGCCGACCAGGCCGCCGAGCACACCGCCGACAATGGCGCCGCCGGCACCGATGCCGCTCGAGTCCTGCACGCGCACGGTCTCGATGTTGATCACGCGGGCATATGTCTGGTAGCCCTGGTTGTACACGGGCTGGTTGTTCGGATAGGCCGTGGACGGATACGAGTGCGTGGGGTAGCTGGAAACGGGCTGGTTGGGATAGCCCGACTGGTTATAGCCGCCCTGGGGGTAACCGGCGCATGCGGTCAGCGCGGCGAGAACGACGCCTGCACCTGCCAAGCGGCTCCAACGTTGAATTTTTTGCATGGATATTTCTCCTGTTGCGACATGCCGATGCGATCCAGGGTCGAGGGACTCCCGTCTTCGGCATGGGCCTGTCCCATTTTGACCGGCCTGTCCACCTATAACGGTAGGCCAACATCCCCAGCCGACAGGTTTGACACTTCCTCACACATAGTGCTTTCGGATACGTCTCAGCGACCGCGCAGCGCCGCCACCACCTGCGCCAGCGAATCGGCCTGGGGAAAGAAGAAATCACCGGCCCAGCCCAGCGCGACCGTGACCAGCAGCGCACCCAGCACCGGCTTCCAGGTAAGGCGCAAGGCGACCAGCAACCAGCCCTCGCGCTCCACCACATATAGCGTGCGCGCCATCAGCAGCGCAAAGGCGACTTCAACGGCCACCGCCAGAAAAAGCTCGGAGCCAAACATCAGCCACAGCAGCGAGCCCGCGCCGGTCAAGGCCAACAGCAGCAGCCCAAACACCAGCAGCACGGGCAGCAGGACCACGCCCTCGGCATCGGCGGCGTCCAGGCCTGCCGACAGGTCCACACCGCCTGCGCCCTCGGCCAGATTCTCGGCAACGCTGCCCAGCGCTTCGCCGCCGCTGTCCCAGCCGCCCGAAGCCCCGCCGCCGGCAAAACTGCCGCCCTGCCCGCTCAACTCGGCGCTGGCTTCGCCCGGCGTTGCCCCACCAGGCCAGGGCACTTCGATCGGCAGGTCGGCGGGCCCATCCCAGGAGCGGCGCAGCATGGCTTCGGCCCACAGCCGCACCAGCAGCAGATAGACGCCATAACCCGCGGCCAGCACCAGTCCGTAGCGCAAGGCCATGCTGTGCATGCCGACATGCAGCAGGATGGCACTCAGTGCCGCCATCACCGCCAGCGTGAACAGCCCGGTGAGCCAGGCATGCAGTCGCAGCCAATGGCGGCTTTGCAGCTGGCGGCGCATTTGCTGCTCGGCGGGCAGCGCAATGCGCGTCCAGGAACTGCGCCGGCCCGGCCTTTGCTTCGTCGATGTGTTTTTCAAGTCCGCTCCCTTTCAAGCGCCCAGCTCGACCTGTTGCCGGCAAGGTATTTGCAGCAAGCTTAGCGCCACTACGCCGGCGCGCGCCATAGGCCCGGCCCCCCGCTGTCGCGCAAATAGTCTATGGTCGCGCTGGTGAACCTCGTCCTCCACCCATGAGAAAGCCACGCCCGCCATGACGACCTCCCGCGCCCACCGGCTGCTCAGTCGCCTGGTCCGCATCGCCCCCGAAGAAGTGCGGGCCACGCTGCTGGGCTTTGCCTGGTTTGCCTGCCTGCTTTCGGGCTACTACCTGCTGCGGCCGCTGCGCGATGCCCTGGGTCTGGCGGGCGGCGTGGAGGAGCTGCGCTGGCTGTTCAGCGCCACCTTCGTGACCATGCTGCTGCTGGTGCCGGCATTTGGCTGGCTGGTGAGCAGACTGCCGCCGCGCCGCTTCGTGCCCTGGGTCTACCGCTTCTTCGCGCTGACGCTGCTGGCCTTCAGCGCCTGGATGGCGCTGGACGTGCAAAGCGCCTGGCTGGGCCGCACCTTCTTTGTCTGGGTCAGCGTCTTCAATCTGTTCATCGTCAGCATCTTCTGGAGCGTGCTCGACGACTGCTTCAGCAATGAACAGGGCCGGCGCCTGTTTGGCTTCATTGCCGCAGGCGGCACGCTGGGCACGGTGCTCGGCCCGCTGCTGGCCGCCGCTGCCGCGAGCGTGTTCGGCACCATGGCGCTGGCGCTGCTCGCCGCGCTGCTGCTGGAACTCGCGCTGCGCTGCTTTCGCGGCATCTACCCCGTCCACGACGGCAGCGCCAGCGCGCCGGCACCGGCGCGCGCGCTGGGCGGCCAGGTGTGGGCCGGGCTGTCGCTGATTGCGCGTTCGCCCTATCTGCTGGGCATCTGCGCCTATCTGCTGGCGCACACCGCGGCGTCGACCTTTCTGTACTTCGAGCAAGGCCGCATCGTCAGCGCGGCGTTGGCCGATACCGCGGCGCGCACGCGCTATTTCGCGCTGGTCGACTTCTGCGTATCGGCGCTGACGCTGGCGCTGCAGATGCTGGTCACGGGGCTGCTGATGCGAAAATTCGGCCTGGCGCTGTGCCTGGCCCTGCTGCCGCTGGTGACGCTGGCGGCGTTCGGCGCGCTGGCCTGGGCGCCCACGCTGGCGGTGCTGGCGGGCGTGCAGATACTGCGCCGCGCGCTGGACTACGCGATAGCCCGGCCGGCGCGCGAAGTGCTGTTCACGGTGATCAGCCGCGAGGAGAAGTACAAGGCCAAGAACGCGATCGAGACCCTGGTCTACCGCGGCGGCGATGCGCTCAGCGGCTGGCTGTCGGCGGCGCTGTCGGCGCTGGGCATGGGGCTTGCCGGCATCGCCCTGCTGGCGATTCCGCTGTCGGCCGCCTGGTGCGCGCTGTGCGTGTGGCTGGCGCGGCGCCAGGAAACATTGCCCAGCCCGCACCCCACGCCGCCCAACTTCCGGAGGAAAAATGAACCCCCCCGTTGACCTATCCGCCATCAACCGCGCCCAGTTCCTGCGCGCCACGCTGGCCGCGTCCCTGGCCATGGGCCTGGGCCCGGGCCAGGCCGCGCCACCGGCGCGCGCGATGCGCCAGCGCAGCATTCCATCGAGCGGCGAAGCCCTGCCTGTGGTCGGCTGCGGCACCTGGCGCGGCTTCGGCCACGCGCCCGGCACGCCCGAATACGCGCGCCTGCCGGGCGTGCTCGAAGCGCTGTTCGACGCGGGCGGCACACTGCTCGACAGCTCGCCCATGTACGGCCGTTCGGAAAAGACCACGGGCGAGCTGCTGGCCAGGTCGCGCCGCGGCAGCCAGGCCTTTCTGGCGACCAAGGTCTGGACTTCGGGCCGCGAGGCCGGCATCCGGCAGATGGAGGAATCGATGGCGCTGCTGGGCAGCGAGAAACTCGACCTGATGCAGATCCACAATCTGGTCGACTGGCAGACGCATCTGCAGACCCTGCGCGGCTGGAAGGCCCAGGGCCGGGTGCGCTATCTGGGCATCACGCACTACACCTCATCGGCGTTTGCCGAAGTCGAGGCCGTGCTCAGGCGCGAGCCGCTGGACTTCCTGCAGATCAATTACGCCTTCGACGACCAGGGCGCGGCGCAGCGGCTGCTGCCGCTGGCCGCGGACAAGGGCGTGGCGGTGCTGGTGAACCAGCCGTTTGGCGGCGGCGGGCTGCTGCGCCAATTGGACCGTCGCCCGCTGCCGGCCTGGGCCGCAGAAATCGAATGCAGCAGCTGGGCCCAGGTGCTGCTCAAGTTCGTGCTCAGCCACCCCGCGGTCACCTGCGTCATTCCAGGCACCAGCCGGCCCGAGCACATGGCCGACAACGCGCGTGCCGGCCAGGGCGTGATTCCCGAGCCGGCGTTCTGGCGCCAGCGTTCACTCGACCTCTGATCAGGCCTTGCCCGTGGAGCCGTAGCCGCCTTCGCCGCGCTCCGACGCGGCTTCGAAATCCTCGACCAGGCGGAAGCTGGGCTGCACCACGGGAACGATCACCAGCTGTGCCAGGCGGTCCATGGGCTGCAGCGTGAACGCCGTGGGCGAACGGTTCCAGGCGCTGACCATCAGCTGGCCCTGGTAGTCGCTGTCGATCAGGCCGACCAGGTTGCCGAGCACGATGCCGTGCTTGTGGCCCAGGCCCGAGCGCGGCAGGATCATGGCCGCATAGCCCGGGTCCTTGAGGTAGATCGCCATGCCCGTGGGCACGAGCTGCCATTCGCCGGGCGCCAGCGTCAGCGGCGCGTCCATGCAGGCGCGCAGGTCCAGGCCGGCGCTGCCGGGCGTGGCATAGGCGGGCATGTTGTCGCGCAGGCGCGCGTCGAGAATCTTGAGGTCAACGTTCATGGAAAGGTCGGGGTTGTCGAAAAAGAAGCGGCCCCAGGGCTGCGGCTGCAGGCTGGGGCGTTGCGGCCGCCATCATCGCTGAATTTACCGCGCCGGGTCGCGGGCCCGGGGATTTTCGTCCGCCTCCCCTCGTTGCTCGAACGCGCGCGTGATGAAGTCGACAAAGGCGCGCACCCGGCCCGCGTTCTTGTGGCGCTGAGGATAGACGGCGTGGATAGCGGCGTCGGGCGTATGGCACTGGGGCAGCACCTGCACCAGCCGGCCGCTGGCGAGATGCCTTTCGATGTCCCATTCGGCGCGCATCAGGATGCCATGGCCGTCGAGCGCCCAGTTGACGGCGATCTCGCCATCGTTGGTCGTCAGGTTGCCGCGCGTCTTGACGACTTCGGTGAGCGTCGCGCGGCCGCGGCCGCTGGTCAGCCGCCAGGTGCCATAGGCTTCCTCGCCCTGGCGTATGCCTATGCAGTTGTGGCGCGCGAGCTCGCTCGCGACCTTGGGCAGGCCGTGTCGGGCGATATACGCGGGCGAGGCGCACAGCAGCCGGCGATTGGGTGCGATATGCCGCGCGATGACACGCGCGTCGGGTGGCGCGCCAAAGCGTATGCAGACGTCGAACGCATCCTCGGTCAGCGGCGGCGGGTTCACCGACAGCTGCAGCTGCACTTCGACATCGGGAAAATCCGCGACGAACCGGGAGATCAGGGGCGCGACATGGGTGCGGCCGAAACCCAGCGTCGCATTGACGCGCAACAGCCCCCGGGCCGAGGCCTTGGCGCCGCCTATCAGCTGCTCCATGTCGTCGATCTCGCCCAGAATGCGGCGCGCATGCTCCAGATAGACCTCGCCTTCCTGCGTCAGGCTCATGCGCCGCGTGGTGCGGCTGACCAGCGACACGCCCATGCGCGTCTCCATCAGCGCCAAATGCTTGCTGACCGCGGGCGTGGTGATGCCCAGTTCGCGCGCGGCCGCGCTGAGGCTGCCGGCGCCGGCCAGCACCGAGAAGAAACCAAGGTCCGCGGGTTGTATGCCGTTGCCCATGAAGAGGCCTCACTGTTAATTTCAAGTAAATACTGGATTCACTTTAGCGGCGCTCGCAACCGGTGTCGAGTGCCTAAAGTCAGGCCATCCATCTCTCCCACGGAAACCCACCATGAAGACATACCGCATTGCAACCATTCCCGGCGACGGCATAGGCAAGGAAGTCGTGCCCGCGGGCCAGGAAGTCCTGCAGGCGCTGGCGCGCGCCGGCAGCCGCTTCCAGTTCGAATTCGAGAACTTCGGCTGGGGCGGCGACTGGTACCGCGAACACGGCGAGATGATGCCCGCCGACGGCCTGGAGGCGCTCAAGAACAAGGACGCGATCCTGTTCGGCTCGGCCGGCGACCCGCATATTCCCGACCACATCACGCTCTGGGGCCTGCGCCTGAAGATCTGCCAGGGCTTCGACCAGTACGCCAACGTTCGCCCCACGCGCATCCTGCCGGGCATCGACGGCCCGCTCAAGCGCTGCGGCCCCGACGACCTCAACTGGGTGATCGTGCGCGAGAACTCCGAGGGCGAGTATTCGGGCGTGGGCGGGCGGGTGCACCAGGGTCATCCGATCGAAGCCGCAACCGATGTCTCGATGATGACGCGCGCCGGCGTGGAACGCATCATCCGCTACGCGTTCAAGCTGGCCCAGTCGCGTCCGCGCAAGCTGCTGACCGTGGTCACCAAGAGCAACGCCCAGCGCCACGCGATGGTGATGTGGGACGAGATTGCCGTGCAGATCTCCAAGGAGTTCCCCGACGTCACGTGGGACAAGGAACTGGTCGACGCCGCGACCGCGCGCATGGTCAACCGCCCGGCGACGCTGGACACCATCGTCGCCACCAACCTGCATGCCGACATCCTCAGCGACCTGGCCGCGGCCCTGGCCGGCAGCCTGGGCATAGCGCCCACGGGCAACATCGATCCCGAGCGCCGCTACCCGTCCATGTTCGAGCCCATCCACGGATCGGCGTTCGACATCATGGGCCAGGGCCTGGCCAACCCGGTCGGCACGTTCTGGTCGGTGGTCATGCTGCTCGAACACCTGGGCGAGCACGAGGCCGCGGCCCAGGTCATGCAGGCCGTGGAAAGCGTGACCGCCAACCCGGCGCTGCACACGCGCGATCTGGGCGGCACGGCGACCACGGCCCAGGTCACCCAGGCGGTCTGCGAACAGCTGGCCGCCACGGCGCTGCAGGCCGCCTGATCGTCCCCGAGCGGCAGCGCGCCGCTCGCTCGCCGGGCAGGTGCTGGCCCGGCAGGCCTCTCGAGCGTCGCCTGGCCCGAAGGCCCGGCATGCCCCCCGCGGCATCATTGTTGAGGACCCATCGATGTCATCTTCCCCCGAGAGCGCCCTGCTGCGCGCCATGTTCGACGCGGCCATCGCGGCCGCCCAGCCCGCGGTCTGCCTGCCGCCACATCTGCCGCAGCCGCCCAAAGGCCGGCTGGTGGTGATAGGCGCAGGCAAGGCTTCGGCCGCGATGGCCAGCGCACTGGAAAAGCACTGGCCCGGCCCGCTGACCGGGCTGGTGGTCACGCGCCACGGCTACGGCGTGCCCTGCGAGCGCGTGGAAATCGTCGAAGCCGCGCATCCGGTGCCCGACGCCGCGGGCGAAGACGCGGCGCGGCGCATGCTGGCCCTGGTTGCCGGACTCTGCGCCGACGACCTGGTGATCGCCCTGATTTCCGGCGGCGGCTCGGCGCTGCTGCCGCTGGCCCTGCCCGGCCTGACGCTGGCCGACAAGCAGGCCTTGAACCGCGCGCTGCTGGCCAGCGGCGCGAGCATAGGCGAAATGAATTGCGTGCGCCGCCATCTTTCCGCGATCAAGGGCGGGCGGCTGGCTGCGGCCTGCCATCCCGCGCGGGTGCTCAACCTGCTGCTGTCCGATGTCCCGGGCGACGACCCCATAGACATCGCCTCAGGCCCCACCGTGCCCGACCCCACGACCTGCGCCGACGCGCTGCAGATCCTGCGCCGCTACCGGATCGACGTTGCGCCGCGCGCGCTGGCGCTGCTGCAAAGCCAGGAAGGCGAAAGCCTCAAGCCCGGCGACCCGCGCCTGCCGGAGATCACGACGCGCTTCATCGCCACGCCGCAGCAGGCGCTCGAGGCCGCGGCGCAGGTCGCGCGCCAGGCCGGCTGGGACGCGCACATCCTGGGCGACGCGATCGAAGGCGAAGCGCGCGAAGTCGCCCGGGCCCTGGCCGGCGTCGCGCTGCAGATCGCGCGCCGCGGCCAGCCCCTGCGCGCACCCTGCGTGCTGCTGTCGGGCGGCGAGACCACGGTCACGCTGCGCGGCCAAGGCCGCGGCGGACGCAATGTCGAATTCCTGCTGTCGCTGGGACTGGCGCTCGATGCCGAACCCGGCGTCTTCGCGCTCGCGGGCGATACCGACGGCGTCGACGGCCAGGAAGAGATTGCCGGCGCGCTGCTCACGCCCGACACGCTGGCGCGCGCCTGGGAGTGCGGACTGCGGCCACGCGAGCAGCTCGACGACAACGACGGACACGGCTTTTTCGAGCGCCTGGGGGACACGGTGGTGACCGGCCCCACGCACACCAATGTCAACGATTTTCGCGCCCTGCTGATCCAGGCCCATGCCGGCCCGGACCGCAGCGCGCACGGGAAGCCATAGCATGCGCAGAAACAAGAACGCCAAGATCGTGGCGACCCTGGGCCCGGCCAGCGACGACCGCGAGACCATACTGGCGCTGTTCGAGGCCGGAGCCGATGTCTTTCGCCTCAACTTCAGCCACGGCAAGCATGAGGACCACCAGCGCCGGCTCGAGATCATCCGCGAGATCGAACGCAGCAGCGGCCGCCCCATAGGAGTGCTGCTCGACCTGCAAGGCCCGAAGCTGCGCATAGGCACGTTTCCCGACGGCCCCGTCACCCTGGTCGAAGGCCAGGCGTTCCGGTTGGATCTGGACAGCGCCACGCCGGGCAGCGCCATGCGCGTCGCGCTGCCGCATGCGGAAATCTTCGCGGCGCTCGAAGCGGGCACCGAACTGCTGCTCGACGACGGCCGGCTGCGGCTGCGCGTGGAGCAGTTCGGCGCCGATTTCGCCCAGACGCGGGTGATCAACGGCGGCCCGCTGTCGGACCGCAAGGGCGTCAACGTTCCCGGCGTGGTGCTGCCGCTGTCGGCCCTCACCGAAAAGGACCGCATCGACCTGGCCTGCGGATTGCGCCTGGGTGTCGACTGGGTCGCGCTGTCGTTCGTGCAGCGGCCCGAGGACATCATCGAAGTGCGCGCCCTGGTCGAGGGGCGCGCCGCCATCGTCGCCAAGCTCGAGAAGCCCGCGGCGATCGCGTCGCTGGAAGCCATCGTCGCCGAGGCCGACGCGATCATGGTGGCGCGCGGCGACCTGGGCGTGGAAATGCCCGCACAGCAGGTGCCGTCCATCCAGAAACGCATCGTCCGGGCCTGCCGCAAGGCCGGCAAGCCGGTGATCGTCGCCACGCAGATGCTCGAATCCATGGTCAGCGCGCCCGTGCCCACGCGCGCCGAAGCTTCCGACGTGGCCACGGCCATCTACGAGGGCGCGGATGCGGTGATGCTGTCCGCGGAATCGGCCAGCGGCCGCTACCCCGTGCAGGCAGTGCGCATGATGAGCAGCATCATCAGCCATACCGAGTCGGACCCCAACTACCAGGCGGCGATCGAGGCCGCGCGCGCCGAGCCCCAGCCGCTCGCCGCCGACGCCATCGGTTTCGCGCTGCGCCATGTGACGCGCCTGCTCAATGCGGCCGCGACCGTGGCCTATACCAGCTCGGGCTATTCCGCGATCCGCATGGCGCGCGAGCGGCCGCAGGCGCCGATCATAGGCATGACCCCGCGCCTGGCGACGGCGCGCCGCCTGGCGCTGGTGTGGGGCGTGCACGCGGTGCTGTGCCACGACGTCGCCGACGTTCCCGAGATGACCGACCTGGCCAGCCGCACGGCGCTGCAGCAAGGCTTCGGTGCGGTCGGCCAGACGCTGGTGATTTCCGCCGGCCTGCCGTTCGCCACCTCGGGCACGACCAATCTGCTGCGCATCGCGCAGATCGCCTGAGTTAACGCGTCTGCCCTCAGCGAGCCATCGGGACAAACCGCCATGATTGTTTTCTTGAGGTTAAAGACGCATTAACTTCGCGCCCGGCCGCTCGCCGCCTTGCCAGCCCAGAATGAAATCAACAACAAGGAGACAAACCGTGAAGACCTCTTTCTTTCGTCCACGCGCCACCTTCGTGGCCATTGCCCTCGGCCTGACTTCGGCGCTGGCCGCCGCCCAGGGCTTTCCCGCCAAGCCCATCACGCTGGTCGTGCCCTTCCCGCCCGGCGGCAGCTCCGACGTGCTGGCACGCGCGCTCACCGACAAGCTGTCGCAGAGCCTGGGCCAGCCGGTGATCGTCGAAAGCCGGCCCGGCGCGGGCGCGACGCTGGGCGCGGCGTATGTTGCCGCGGCCAAGCCCGACGGCTACACGCTGCTGCTGGGCGCGGTGCACCACGCGATTGCCACCAGCGTCTACAAGAAGCTGCCCTACGACTTCGAGAAAAGCTTTGCGCCCGTCACCACGCTGGCCATGGTGCCCAATGTGCTGGTGATCAACGCGAAATCGCCGGTCACGGATGTCAGGGGCCTGGTGGCCGAAGCCCGGGCGGCAAAGGACAAGCTGGCCTATGGCTCGAACGGCAACGGCACGCTGCAGCATCTGGTCGGCACGCAGTTTGCCGCGCTGTCGGGCATAGAGCTGCTGCATGTGCCCTACAAGGGCAGCGCGCCGCTGACCACCGATCTGCTGGGCGGCCAGGTGACGATGTCGTTCGATACGCTCACGCCCGTGATGCCTTTCATCAAGGCAGGCAAGCTGCGCCCGCTGGCCGTCACAACGGCCAGGCGCTCGAGCAGCCTGCCCGACGTCCCGACGCTGGAGGAAGCCGGTCTCAAGGGCTTCGACCAGGGCACCTGGTTCGGCATCCTGGCACCCGCCGGCACGCCCAGGGACGTGGTCGCCAAGCTGAACGGCGAGATGGTCAAGGTCATCCACTCGCCGGACTTCAAGAAGCGCATGGCGGATGTGGGCGCCGAGCCCATTGGCAACTCGGCCGAGCAGATGGCCGAGCAGATCAAGTCGGACACCGCCAAGTACGCCCGGCTGTCCAGGGAAGCCAACGTCGTGATCGACTGACCCATGCCAGGGCGCGCGCGTTCAGCCCTTCTTGCTGCCCAGCAGCTTGCGAAAGATATTGACTATCCAGCTGCCGATCAGGATCAGGCCGATCAGCCAGATCATTCCGCCCTGCCAGAAGAACAGCGCCACCACCACCGGCAGCCAGATCAGCAGCGGCAACAGCTTCAGCCCGACTTTCAGCGCAGGCTTGTTGGCGGCCTGCTGCGCCTGGGAGCGCAGGCGCTCGAGGCTGTCGGCCGCGGCAGTCTTGGAGGCCTGCGCCGGGTGGCGGCGCGCGCCGGCCGGATTGCCGGTCGCGGGCGCTTTCGGCGCGCGTGCGTCATGCACCGGCGCGCTCGGGCGGGCATGCGCCAGGCGCTGGCTTTCGGCGTTCGACAGCAGCTGCTCGACATAGCGCACGAAGTCGCCGTCGGCCGGGCCGCTGTAATCGGAGCTGGTCAGGCTTACCGGCGTCTGCGGGCCCAGCGGCGTCTTGCCGCGGCCCTTGAAAGGCGGCAGGTTGTTGGTCCAGGGGTTCATGTGAGCACCTGTGAAGCGCCGGGGCGCAGCGTGGACTGCGCGCCGCCCAGGCGCTGGGCAATCTCGGCAACCAGCTGCTGGGCCAGCACGCGCTTGGACGCATGGGGAAGTTCACGGTGACCGTGGGCATCGATCAGCAGCAGGGCGTTGTCGTCCTGGCCGAACGTCGCCGGGCCGATGTTGCCGACCAGCAGCGGCACCTGCTTGCGCAGCCGCTTGGCGGTGGCGTGGGCCAGCAGGTCGTGGCTTTCGGCGGCAAAGCCCACGCAGTACAGCTGGCCGGCGCGCGCGCGCGGCGACTGGGCCACGCGCGCCAGGATGTCGGTGTTCTCGACAAAGGCCAGCGCCGGCACTTCGCCCGAGCCGTCCTTCTTGATCTTCTGCTGCGAAGCCTGGGCCGGGCGCCAGTCGGCCACGGCCGCCGTGGCAATGAAGACGGTGGCGGCGTCGACCGCCTGCTCCACGGCCATGCCCATCTGCTCGGCCGACTCCACGTTGATGCGGCGCACGCCGCGCGGCGTGGGCAGATGCACGGGGCCGGCGACCAGCGTGACTTCGGCGCCGGCTTCGCGCGCCGCACGCGCAATGGCAAAGCCCATCTTGCCGCTGGAGCGGTTGGTGATGCCCCGCACCGGGTCTATGGCTTCAAAGGTCGGGCCGGCCGTGACCAGCAGATGCTGGCCCGCAAGTCTGCGCGGCGTGAAGAAGGCGCTGAGCTCTTCCATCAGTTCGGCCGGCTCGAGCATGCGGCCGTCGCCGGTCTCGCCGCAGGCCTGCTCGCCCGTGCCCACGCCCAGCACCGTGGCGCCATCGCGCGCCACCTGGGCGAAATTGCGCTGGGTCGCGGGATGGACCCACATTTCGCGGTTCATTGCGGGCGCCAGCAGCAGCGGCACGCGCTCGATGGGCCGCGCCAGGCACAGCAGGCTCAGCAGTTCGTCGGACCGGCCCTGGGCCAGGCGCGCGGCGAAATCGGCGCTGCACGGCGCGATCAGGATGGCATCGGCTTCGCGGCTCAGGTTGATGTGCGGCATGTTGTTCGCTTCACGCGCATCCCACTGCGAGCCGTAGACCGTGCGGCCCGACAGCGCCTGCATGGTCACGGGCGTGATGAACTGCTCGGCTGCCTCGGTCATCACGACCTGCACGGTCGCGCCGGCCTTGATCAGCAGCCGACACAGCTCCGCCGACTTGTAACAAGCTACGCCTCCACTGAGGCCCAGAACCAGATGTTTGCCAGCGAACTCTTTCATGCACCTAATTTAGCAGACAAGGCCGCGCTTGACAGGGTATATCGGTGCCGGATCGGGCGGGTGAAATGGGCACGCATCTATAATCCTTCTTTACCAACACCTATAAGGCAAGCTTCGCGCAACTGTCGCGCCGTGTGCATTCACGTCCACTTGCCGCTCGATCTGCGCAGAGCTTCTATAAAGACATGACCAAATTTGTCTTCGTCACCGGCGGTGTGGTGTCTTCCCTGGGCAAGGGAATCGCCTCCGCCTCCCTTGCTGCGATCCTCGAATCGCGCGGCCTCAAAGTCACTCTGATCAAGCTCGATCCCTACATCAACGTGGATCCGGGCACCATGTCGCCGTTCCAGCACGGTGAAGTGTTCGTGACGGACGACGGCGCCGAAACCGATCTGGACCTGGGTCATTACGAGCGTTTCATCGAAACGCGCATGAAGCAGTCCAACAACTTCACCACCGGCCGCATCTACCAGAGCGTGCTCGAGAAGGAACGCCGCGGCGACTATCTCGGCAAGACCGTGCAGGTCATCCCGCACGTGACCAATGAAATCCAGGACTACATCAAGCGCGGCGCCGGCATAGGCACGCCCGACGCCGTCGACGTGGCGATCTGCGAAATCGGCGGCACGGTGGGCGACATCGAGTCCCTGCCCTTCCTCGAAGCCGTGCGCCAGCTGAGCCTCAAGCTGGGCCCGAACAATTCGGCCTTCGTGCACCTGACCTACCTGCCCTGGATCGCCACGGCCGGCGAGCTCAAGACCAAGCCCACCCAGCACACGGTGCAAAAGCTGCGCGAGATCGGCATCCAGCCCGACGCGCTGCTGTGCCGCGCGCTGCACCCCGTGCCCGCCGAGGAACGCGAAAAGATTTCGCTGTTCACCAACGTGCCCGAATGGGGCGTGATCTCGATGTGGGACGTGGACACCATCTACAAGGTGCCGCGCATGCTGCACGAGCAGGGCCTTGACGGCCTGGTCTGCGACAAGCTGCGCCTGAACACTCCGCCGACCAGCCTCAAGCGCTGGGACGAGCTGGTGCATGAGACCGAGCATCCCCAGGGCGAAGTCAAGATCGCCATGGTCGGCAAGTATGTCGACCTGTCGGACAGCTACAAGTCGGTCAACGAAGCCCTGCGCCACGCGGGCATGCGCAACCATGTGCGCGTCAAGATCGACCACCTCGACTCCGAGACCATCGAAGCCGCGGATGCGAGCGAGAAGCTCGCCAAGTACGACGCCATTCTGGTGCCCGGCGGCTTCGGCTCGCGCGGTGTCGAAGGCAAGATCTGCACGGCGCGCTTCGCGCGTGAGAACAAGGTGCCCTACCTGGGCATCTGCCTGGGCATGCAGGTTGCCACCATCGAGTACGCGCGCCATGTCGCCGGCCTCGACAAGGCCAACTCGACCGAGTTCGACCCCACGACCCCCCACCCCGTGATCGCGCTGATCAACGAGTGGAAGGACGAGGACGGCACGATCAAGAAGCGCGACGAGAACTCCGACCTGGGCGGCACCATGCGCCTGGGCGCGCAGAGCTCCGACGTGCAGCCCGATACGCTGGCCCACAGCATCTATGGCCCGGTCGTGACCGAGCGCCATCGCCACCGCTACGAAGCCAACGTGAACTACCTGGACAAGCTGCGCGACGCCGGCCTGGTGATCTCGGCGCTGACCCAGCGCGAGAACCTGACCGAAATCGTCGAGCTGCCCAGCACCGTCCACCCCTGGTACATCGGCGTGCAGTTCCACCCCGAGTTCAAGTCCACGCCCTGGAACGGCCACCCGCTGTTCAACGCCTTCATCAAGGCCGCGCTCGTGCACCAGAAGCAGCGCGTTGGCGCAGCCAAGGCCTGATAGCCTCCTCAAAGGAAACTCCCATGAAACTCTGCGGCTTTGACATCGGTCTGGACCAGCGCTTTTTCCTCATTGCCGGACCTTGCGTGGTCGAGTCCGAGCAGCTGCAGATGGACGTGGCCGGCCAGCTCAAGGAAATCACCTCGAGCCTGGGCATCAACTTCATTTTCAAGAGCAGCTTCGACAAAGCCAACCGTTCCTCGGGCGCGAGCTTTCGCGGCCCGGGCATGGAAAAAGGCCTGGAGATCCTCGCCAAGGTGCGCAAGGAACTCAACGTTCCCATCCTGACCGATGTGCACACGGTCGAGGAAGTGCCCTATGTGGCCAGCATCGTCGACATGCTGCAGACGCCGGCCTTCCTGTGCCGCCAGACGGATTTCATCCGCGCGGTCGCCCAGTCGGGCAAGCCGGTGAACATCAAGAAGGGCCAGTTCCTGGCCCCGCACGACATGAAGCATGTCATCGCCAAGGCGCGCGCCGCGGCGCTCGAGGTCGGCCTGCCCGAGGATTCGTTCACCGCCTGCGAGCGCGGCGCGAGTTTCGGCTACAACAACCTGGTCAGCGACATGCGTTCGCTGGCCATCATGCGCGAGACCAACGCCCCGGTGGTGTTTGACGCCACGCACAGCGTGCAGCTGCCCGGCGGCAACGGCGAGACCAGCGGCGGCATGCGCGAGATGGTGCCGGTGCTGTCGCGCGCGGCCGTGGCGGTGGGCGTTTCCGGCCTGTTCATGGAAACCCACCCCGATCCCTGCAACGCGCTGTCCGACGGCCCGAACGCCGTGCCGCTCAAGCACATGCGCGCGCTGCTCGAAACGCTGGTGGCGCTCGACGACGTGACCAAGCGCAACGGTTTCCTCGAAAACCAGTTTGGCGCCTGAGACCCCTGCCTGATTCCAGCGGCCGGGGCCCTGCCCCGCTTCGTGGCTGGATGACCTGATTCAAAAAACCTTCAAAGGAAAATCATGAGTGCGATTGTTGATATCGTTGGCCGCGAAGTGCTGGACAGCCGCGGCAACCCTACCGTCGAATGCGATGTGCTGCTGGAATCGGGCGTGATGGGCCGTGCGGCCGTGCCGTCGGGCGCGTCCACCGGTTCGCGCGAAGCCATCGAGTTGCGTGACGGCGACAAGAGCCGCTACCTGGGCAAGGGCGTGCTCAAGGCCGTGGAACACATCAACACCGAAATCTCGGAAGCCGTGCTGGGCCTGGACGCCTCCGAACAGGCCTTCCTCGACAAGACCTTGATCGACCTCGACGGCACCGACAACAAGGGCCGCCTGGGCGCCAATGCCATGCTGGCCGTGTCGATGGCCGTGGCCCGCGCCGCGGCCGAAGAAGCCGGCCTGCCGCTGTACCGCTACCTCGGCGGCATGGGCGGCATGCAGCTGCCCGTGCCCATGATGAACGTCATCAACGGCGGCGCGCACGCCAACAACTCGCTCGACCTGCAAGAGCTGATGATCATTCCCGTGGGCGCACCCACGTTCCGCGAAGCCGTGCGCTGGGGCGCAGAAGTGTTCCACGCCCTGAAGAAGATCATCCATGACAAGGGCATGAGCACGGCCGTGGGCGACGAAGGCGGTTTCGCGCCTTCCGTGGAAAACCACGAAGCCGCGATCCAGCTGATCCTCGACGCGATCGAGGCCGCGGGCTACAAGGCCGGCGAACAGATCGCCCTGGGCCTGGACTGCGCCGCCAGCGAGTTCTACAAGGACGGCATGTATGTGCTGGCCGGCGAAGGCAACATGACGCTGACGGCCACGCAGTGGACCGACATGCTGGCCGGCTGGTGCGACAAGTACCCCATCATCTCGATCGAAGACGGCATGGCCGAAGGCGACTGGGACGGCTGGAAGATCCTCACCGACCGCCTGGCCTCCAAGGTGCAGCTGGTGGGCGACGACCTGTTCGTCACCAACACCAAGATCCTCAAGGAAGGCATCGACAAGAAGATCGCCAACTCCATCCTGATCAAGATCAACCAGATCGGCACGCTGACCGAGACCTTCGCCGCCATTGAAATGGCCAAGCGCGCGGGCTACACGGCCGTGATCTCGCACCGTTCGGGCGAGACCGAGGACTCGACGATTGCCGATATCGCCGTGGGCACCAATGCCGGCCAGATCAAGACCGGCTCGCTGTCGCGCTCGGATCGCATGGCCAAGTACAACCAGCTGCTGCGCATCGAGGAAGACCTGGGCGAAATCGCCGTCTACCCCGGCCGCGACGCTTTCTACAACCTGCGTTAAAAAGGCAGGGGCTGGGCGCAGCCCACGGTGAAGAGGCCAGGGCTTCTTCACCGCCACTGTTTCCCGCACCCCGCTACCGACACTATCTCCATGGTCAATCGCATCGTTCCGCTGGTTTTGCTGGTGCTTCTCGCCGCCGTCCATGCGCAGCTGTGGCTGGGCCATGGCAGCGTGGCCTATGTGCAGGAGCTGCGCGAGCAGATCGACGGACAGAACGCCGCGAACGCCCTGGTGCGCCAGGACAACGAGCGTCTGCAGGTCGAGGTCAACGACCTCAAGAACGGTCTTGAAATGGTCGAGGCCAAGGCCCGCAGCGAACTGGGCATGCTCAAGCCCAATGAAATCTTCGTGCAGGTCACGCACCGCTGACCTGCATTCCATGGCGCCAGACTCCCTTGCCGCCGCGCCCGCCGGCTGCCTGGTGCATGTGCTGGGCGCCTGCCACAGCGGCGCACAAGCGCTGTGCGCCGATCTGGCGCTGGCGCTGCCGCATTGCAGCGTGCTGAACGCCAGCCTGGCCTGGCTGGGCGAACCCACTCCCCCACTTTCCTCGCAGCCGCTGCAATGCTGGCTGCTGTGCGGGCTCGATCTCGACTGCCCGCCGCCGCTGCAGGCGCGCCAGCAGCACGAAGACGCAGCGCTGCGCGCCCGGCTCGCGCGCGCCGGCCTGGTGTTTCGCGTGGTCTATGGCACTACGCCGCAGCAGCGGCTGTCGCAGGCGCTGCAGGCCATTGACGCGGTCGCGCCCTGCGAGGCCACGGCGCGCCACCGGCCCGGCCAGGCCGCCCAGCGGCTGCGCCCCATGTGCGAGCAGTGCAGCGATCCGGATTGCGAAAGGCGCTTGTTTACCCGGCACGCCGCCGGATGATGCTGCGGCTTATTGCACCGCTTCCGAGCTCGGGGGCTGCTTTTCGACGCCCGTGAACAGCGTCGCGGCATCAATGGGGTCGAAGCGGTACTGCTGGCCGCAATACTCGCAGCCGACCTCGATCTGGCCGCGTTCCTGCACGATGCTTTCGATCTCGTCCAGGCCCAGCGTGCGCAGCATGCCGGCCACGCGTTCGCGGCTGCAGTTGCAGGCAAAACGCGGCGCGGTATCGCCTTCCTGGGGCGCGAAGCGCACCAGCTTCTCTTCCCAGAACAGCCGGCGCAAGATGGTGTCGACGTCCAGCGTCAGCAGCTCTTCGCGCGTGAGGCTGGAGGCCAGCGTGGCGATGCGGTTGTACTCTTCGTTCAGGCCGTTCTGGTCCAGACCCGACTCCGCGCTCTCGGTCGCGGCCGCGAGGTTGGCTTCGCCCTTGACCGGCATGCGCTGGATCAGCAGGCCCGCGGCGACCTGGTCGTTGGCGGCCAGCACCAGCACCGTGTCGAGCTGTTCCGACTGCAGCATGTAGAACTGCAGCGCCTCCGACAGGCGCTCGAAGCGCCGGCCGTTGGCGTCTTCCAGCGGCACCACGCCCTGGTAGGGCTGCTGGCCGGGCTGGCGGTCCTTGGGGTCCAGCGTGATCGCGCAGCGCGCGCCGCCCGCCACATTGAGCAGATCGGCAAGATGGGCGTCGTCGGCCACGGGACGGTCGCTGCGCACCGTTGCCGTGGCGCGCACGCTCAGGTCCGGCTGGACCTCGGTCACGGCGAGCTTCACCGGGCCGTCGCCGAACACCTGCATGACCAGCGCCCCATTGAACTTGATGTTCGACTGCATCAGCACGCCAGCGGCCGCCATTTCGCCGAGCAGCGCCTGCACCGGCGGCGCATAGGCGCCGGTGTCGCTGTTGCCCGCGCGGCGCGCGAGGATTTCGGTCCAGGCATCGGTCAGGCGCACGATCATTCCGCGCACGGGCAGGCCATCGAAAAGGAATTTATGGAGTTCAGACACGCAGGAGTTCCTGGAAAAATGCCCGGTTTTCAGCCGAGCTTGCGCAAGCCGCTCTTGTAGCGGCGCGCGTTGTCAATGTAATGCTGCGCACTCTTGCGCAGCCCGTCGATCTGCTCGGGACTCAGCTCGCGCACCGCCTTGGCGGGGCTGCCGATGATCATCGAGCCGTCGGGAAATTCCTTGCCTTCGGTGACCAGCGCGCCGGCGCCGACCAGGCAATTCTTGCCGATCTTCGCGCCATTGAGAATCACCGCCCCGATGCCGATCAGCGACTCGTCGCCAATGGTGCAGCCATGCAGCATGACCTGGTGGCCCACCGTGACGCGCTCGCCCACGACCAGCGGCTGGCCCGGATCGGCGTGCAGCACGCTGCCATCCTGGATATTGCTGCCCGCGCCAATGTGCAGGTTCGCCGTATCGCCACGCAGCACGCTGCCAAACCAGATGCTCACGTCCTCGCCCAGCACCACATCGCCAATCACCTGGGCGCTGTCAGCGACCCAGGCCGAGGCAGCCATTTGCGGCGCACGGCCTTCGAGTTCATAAATCGCCATCGGGTTTGTCTCCGTTTGTTATGTAAAACCTAGAATTGTAGGGATGGAGTTACGTCACCACGCCCTTGAGGCTTTATGCCTTGCCGACCCCGAGCACAAAGCCCGCCAGACGCTGCATATGTATGCGCAGCAGGATTTTTCAATAGATCCGGCCGCGGAACTTGTGCCCGCGCCCGGCGCCACGCTGCCCGGCCATCCCGAACGCCCCGAGCTGCGCGTGCACACGGAAATGGCGCGGCGCTCGCCGGCCACGCCCCATGGCCGCGCGGTGCTGATCCACGCGATCGCGCATATCGAGTACAACGCCATCAACCTCGCGCTGGACGCAATCTGGCGTTTCCCGGGCATGCCCCAGGCGTTCTACCGCGACTGGCTGCAGGTCGCGGCCGAGGAAGCCAAGCATTTCAACCTGCTGCGCACCCACCTGCGCGCCCAGGGCCACGACTATGGCGACTTTCCCGCCCACCAGGGCCAATGGACCATGTGCGAGAAGACCCAGGACGACATCGTCGCGCGCATGGCGCTGGTGCCGCGCACCATGGAAGCGCGCGGGCTGGACGCGACGCCGCAGATCCAGGCCAAGCTGCGCCAGGTGGGCACGCCCGACGCGCTGGCCGCAGTCGAGATCCTCGACGTGATCCTGCGCGAGGAAGTCGGCCATGTGGCGATAGGCAACCACTGGTACCGCTGGCTTTGCGCGCGCGACGGCCTCGAGCCCGAAGCGCATTTCATCGAGCTGATGCGCCGCTACGAGGCACCGCGCCTGCGCCCGCCTTTCAACACCCAGGCCCGGCGCGCTGCCGGCTTCAGCGAAAACGAACTGCGCTGGCTGGAACAAAGCTGAACGCCGCACGCATTGAGGCCCCCCAGGCGCGAAACTTGTTCCTACAATCAATGCGCTCGGGCAAATGCCCTGATTCGCCTTGTTAGATTGCGACCCATGACTCCTTCGACCACTGTCCCCGCCTCCGCCCCGCCCCTGATTGCCCGGCAGTGCATAGTCAACCACCTCAGGCAGGTGGTCGGCTACGAATTGTTCAACCGCTCGCGCGGTGCTTCCGTGCACACCGCCGCATCCGATGTGCTGCTGGTGTTCACCGCGCTGTCGCATGTGGGCACCGAAGACATCGTGGGCACCAAGCTGCTGTTCGTCAACTGCACGCACGAAAGCCTTGCAGGAGGTCACCTGGACCTGCTCAATCCGGCGCAGATGGTGCTCGAGATTCCACCGCTGGGGCATGCGGCCAGCGACGAGGTGACCGCGCGCCTGCCCATCCTGGCCGAGCTGCGCGCCCAGGGCTTTCGCCTGGCGTTCAGCCACAGCGTGCTCGACTCCGCCTATGCGCCCTGGCTGCAGCTGGCCGACTACATCAAGCTCGACCTGTCGGCATTGGCGCTCGATCAGCTCGCGGTGCTGGTCCAGTACGCGCGCCGCAACACCCAGGCCCAGCTGATTGCCGAGAAAGTCGAAACCCAGCAGCACTATGAGACCGCGAGCCGCCACGGCGTGGAGCTGTTCCAGGGCTATCTGTTCGCGCGGCCGTCGGAAGTGCACACCCAGCTGCTGCCGCCGGCCCAGGCCCACATCATCGAACTGATCAACCTGTTGCGCACCCAGGCCACCACCGAAGCCATCGAAGAAGTGCTGAAGAAAGATGCAGGGCTGGCGTTCAACCTGATGCGGCTGATCAACTCGGCGGGCTTCGGTCTGCGCCGTGAAGTCAACTCGTTCCGCGAAGCGGTGATGATTCTCGGCCTGCGCAAGCTGTTTCGCTGGGCCGCGCTGCTGTTCACGGCCACGCGGGATGGCGGCCCGCCACCGGCCATCTGCCAGACCGCCGTGGTCCGTGGCCGGCTCATGGAGCTGCTGGCGCTCGAGGCAAACATGGGTGCGGAGGTGGCCGACCAGGCGTTCGTGACCGGCCTGTTCTCGCTGCTCGATGCGATGCTGCCGCTGCAGTTGGCGCCCGCACTGGCGCTGATCAACCTGCCCGAAGCCGTGTCCGCGGCGCTGCTGCAGGGCGAAGGCCAGCTGGCCATGCTGCTGACGCTGGCCAAGGCCTGCGAGTCCAGCGACGACGAAGCCTTCGACCATGCCGCGCGCAGCCTCGAACTCAACAGCACGCAGATCAACGGCGCCCACCTGCAGGCCCTTGCCTGGACCGATCATCTGACCGATCCGCTGTAACATGCCCCCTATCCATCCAATGCACACGCCCTCGACGCAGTTGCCTTCATAATCCAACAATGAGTTTCATTGCCCCCGGTGCCCTTGCCTCGCCCGCCTTGCCCCAAGGCGTCGATGATGACAATCTGGCCGTCATCGCCAGGCAGGCCATCGTGAATGAGAAACGCGAGGTCTACGGCTACGAGCTGTTCGACCGCTCGACCGCGCGCGATGCCCATACCGCCGCGAGCGATGCCGCGCTGCTGTTCAACGCGCTGTCATATGCGGGTGCCGAAGCGCTGGTCGGCCAGAAACTGGTGTTCATCAACTGCACCCAGGAGAGTCTTGCCGGCGGCCACCTTGAGCTGATCCATCCCGACAAGGTCGTGCTCGAAGTGCCCACGCTCGACGAAGGGGCGACCCAGGCCGAGATCGAAGCCCGGCTGAGCATCTTCAATGCGCTGCGCGAACGCGGTTTCCGCCTGGCGTTCAACCAGAACCTGCTGCGCCGCGCCTATTCGAGCTGGCTGCCCATGGCCTCGTTCATCAAGCTCGACCTGCAGTCGTTCGCGCTCAAGGATGCGCAGTCGCTGGTGAACTTCGCACGCACCTATTCCAACGCCAAGATCGTCGCCGAAAAAGTCGAGACCGCCGAGCAGTTCGAGCACATGCGCGAGCTCGGCGTGCATTATTTCCAGGGCTACTGGTTTGCCAAGCCCGACCTGGTGCGCGCCCAAACCATACGCCCGTCGCAGGCCACCATCCTGCAGCTGATCAACCTGTTGCGCCAGCAGGCCGGTACCGCCGAGATCGAAGACCTGCTGAAGAAGGACCCGACGCTGTCCTTCAATCTGCTGCGCTTCATCAACTCCTCGGGCTTCGGGCTGTCGTGCGAGATCACCTCGTTCCGCCATGCGGTGATGATCCTGGGCATCAAGAAGCTGTTTCGCTGGGCCGCGCTGCTGATGACCACCTCGCGCGGCGGCGGCTCGTCACCGGCCGTGGGCCAGACGGCCGTGGTGCGCGGGCGGCTGATGGAACTGCTCACCGCCGAGCTGCTGCCGCCCGAGGAATCCGACAACGCATTTGTCGTCGGCGTGTTCTCGCTGCTCGACGTGATGCTGGGCGTGCCGCTGAACAAGGCGCTGGAATCGGTGGCCCTGCCCCAGCCCGTGATCGATGCGCTGCTGCACGGCACGGGCGTGTTCGCGCCTTTCCTCGAACTGACCAAGGCCTGCGAAAGCGGCGACGACGCCACTTTCGCGCGCAATGCCAACGCCTTGCATCTGACCAACCACCAGGTCAACTGGGCCCACCTGCAGGCGCTGGCCTGGGCAGAAAACCTGGACGCGGAATAATTGCCCCCACGCTTGCGCGCTTCGCGCAGCTGCGCTGGGGCCCTCGCCGCCTAGGGGCGGCCCGGCGGCGGCTCGATTCGCTTTTTGCGGATGCCGCGCTGTCTCACCCGACGCTCTCGCAAAAAAAGGCCGGCTGCCCGTGAGGACAGCCGGCCTTTTTGCGCAGCGCGCAATGCTCAGTCGAGCTTGATGTTGGCCGCGCGGATGATGCGCGCATTGGCTTGCGACTCTTCGGCGATCTGGCGCGCGAACTCGGCGGCCTTGCCGCCGGTGGACACGTTGTCGGTCGCCGTCAGCTTGGCCTGCAGGTCGGGACTGGCCAGCGCCTTGTTGATTTCGGTGTTGAGCCGCTCGACGATGGCCGCAGGCGTGCCGGCCGGCGCGAACACGCCGAACAGCGACGACAGGTTGGCCGCAGGGTAGCCCAGCTCGCCCAGCGTGGGCACGTTCGGCAGCGACGCCAGGCGCTTGGGCGCGCCCACGGCCAGCGGGTGGAACGAGCCGGCCTTGATGTGCTGCAGCACGGCCGGGCCGGCATTGGTCGACAGCACCTCGAACTGCGCGCTCAGGCCGTCGTTGAGCTGCTGGCCGCCGCCCTTGTAGGGGATATGGGTGATCTGGGCCTTGGCCGAATAGGCGATCTGCTCGAGCATGATGTGGCCCAGCGAAGCCAGGCCGGCCGTGGCCCAGCGAATGCTGCCCGGGTCCTTCCTGGCCTGATCGATCAGCTGGCCGAAATCCTTGGCCGTGCTGCGCTTGGTCGCGAGCAGCAGCACGGGCGAGTACATCACGCTGGCCACGGGCACCAGGTCCTTGGCGGGATCGAAAGGCAGCTTGCCCAGGTGCGGGCTCAGCGCCAGCGGGCTGATCGCCGAGAAGCCCAGCGTATAGCCGTCGGGCTGGGCCTTGGCGACCTGGTCCAGGCCGATGGCGCCGCCGGCGCCGGCCTTGTTCTCGACCACGATGGGCTGGCCCAGCTGCGCCGTGAGCTTGTCGCCCAGCGCGCGCGCGACCACGTCGCTCACGCCACCCGCGGGATAGGACACCACCACGCGCACGGGACGCGCAGGCCAGCTCTGGGGCTGGGCCCAGGCCATCATGGGCAGCACGGCCAGCGCACCGGCGGCGAGCCAGCTGCGACGCAAGGAATTTGTCATTACCACTCCGAAATCAAGATGTAGGGGAAGGCAGGCGCGACCGCACAGGCCGGTCGCGGCGCAAGGCCTGCATTTTGCCTTAGGCCACGTAAGCAACGCTAATCACTGTCACAAAACCGCAACGCAAACCATCCATTCAAACCCTGATCTAGCCGCGCGGATGGTGCTCGGCATGCAGCTTCTTGAGGCGTTCGCGCGCCACATGGGTATAGATCGTGGTGGTCGAAATGTCTACATGGCCCAGCAGCATCTGCACCACGCGCAGGTCGGCGCCGTGGTTGAGCAGATGGGTCGCGAACGCATGGCGCAGCGTGTGCGGCGACAGCGGCGCGGTGATGCCCGCCTGCTGCGCGTACTTCTTCACCAGCAGCCAGAACATCACGCGCGACATGCCGCTGCCGCGCTGGGTCACGAACAGGTCGTCGCTGTGCTGGCCGCCCAGGATGGCCTGGCGCCCTTCCTGCAGAAAACGTTGCAGCCACCACGCGGCCTCGTCGCCGAACGGCACCAGGCGCTCGCGCTGGCCCTTGCCCGTGACGCGCACCACGCCCGCGCGCAGATCCACCTGGTGGTTCTGCAGGCCCACGAGCTCGCTCACGCGCAGGCCGCTGGCATACATCAGCTCCAGCATGCTGCGGTCGCGCAGGCCCAGCGGCGTGGCAGCGTCGGGCGCGTTGAGCAGCGCCTCGACCTGGGCCTGGGTCAACGTATGCGGCAGGCGCGGCGGCTGGCGCGCGGCCAGCAGGCGCACCGTGGGATCGGCGGCCACGCGCTTTTCGCGCAGCGCCCAGTGGAAGTAGCGCCGCAGCACCGTGAGCCGGCGGTTGGCGCTGGTCGCCTTGGTCTGCTCGACGCGCGCGGCAAAGTAGGCCTGCAGTTCAGGCTCCTGCGTGGCGTCGAGCGCCAGCGGCTCGGGCAGTTGCGCCAGCCATTGGGAATAAAGCGTCAGATCACGCCGGTAGGCGGCCAGCGTGTTGCGCGCCAGCCCATCCTCGAGAAACAGCGCATCGACAAAGGCATCGATGGCCGACTGGCTTTCGGGCAGGGGGGGCATCGCTGAGGATGAAGGCAAGGGAGTCGGCATGCGCCAAGCCTACACCGTAAGCCGCATGCGAAAAACCCGCAGCGCCGGCGCGGGGCCGATGCTGCGGGTCTTGATGGCGTCGGCCGTCGCGCCCGGCGACAGCCCCAAGCGCACGCTCAGTCGAGCGTCAGCTTCTGCTTGGCAACCACGTCCTTGTAGACGGCCAGTTCGTTCTTGAGTTCGGCAGCGAACTCTTCGGGCGAGTTGGCGACGACCAGCGAGCCGGTGTCCTCGATGCGCTTGCGCACTGCGGGGTCCTGCAGCACCTTGCGCGTCGCGGCATTGATCTTGTCGACCAGTTCCTTGGGCATGTTCTTGGGGCCCAGAATGCCGTAGAACGCCATGCGGTTGACCTGCTCGAGGCCGACTTCCTTGAAGGTCGGCACGTCGGGCAGAACGGCCAGGCGCTGCGGAGCGGCCACGGCAATCGCGATCAGGCGCTTGTCCTTGATGAAGGGCAGGGCCGAAGGCAGGTTGTCGAGCACCATGGGGATCTGACCGGCAACGGCGTCATTGAGCGCCGGGCCCGCGCCGCGGTAAGGCACGTGGACCATGTCGATCTGCGTCAGGCTCTTGTACAGCTCCATCAGCATGTGCTGCACGCCGCCCGTGCCCGACGAACCGTACGAGTACTTGCCGGGGTTCTTCTTGAGCAGGGCTTCGAACGACTTGTAGTCCGTTGCGGGGAACTTGGGGTTGACCGCGATCACATTGGGCGTGGCCGCAATGTTGATGATGGGCGTGAAGTCCTTGATCGGGTCGTAAGGCGTCTTGGGGTTGATGGCCGGGTTGGTGGCCATGCTCGACAGCGTGGCAATGCCCAGGTTGTAGCCATCGGGCTTCTGACGCGCGGTCTCGAGCGCACCGATCGCACCGCCGCCACCGCCGCGGTTGTCGACCACGACGACCTGGCCCAGTTCCTTGCCCAGCGGGTCGGCAATCACGCGCGCAATGATGTCGGTGGTGCCGCCGGCCGCAAAGGGAACCAGCAGTTTGATGGGCTTCGTTGGGTAGGCCTGGGCCATGACAACCGAACTCGCGAGTGCCAGGGTAAGGCCGAGCCAGCGATTGCGTTGAGACATAAAAGTCACCTTTTAGGGTTTTTAGACTTAGGAATCCTAAGGGTAGGACCCCGATCGGCAAAGCGCCTGCAGGCATTAATTCATGGGTGTTTACCCTAGGATTTGCACCACTAGCGTGCGCCGGCAGTTTCCATCTCGCGCTGCGCCAAAGCCCATTGCACATGCTCGCGCACCAGCGCATCGGGATGCTCGCTGCGGCTGAGCAAGGCCTGTTGCGCGGCGCTGTCGCCGGTCTCGCGCCAGGCGTTGCCCAGCGCCACGGCGATATTGCGCAGCCAGCGCGAGTGACCGATGCGGCGTATCGGGCTGCCTTCGGTGCAGCGCAAGAAAGTCGCTTCGTCCCAGGCAAACAGCTGCACCAATTGAGCGCCCACCAGGCCGGCGCGCGCATCGAAATCGGGCAGGCTGCTGCGCTGGGCAAACTTGTTCCAGGGGCAGGCCAGCTGGCAGTCGTCGCAGCCGTAGATGCGGTTGCCCATGGCGGGGCGCAGCTCCTCGGGAATCGCGCCCGCGTGCTCTATCGTCAGATAGGAAATGCAGCGGCGCGCGTCCACGCGCTGCGGCCCGACGATGGCCCCCGTGGGGCAGGCATCGCTGCAGGCCTGGCAGCTGCCGCAATGGGCCGTGACCGGCGCGGTCGGCTCCAGCGCCAGATCGACATAGATCTCGCCGAGAAAGAACATCGAGCCGGCTTCGCGGTTGAGCACCAGCGTGTGCTTGCCGCGCCAGCCCTGGCCGCTGCGCCGCGCGAGTTCGGCTTCGAGCACGGGAGCGGAGTCGGTGAACACGCGGTGGCCGAACGGACCGACTTCGGCGGCAATCAGATCGCAGAGCTTTTGCAGACGCGCGCGCAACACCTTGTGATAATCACGTCCACGGGCATAGACGGAAACGATGGCTTCGCCCGGACGTTCGAGGCGCGACCATTCGACCGCCTGCCAGTCCTGGGGGGTGTCGCGCGGCAGATAGTCCATGCGCACCGTGATCACGCTCACCGTGCCGGGCACGAGTTCGGCCGGACGCGCACGCTTGAGCCCATGGGCCTGCATGTAATGCATATCGCCATGGAACCCTTGGGCCAGCCATTGGATCAACCCAGGCTCGGATGAGGACAAATCCACGCCCGCGACCCCGATTTGGGAAAATCCCAGCCCACGGGCCCAGCCTTGCATCAAAGGAAAGAGTTGACTGCTGCACACCATACCCCTGCGATTGTAGGAAGCGAACAAAAGCCCCACCTGCCGGCGACCCGCCGGTTGCAGTGGCTGGCCGAAGACGACACCGCGCGCTTCGCGGCCCGGCTCGCGCAATGGCCGGGCCTGCACAATGCCTACCTGACCCTGCACGGCGACCTGGGCGCGGGCAAGACCACGCTGGTGCGCCACCTGCTGCGCGCGCTCGGCGTGCAAGGCCGCATCAAGAGCCCGACCTATGCCGTGGTCGAGCCGCATGAAGTGCCCGGCCTGTCCATCTGGCACTTCGACTTCTACCGCCTCGAAGACCCGCGCGAATGGGAAGACGCGGGTTTTCGCGACATTTTCGCCAGCCCCGGCCTCAAGCTGGCAGAATGGCCGGAAAAAGCAGCAGCCATGACGCCGCCTGCTGATGTAGCTATTCATATTGAAGCAATCGACGAAACGCAGCGCAGCGTGACGCTGGTGGCCCACACACCTGCCGGCAGCGAGCTGCTTGCACACTGGCCCGAATGAACGACGTTCTTCCTCCTTCCCCTTCCCGGCGCAGCCTGCTGCAGGCCGGCACGCTGGCCCTGCTGTTGGGGACGCAGCAGATCGCGCGCGGTGCCAGCATCATGGCGGTGCGCGTCTGGCCTGCGCCCGAATACTCGCGCGTCACGCTCGAATCCGACACGCCGCTGGTGGCCAAGCAGTTTTTCATTCCGTCGCCGCCGCGCCTGGCCGTCGACATCGAAGGCATAGACCTCAATCCCGCATTGCGCGAACTCGTGGCCAAGGTGCGCCCCGATGATCCGAACATCGCCTCCATCCGCGTCGGCCAGAACTCGCCGAATGTCGTGCGGCTGGTGATAGACCTCAAGCAGAAGGCCGTCCCCCAGGTGTTCACGCTCGCGCCCGTCGCGGCCTACAAGCACCGGCTGGTGTTCGATCTGTACCCTGAAAAAGCCGTCGACCCGCTTGAGGCACTGATCACCGAGCGCCTGCGCGACGCCGGCCCGGGCACGCCCACGGCCGTCGCCGCCGCTGCGGCCGCTGCGGCGCCCGCCCCTGCCGCAGCCGCCCCGGATCTGCTGGGCGACCTGATCGCCAAGCACAGCCAGGGGCCGGAGTCTGCCGCGCCTGCCGGCGCCCCGCCAGCCGCGGTCGCGCCCTTGCCGCCCACGGTGATTGCCCAGGCGCCGCCGCCGCCGCCGCGCCCGGCGCGCACGCCGGTCCCCGCCCCCGCTCCCGCGCGGCCTTCGGTGGCCACGGCGCGCCAGACCGATCGCATCATCATCGTTGCGCTCGACCCCGGTCACGGTGGCGAAGACCCGGGCGCGATAGGCCCGGGCGGCACGCGCGAAAAGGACGTGGTGCTCAAGGTCGCGCATCTGCTGCGCGACCGCATCAACGGCTCGGAAATCAACGGCAGCCCCATGCGCGCCTTTCTCACGCGCGACGGCGACTATTTCGTTCCGCTGGGCACGCGCGTCGAAAAAGCCCGGCGCGTGCAGGCCGATCTGTTCGTCAGCATCCACGCCGATGCGTTCACCACGCCCGCGGCCAGCGGCGCCAGCGTGTTCGCGCTGAGCCAGAGCGGCGCATCGAGCACCGCCGCGCGCTGGCTGGCGAACAAGGAAAACCAGGCCGATCTGGTCGGCGGCCTGAATGTCGGCTCGCAGGACCGGCAGGTGCAGCGCATGCTGCTCGACATGAGCACCACGGCGCAGATCAACGACAGCCTCAAGCTGGGCAGCGCGCTGCTCGGCGAGATCGGCGGCTTTGCCAAGCTGCACAAGCCGCGCGTGGAGCAGGCCGGTTTTGCCGTGCTCAAGGCGCCCGACATTCCCAGCGTGCTGGTCGAGACCGCCTTCATCAGCAATCCCGGCGAGGAAGCCAAGCTGCGCAGCGCGGCCTACCAGAACCAGCTGGCCGATGCACTGATGCGCGGCATACGCGGCTACTTCGCGAAGAACCCGCCGCTGGCGCGCAGCAGAGCCGTCTGAACGTCTCTTTCGGCGGCGGCGCGGCCCTGGTCCGGCCTCGTCCTACACCCGCTGCCGGACAAGGCCCGCACTGCGAACTGCTCGCAGGGGGCATGCTTGGAACCAAGACCCGCTACGGGTCTTCTTCCGGCATCTTGCCGCACGAAAAGGAATGACCATGAATACTCGCACTCTTTTCCTGGCAGCCGCAACCGCCGCTGCACTGACCCTTGGCGGCTGCGCCAACAATGCCCAGTTGGGCACGGGCGTAGGCGCTGTCGCCGGTGGCGTGGTGGGTGATGCCGTGCTGGGCGGCACGCTGGGCACCGTGGGCGGCGCGGCCGCCGGCGCGCTGATCGGCAATGAGGTCGGCAAGCGCAGCGACCAGCGCCGCTGATCGTGCCGCGCCGTGGAATGCGGCGCGCACAAAAAAAAGCCAGCGTCTGCTGGCTTTTTTTCGTTCAGGACAGGGTCTGCGCCTTGTCCTTGCGGCCCGCGCGCCAGGCGCCAAAAATGGCAATCAGTCCCGGCACCAGGATCAGTCCCCAGATGATTTTCTCGAGGTTCTCGCGCACCCAGGGCAGGTTGCCGAACAGATAGCCCGCGGTCACCAGGCTGCCGACCCACAGCAGCGCGCCGCCCACGTTGAACGCCGTGAACTTGCGTCTGTCCATCTGCGCCACGCCGGCCACGAAAGGCGCGAACGTGCGAATGAAAGGCATGAAGCGCGCCAGCACGATGGTGATGCCGCCGTAGCGTTCATAGAACGCATGCGCCTGATCGAAGGCCTTGCGGTTGAACCAGCGCGAGTTTTCCCACTGGAACACCTTGGGGCCCAACGTGCGCCCTATCTGGTAATTGCATTGGTCTCCCAAAATGGCCGCGACCAGCAGCACGCCACAGGCCAGCCGATAGTCCATCAGGCCTATGCCGCAGAGCGCGCCTATGATGAACAGCAGCGAATCGCCGGGCAGGAACGGCATCACCACCACGCCGGTCTCGACAAAAACGATGGCGAAGATCAGCGCGTAGACCCAGGGTCCGTAGGTGACGACAAACGCTTCGAGGTGCTTGTCGATGTTCAAGATGAAATCCATCAGGAACGCCGCAGCGTCGATAAAAAACGAAAAGATTTCCAAAACAATGCTTTCAAAAACCAGAAGCAGCCGGCCAGCGCCGGGGAACACGCCACTGTAGCGCCAGCCAGCAATGGCCCGGGACGGCTGCGCGCCATTTTTTGTGGGAAAAGGCAGCCCCAACGCCGGACGCGCGGTTTGCGCTGACAGGAGTTACAACTTCAGCACAGTTCTACGCTTCTTTGCAAATTAGGCTGCCAACGAGGCCCTGGACTTTACAAACGGCTGGCACAGTCGAGTCCATGGTGCATACGGCACCGCTCGTTCTACACAATTACCGGAGCCACTCCATGACAAATACCCTCAAGAAAATCACCTGCGCCGGCCTGACATCCCTGGCAATTCTCTCCATGGCCGGCTGTGCCCACGGCCCCAGCCGTTCGCAGATCGGCACGGGCGCGGGTGCCGTGGTCGGCGGCGTCGCGGGCAGCGCGCTGTTCGGCTCGACGCTGGGCACGGTCGGCGGCGCGGCTGCCGGCGCGCTGATCGGCAATGAACTGAGCAAGGACGGACGCGGCCGCCGCCGCTGATAGTTCACGGCCTGCCCCTGCGCGCGCCAATGGCGCGCGCCAACCGGCCACCGTCCCACGCGGCGAACCCCTAGAATCCGGTGGGTGAACGCTTCTATTTCCTCCTCCACCGACATTTCTTCCCGTCGCCCGATACGCGACCTGCCCGATGAACTCATCAGCCAGATCGCGGCCGGTGAAGTCGTGGAGCGTCCTGCTTCGGTGGTGCGCGAACTCGTCGACAACGCGCTCGACGCCGGCGCCACGCAGATCACCGTGCGCCTGCTCGCGGGCGGCGTGCGGCTGATCACTGTCGAAGACGACGGCGCGGGCATTCCGCGCGAGGAATTGCCCGTGGCGCTGCGCCGCCATGCGACCAGCAAGATCGCCGATCTGCACGATCTCGAGACCGTGGTCACCATGGGCTTTCGCGGCGAGGCGCTGGCCGCCATTGCCTCGGTGTCCGAAGCCTCCATTCTTTCGCGCCCCTCGGGCCAGGACAGCGCCTACCTGCTTGATGCGCGCAGCGGCGAGCTGCGTCCGGCAGCGCGCAATCAGGGCACCAGCGTCGAGATCAAGGAACTGTTCTTCTCCACGCCCGCGCGCCGCAAGTTTCTCAAGACCGACGCCACCGAACTCGCGCATTGCGTCGAGGCCGTGCGCCGCCATGCACTGGCGCGCCCCGAAGTCGGCTTTGCCATCTGGCACGAAGGCAAGCTGGTCGAGCAGTGGCGCGCGGTCAACGTGGCCGACCCCGCGCAAGCGCTGGCGCGCCGGCTGGCCGATGTGCTGGGCGAAGACTTCGTCAGCCAGTCGGTGGCCGTGGACCGCGAGGGCGGCGCCATCCGCGTGACCGGCCGCGCGGGCGTGCCCGATGCCGCGCGCTCGCGCCCGGACCACCAGTATTGCTATGTCAACGGCCGCTTCGTGCGCGACAAGGTGATCACGCACGCCGCGCGCAGCGCCTACGAGGATGTGCTGCACGGCCAGAAGCAGCCGATCTACGCGCTCTACATCACCATCGATCCGGCGCGCATCGATGTCAACGTGCACCCGACCAAGATCGAAGTGCGCTTTCGCGACAGCCGCGAAGTCCACCAGGCCGTCAAGCACGCGATCGAAGATGCGCTGGCCGTGCCGCGCGCCCAGGCCGCCGCCGATGCGGCTGCGGCAGCCGCTGCTGAAAGCGCCGGCGTTGCGCCCGCGACGCCGGCGGCGCCCGCAGCGGCATTCAGTCTTGCCCCGCGCCCGCAACAGACGCATATGCCGTTTGGCAATGCGCTGCCGGGCCAGCGCGTGAGCGACATGGGCGCGCTGTGGGCGCCGATGCGCGCGCCCGCGCCGCCCGCCGAACTGCCTGCGGCTTCGGAGTTTCCACCGCTGCCCGCAGCCGCCGCAGCAGCTGAGCCTTCCAACCTGGCGCCAATGCCTGCACGATCGGCAGAGCTTGCCGCGGCGGCCGCCGAAGAAGTGGCCCAGCCCGCGCCGGCCGCCGCCGACACTCCCAACCACTGGCCGCTGGGCCGGGCCGTGGCCCAGATCCATGGCGTCTACATCCTCGCGGAAAACGCCCAGGGCCTGGTGCTGGTCGACATGCATGCGGCGCACGAGCGCATCGTCTACGAGCGGCTCAAGTCCTCGATCACCGCCGACGAACGCATTCCCAGCCAGCCGCTGCTGATTCCCGCGACGTTTGCCGCCACCTTGCAGGAAGTCGCGACCGCCGAAGCCCACGCCGACACCTTGAGCCAGCTGGGCCTGGAGATTTCACCGTTCTCGCCCAAGACCCTGGCCGTGCGCGCCGTGCCCGCCTCGCTGGCGCAAGGCAACGCGGTCGAGCTCGCGCGCAGCGTGCTGGGCGAACTCGGCGAGCACGACGCCAGCACCGTGGTGCAGCGCGCGCGCAATGAAATTCTCGCCACCATGGCCTGCCACGGCGCGGTGCGCGCCAACCGCAAGCTCACGCTGGACGAAATGAACGGCCTGCTGCGGCAGATGGAAGTCACCGAGCGCTCCGACCAATGCAACCATGGCCGTCCCACCTGGCGACAGATGTCGATGCGCGAACTTGACGCGCTGTTCCTGCGCGGCCGCTGAGCCCAACCCTTTTTCATCGATGTCCGACTCCTTCATCACCCGCGTGCGCGATACGCTCGCGCAACTGCCGCCCACCGAACGCCGGCTCGCCGACTTCATGCTCGACTTTCCGGGCAATCTTTCGAGCTACAGCGCCTCCGAGATCGCCCAGCTCACGGGCGTGTCCAACGCCACCGTGACGCGGCTGGTGCAGCGCCTGGGCTATGAGAGCTATGAGGAGGCGCGCCGCCACGCGCGCCTGCAGGGCGGCACGGGCTCGCCGCTGTTCACGGCGCCGGCTTCGGTCTCGGGCACGGCCACGGCCATGGCCTTGCAGCTGCAGCAGGCGCACGAGAACCTCGCGGCCACGCTGGCCAGCATTCCGCAGACGCTGATCGACACCGTCGCCCGGGCCTTGCTCGACGCGCGCCAGGTGTTCTTTCTCGGCTACCGGCAAAACCGCAATTTCGCCGCCTACCTGCGCTGGCAGCTCACCCAGGTGCTGCCCCTGCCGCCGCAGGTGCTTCCAGGGCCCGGCGAGACGCTGGCCGAGTACGGCGGCTCGCTGACGGACCAGGACATGCTGGTGGTGTTCGCGCTGCGCCGCAGCGTGCCGCTGGTCGAGCGCTTCGCCGAACAGGCACAGCGCGCCGGGGCGCGCGTGCTGTGCATCACCGACCATGCGAGCCCGGCACTGCCCGCCGACTGGCTGCTGCGCTGCCATACCCAGGCGCCGGGGCCGCTCGACAACCACATGGCGCTGACCATGCTGTGCCACCTGATCGCGAGCCAGACCATGCACTTCGCGGGCGCGGCCGGGCGCCGGCGCATGGGGGCGATAGAGACCTGGCACGAAAGGCTCGAAGAGCTGTAGGCCAGGCATACGCCACGCCCAGAAACGCCCTTCGACAAGCTCAGGGCGAACGGCAGTCAATAGTCTAAGCAGTCTCCCTGAAGCCCCAGCAGACCCAGCGCCTCATCCACGGCCGCGTCCACAGCCGAGATCACCGGCTGGGCAAAGCGTGGCGCGAGCTCCCCGGCCGCCTGGGCCAGCGGCCCGCCGCCTATCACCACGGCCTGGGCACCGTCCACTGAAATGCATTGCGCCACGGCCTGCGCCAGCCGCTCGCGCAGCAGCGCCGGGTCGGCGGCCAGCGCCTGGGGCAGTCCCGGCGGAATGCGCGTGCCGCAAAACTGCGCCG
>NZ_JAVWWA010000009.1:22225-30486 GCF_036666375.1 Comamonas sp. | reverse complement strand
CGCACCACCTGGCGCACTGCGATCGCCAGCGAAGCTTCGTCGGTGATCAACGGCGCGCCTTCCTGCGCCGTCGCAGTGAGCAGCTCCACCCGGGCGGGCAGGCGCTGGCGCGCGAGCTGCGCCATCAGCGCGGTCGTCGCCTCGGACGTGTTCGGATTGATCAGCAACAGCTGGGCTGCGGGCGCCGCGCGCTGGGTCATGTCTGCTCCTCCTCGATGGAACGGCCAAAGGTCTCGGGCGCGAACTGCACGGCGATGGCGAACAGCACATACATCGCGGCGATCATTCCGAACATGCCGGCCACGCCATACAGATCGAACATCTTTCCGGCGAGTACCTGCGACATCGCGCCACCGATCGTGCCCAGCGCGAGCAGGAACGAAGTGCCCAGGCCGCGGATGCGTGTCGGGTACAGCTCGGGCGCGTAGATCCAGATCGAGGTGTTGAGCGTCAGCACGCAGAACTGGAACAGCGCGCCGCACAGCAGCACCACGGCCACGCTGCCGGTGAAGTTGCCGAACGCCAGGCCGGCAAGACATGCAGCCAGCGCGCCCGCGGTCAGCACGCGCTTGCGCGGGAAGTAGTAGCCCATGGTGGATGCGGCGAGCGCGCCCAGCAGGCTGCCGCTTTGCATGATGATGGTGAAGGTGAAGCTCTTGGTGATCGAGTAGCCCTGGGCGACCAGGATGGTCGGCATCAGCGTCAGCACCGACAGCTGGGCGCCAAACGTCATCCACGACGCAATGCCCACGGCAATCGTGCGGCGCGCATATCCGCCGCGAAAGATATCGGCAAACGAATTGCGCCGCACGCTGGTCGGGGCCTGATCATCGCGGCTCGCGGTGATGTAGGCATGCACCGGAAACGCGGCGTTGGCGAGCTTGCCGCTGGCGAGCATCGACAGCACGCGGTTGGCCTCGTCGACCCGGCCCTTGGACAGCAGATAGCGGGGTGTCTCGGGAATGAAGCGCCGGTAGAAGACGATGAACAGCGCGGGCAGCACCAGGCAACCGAACAGCCAGCGCCAGGCGTTCTCGCCGGGAAACAGCGCGAACACGCCCAGCGCGAACGCGGGCGCGAGCATATTGCCCAGGCCGCCGCCGCCGACGTTGATCAGGCCCACGGCCGTGCCGCGGAACTTGGCCGAGCAGAACTCGGCCAGCATGGTCACGGCGGTGGTGATCTCGCCGCCCAGGCCGAAGCCGACGACAAAGCGCGCAATCGCCAGCATGGTGTAGCCCGGCGCGAGCGCACAGCCGATCGCCCCCAGCGTGAACAGCGCCAGATTCACATTCAGCATGGTGCGCCGCCCGAAGCGGTCGGCCATGTAGCCCGACAGCAGGCGGCCGATCGCGGCAGCGATGAAGGTGATGGTGTTGAGAAAGCCGATGTCGGTGGCGCTGAGCCCCCACTGCTCGCGCAGCAGCGGCCCGACCAGGCCGACCGCGTTCTGCTCGAACACGTCGAACAGCACGCCGCACACCACGAGAAAGATGATGCTCTTGTGCGAACGCGTCACACCGATCTGGTTGAGCGCATTTTCCAGCTGCTGCATCTGTGCGCCTGTGGCGCCAGCGGACGACGACAGGGGAATTTCACCGGCCATGGGAGATCTCCGATTGAACCCGGCAGCGACTGCCGGGCAGGGACTGATATGGAATCCACGGTGAATGAAAAAATATTTTCACTCACCCATAAAAGAAAAGCAAATTTCAGGCCTGGCCGTCTATCTGCAAAAACGCCCCATTACAGGGCAATCTCGGCGCGCGTACGCACCAAAAAAACCAATAACGCACCAGTCATGCACAAGACCTCCCCAAAAAGATGCATAAGGGCATACATTTTTGGCATAATCTTTTTTCACGTTTTCACGCAGCCGTTTTTTTAGTCAGAAAGTTCTCTCCATGAAGTACGAGTCCGTCGGCCATTTCCTTGAACAAGTGGCACAGCGCAATCCCGGCCAACCCGAGTTTCTGCAAGCCGTCACTGAAGTGATGGAAAGCCTCTGGCCCTTCATCGAGAAGAACCCCAAGTACGCTGAGAACGGCCTGCTCGAACGCCTGGTCGAAGCCGAGCGCACCGTGATGTTCCGCGTGAGCTGGATCGACGACCGCGGCCAGGTGCAGGTCAACCGCGGCTACCGCATCCAGCACAGCATGGCCATCGGCCCCTACAAGGGCGGCCTGCGTCTGCACCCCTCGGTCAACCTGTCGGTGCTCAAGTTCCTGGCGTTCGAACAGACGTTCAAGAACGCGCTGACCACGCTGCCCATGGGCGGCGGCAAGGGCGGCTCGGACTTCGACCCCAAGGGCAAGAGCCCGCTCGAAGTCATGCGCTTTTGCCAGGCTTTCGTCACCGAACTGTTCCGCCATGTCGGCCCCGACACCGATGTGCCAGCAGGCGACATCGGCGTGGGCGGCCGTGAAGTCGGCTTCATGGCCGGCATGTACAAGAAGCTCACGAACAGCGCGGCCTGCGTGTTCACGGGCAAGGGCCTGTCGTTCGGCGGCTCGCTGATCCGCCCCGAAGCCACGGGCTACGGCACGGTCTACTTCGCGCAGGAAATGCTCAAGACCCGCGGCCAGTCGTTCGAAGGCCTCACGGTCTCGGTGTCGGGCTCGGGCAACGTCGCCCAGTACGCCGTCGAAAAGGCCATGGCCCTGGGCGCCAAGGTGGTGTCGGTGTCCGACTCGTCGGGCACGGTCTATGACGCCGCAGGCTTTGACAGCGCCAAGCTCGCGCTGCTGATGGACGTCAAGAACCACCGCTATGGCCGCGTCAGCGACTACGCCGCGCTGGTGCCCGGCGTCGAGTTCATCGCCGGCAAGACGCCCTGGGGCATCAAGGTCGACGTCGCACTGCCCTGCGCGACGCAGAACGAACTGGACCTGGATGACGCCAAGACGCTGATCGCCAACGGCGTGCGCTGCGTCGCCGAAGGCGCGAACATGCCCGCCACGATCGAAGCCGCCAAGGCCTTCGAAGCCGCGGGCGTGCTGTACGCACCGGGCAAGGCCTCGAACGCCGGTGGCGTGGCCACTTCGGGCCTGGAAATGTGCCAGAACTCGGCACGCATTTCCTGGCCTGCCGAAGAAGTCGACGCCCGCCTGCTGCAGATCATGCAGGGCATCCATGCAGCCTGCCTGAAGTACGGCAAGCGCGCCGACGGCACGGTGAGCTACATCGACGGCGCCAACGTCGCCGGCTTCGTCAAGATCGCCGATGCGATGATTGCCCAGGGCGTCGTGTAATCACGCTGCGCAGGTAAAAGAAAAGGGACCGCAAGGTCCCTTTTTCATGCCTGTATTTCCAGGATTACTTGCTGCGCAGCAAGGCCGCATCGCACCAGCGCTGCGCGACCTGGGGCGTGGTCATGCAGACGGTCTCGTGCGTGGCCGTGGTGACGGCGCGCTCGAGCAGCTGGATGTCGGCCTCGTGCTGGCGCGCGACATGCGGGTCCTCGAAGAAGATCACGCGCTGGCAGCGGCGCTCGAGCACCAGATCGGCAATCTGCGCATCGCCGCCCAGCGGGCCGCTCTGGTAGCGGTCCACCCAGGGCCGGTCCGCGGGCCAGCCCTTGCTCCAGGCCATCTCGTTGAGCTTCTGGCCCGTGGTGCCCGTGCCCACGCGGCGCGCGAAGCGCGACAGCAGCGCGAAATTGCGCTCGGCGAATTCCAGCATCGCAGGCTTGAGCGCATCGTGGGCGATCAGCGCCAGCGTCTGCGACTCGAGCGCATAAAAGCGCTGGGCGCCGACATCGGGCACCAAACCGCGGTGCAGGCGTTCGACTTCTATCCAGTCGCGCGCCGAAGCCACGGTCGACAGGAAAGGCTTGCCATGGATCACGCACTGGCGCTTCAAGGCCAGCGCTTCGGGAAAGATCGACGACGGATCGACCGGGTCGATGAAATAGATGGCGCCATCGAGCCGGCGTTCATCTTCCTCCAGGCCCACGACTTCGGCGACCAGCTTCATCAGCCCGCCTTCGCGGCCATAGGGATAGCGGCGCATGCCGGAATACGCGTGCAGCATGCCCGCGGCCTGGATCGCATCGTAGGTGCGTCCCACGGCGTGCAGACCGAGCTGCAGTTCGCGTATGCCGGACTCGCAGGCGCGCAGCCAGGAGAACAGGGCCGCGTCCTCGGCCTGGTGGTGAAGACGGTTCGCAGCTAAACCCAAGCGCATAGATCTCTCTCGAAAAAAACAGCCGAACGCAGACCGATTCCCGTAGCCGGGCCGGCCAATAAACAAGAGCATATCCTTGAATTCCCGCGCCACGTTCAACCTCATCCATCCTATGCGCCCTGCCCGCCTTGTTCTTGCCGCCGCCTGCTGCACCTTGCTGGCGACCAGCGGCTGCGCGCTGCTCGACGCCAAGCAGCGCGAATGGATCTTCCAGCCCAGCCAGCGCAGCTGGCAGAACGCCGACATGACGGGCATGGAAGACATCTGGATAGACTTCGATTCGCGCCTGAGCGGCGAGGCCGTGCGCCTGCATGCGCTGTGGCTGCCGGCCAAGAGCGCCAACGCACCCGTGCTGCTGTATCTGCACGGCGCGCGCTGGAATGTCTCGGGCTCGTCGCAGCGCATTCGCCGCATGCAGTCGCTGGGCTTTTCGGTGCTGGCCATCGACTACCGCGGCTTCGGCCAGAGCAGCGCCGGACTGCCCTCGGAAAAGCTCGCGATCGAGGACGCGCGCGCGGCCTGGGACTGGCTGGCAAGGCAGCATCCGCGCAACGACCGCTACCTGTTCGGCCACTCGTTGGGCGGAGCGATCGCGATCGCGCTGGCCAGCGAAGTCGACGACGAGCGCGGCACGCTGGTCGAAGGCACGTTCAGCCGCATGACCGATGTGATCGGCAGCATGCGCTGGGGCTGGCTGCCCGTGGGGCCGTTGCTCACCCAGACTTTTGACTCGCAGCAACGCGTGGCGCGCATAGGCTCGCCGCTGCTGGTGGTGCATGGCAGCGGCGACCGGCTGATTCCGCCCGCGCTGGGCGAGCAGCTCTATGCGGCCGCGCAATCGCCCAAGCGCTGGGTGCTGGTCGAGGGCGGCAGCCACCACAACACCAACGCCATCGGACTGCCGCAGTACCGCGTGGCGCTGAAGGAACTGTTCGACCTGCCGGCCGCGCCCTGACTTCAGTCAGACCGTTCGGACGCACTGCGCGCGCCGCGCTCTGGCGTCTGCTACGCTCGCCGGCTATGCCCGTGTCCCCGCTCACTTCCGCGCCCGCCTCCGGCGCCACGATGTCGCCCGCGCTGGTGGTGCTTCTGCTCGGTCTGCTGCTGGGCCTGCAGCCTCTGGCCACCGACCTCTATCTGCCGGCGCTGCCCGCGCTGCAAGCCGGTTTTTCGGCGCCGGTCGCGCAGGTGCAGCTCACGCTCACCGCGCTGCTGCTGGCCTTCGGCTGCTCCCAGTTGCTCTGGGGGCCGCTGTCCGATCGCTGGGGCCGCCGGCCCGTGCTGCTGACCGGCGTCGCGGGCTATGTGATCGGCGCTCTGGGCTGCGCCGCAGTCGACTCCATGGGCGCGCTGATAGGCTGGCGCGCGCTGCAGGGCGCGGCGCTCGGCGCCTGCGTGATGTGCGCGCGCGCCGTGGTGCGCGATCTCTACGGCCCGGTACAGGGCGCGCAGGCCATGTCGCGCGCGCTCAGCGGCCTGGGCATGATCGCTTTTCTCGCGCCGGTCAGCGGCAGTCTGCTGGTCGAACTGCTGGGCTGGCGTTCGACCATGGTCGCGCAAGCGCTGCTGGGCGCGGTCGTGCTGCTGTTCGCGGCACTGCGCTTTCAGGAGTCGTTGCCCCAGCGCAATGCGCAGGCGCTGCAGCCGCTGGCGCTGGCACGCAACTGGGCGCGCATCGTGCGCCATCCGACTTTCCAGGCCTACAACCTGCTGACCATCTTCAGCTACGCCGGACTTTTCACCAATCTCGCGGCCTCGTCGTTCACCTATATCGAAGTGCTGGGCATGGAGCGCAGCCATTACGGCCTGATGATGGGCGCCAACGCGTTGTTCTACATCGGCGGCACGGTTCTGTGCCGGCGCATGCTGCGCCGCTGGAGCGTGCAGCGCTGCGTGGCCTGGGCCGGCCTGGCAAGCGCGCTGGCCGGCCTGGCGATGCTGGCCTCGGCACTCGCCGGACTGCAAAGCGTCTGGGCCTATGCGCTGCCTTTCCTGCTGTTTCAACTGGCCCACGGCGTGCACATGCCCTGCGGGCAGAGCAATGCGATTTCCCCTTTTCCACAGTCGGCCGGGACGGCGTCGGCCGTCAACGGCTTTGGCATGATGCTGGTCGCGTTTGCCATGGGCCATTGGCTGGGCCTGCACCTCGACGGCAGCACCATGGCCCTGTCCGCGGGCGTGGCCTTCTGGGGCGCGTGCACCGCGCTCACGGCCTGGCTGCTGGTGCGCCGCTTTGGCCAGACCAGCCACCTCTGAAATTCCCGCTTCACCCTTTTTCGATGACCCTATCGGCCCTGCCCCTTGCGGCCGGGCCGCTGTTTTGTGACTATGAGCGACATGACCGCCCCCCCTCTCCTGCCCTGCATCGCCATCGCCGGCCCCACCGCCTCGGGCAAGACCGCGGGCGCCATGGCGCTTGCGGCCGTGCTGGGCGCGCGCGGCCAGGCCGTGGAAATCATCAGCGTCGATTCGGCCCTGGTCTACCGCGGCATGGACATAGGCACGGCCAAGCCCTCGGCCGCCGAGCAGGCCGCCGTGCCCCATCACCTGATCGACATCCGCGATCCGCTGCAGGCCTACAGCGCAGCTGAATTCGTGCAGGATGCCCAGCGCCTGATCGCTGAAATCCGCGCGCGCGGGGCATTGCCGCTGCTGGTCGGCGGCACCATGCTGTACTTCAAGGCCTTGTTCGACGGCATAGACGACATGCCCGCAGCCGATGCCGCAGTGCGCGCCCAGCTCGAGCAGCGCGCCGCGCTCATAGGCTGGCATGGCCTGCACGCCGAACTCGCCCAGGTCGACCCCGAAACCGCGGCGCGGCTCGCGCCCGGCGACAGCCAGCGCATCCAGCGCGCGCTCGAAGTCTTCATGATTTCGGGCCAGCCGCTGTCGCACTTTCACACACGCGCGCGCGCGGCCACGGCCGACGCGGCCGGCGCGCACGCCCCGGCCATTGCGACGCTGTTTTCTCTCGAGCCTGCCGAGCGCAGCTGGCTGCATGCGCGCATCGCCCAGCGCTTCGACGCCATGCTTGATGCGGGCCTGGTCGCCGAAGTCGCGGGACTGCGCGCGCGCGGCGACCTGCATGCCGATCTGCCATCGATGCGCTGCGTGGGCTATCGCCAGGTCTGGGACGAGATGGATTGGCAGACGCGGCGCGGCGGCGAACTCAACCGCCATCTGCTGCGCGAAAAAGGCATTGCCGCGACGCGCCAGCTCGCCAAGCGCCAGATCACCTGGCTGCGCAGCATGCCGCAGCGCCAGGTGATCGCCTGCGACGCAGCCGATGCGACGCCGGCCCTGGTGCAGGCCGTGCTCGACCATCTGGCCGCGCACAGGAACTGAATCGGCCCACGCCATGCACGCAGCGCCACTGCCCACTCGCCCAGCCATCTCCGTGCAGGATCTCGCCAAGCACTATGCGGGCGCGAGCGTGTTCAGCGCGGTCTCGTTCGATGTCGCGCCCGGCGAGTTCGTCGCCATCGTCGGCGAGTCGGGCGTGGGCAAATCGACATTGCTCAACTGCCTGGCCGGGCTCGATCACTGGGATGCAGGCCGCATCGTGCACGCCGGCACGGATCTGGGCGGACTCGATGAGGACCAGCGCGCCATCTGGCGTCGCACCCAGCTGGGTTTCGTCTTCCAGGCTTTTCATGTGCTGCCCCACCTCGACGTGGCGCAGAACGTGGGCCTGCCGCTGATGCTGCTGGGCGGGCGGCTGGACGCGGCCGCGCTCGCGCGCGTCGAAGAAATGCTGGCCGCCGTGGGCCTCGCGGGCCTGGGCACGCGCCTGCCCCAGCAGCTCAGCGGCGGCCAGCTGCAGCGCGTGGCGATTGCGCGCGCGCTGGTACACCGCCCGCGCCTGTTGCTGGCCGATGAACCCACGGGCAACCTGGACCCGGCAACCGCCACGCGCATTCTCGACCTGCTCACCTCCCAGGCGCGCGCCGCCGGCGCGGCGCTGGTGCTGGCCACCCATTCACGCGAGGCCGCCCTGCGTGCCGACCGCGTGCTGCAATTGCGTGCGGACGGCATGGGAGCGGCCGGCTAGGTGCGGCCGGCGAGGTGCGGCCGGC
>NZ_JAVWWA010000009.1:15770-22125 GCF_036666375.1 Comamonas sp. | reverse complement strand
GTGAGCGTCAGCACGCCGTTGTCATAGCGCGCCTTGGCCTGGGCGGAGTCGATCTCCAGCGGCAGCTGAAAACTGCGCTCCACCGCACCGTAGAAGCGCTCGCTGCGCAGCAGCTTGTCGTCCTTCGTCTGCTCATCCTTTTGCGTGACTTCGGCGCGCAGGCTCACCACGTTGCCGTCGATCGCCACCTGGATGTCCTCCTTGGCCACGCCGGGCACTTCCGCGTGCACGGTGTAGGCGGCATCGTTTTCCTTCACATCGACCTTGATCTGCGAAGGCGAAGGCAGCGGATCGCCGTGCAGCGGACGGATATAGAAGCCGGGGTTCACATCCTTGAAGAATTCGTCGAGCAAACCACCACGACCCATCAATGCGTTCATGTCATTCCTCCTGCAAATTCCACGCCCGTCAGGCCGGCGTGTGGCGCCTGGCCGCTCGCAGCGCATTGCCGCGAGGACCTGCTGTTAAATTGTGGGCATGCGCGCCCTTTTTTCAAGGATCGCGCAGCGCCAGCAGACCGATCCCGGCCCTGACTGGCACGGACCTGGCCCGCGCGACCACATTCATTGAAGCCTTCATCCATGTTCGCCCTGCTGCGCACTTTCTCCCTGCAGGAATTGCTGCACCACCCCTGGCGCACGGCCAGCGCGCTGCTGGCCGTGGTGCTGGGCGTGGCGCTGGGCTTTGCGGTGCATGTGATCAATGCGTCGGCGCTCGACGAGTTCTCGCGCGCGGTGCGCAGCGTGCAGGGCCAGCCCGATCTCGAACTGCGCGCCATGCAGGGCGCCTTGCCCGAGCAGGTCTATGGCCTGGTCGCGCGCGAACACCGGCAGGTCGCGCGCGCCGCGCCCTGGCTCGAGGCGTCGGTGCAGGCGCGGCGCGCTCCGACCGCTGACCAGCCCGCCGTCACGCTGCGCCTGCTGGGCGGCGACGCGCTGCAGTTCGGCGCGCTCGCGCCGGCGTTGATGCCGCGGCTGTTTGCCGGCCATGACCGCCTCGATCTGTTCGCTCCTGATGCCGTGTTCCTCAACGCCGCAGCGCTGCAGGCCCTGGACCTGAACGAAAGCCAGGCCGTGGGTGCGCAGCTGTGGTGGCGCCTGCCGGCATCGGCCGCGGGCGATGCGCGCGCGCCCGTCGCGGTGCGCGTCGCGGGCACGGTCGCGGCCAGCGGCCCGCCGCTGGCGCTGATGGACATAGGCGCGGCCCAGGACCTGCTGCAGCGCTGGGGCGAAATCAGCCGCGTCGATCTGCTGCTCGCGCCCGGGGCCGACGGCCAGCGCCTGCTGGCCCAATTGCGCGCCGCGCCCGGCTGGCCCGCGGGCGTGCTCGCCAGCGTGCCGGGCAACGAACAGCAACGCGTGGCGCAGATGTCGCGCGCCTACCGCGTCAATCTCACGGTGCTGGCGCTGGTCGCGCTGTTCACCGGTGCCTTTCTGGTGTTTTCCGTGCTGTCGCTGAGCGTGGCGCGGCGCGCGCCGCAATTTGCCTTGCTCGCAGTGCTGGGCCTCACCGCCCGCCAGCGCCTGGCGCTGGTGCTGGCCGAGTCGGCCGTGCTGGGGCTGCTGGGCAGCGTGGGCGGCATCGCGCTGGGCCTGGGCCTGGCGGCACTCGCGCTGCGCCTGCTCGGCGGCGATCTGGGCGGCGGCTATTTCACTGGCGTGCAGCCCGCGCTGCAATGGAGCGGCGCGGGCGCGCTGGTCTTCGCGGGCCTGGGCCTGGCCTCGACGCTGGCCGGAGGCTGGTGGCCGGCGCGCGCCGCGCAATCGCTGCCCGCGGCCGCGACGCTCAAGGGGCTGGGCGCGCTGCAGATCCCGCAAGCCGGAGCGCGCCTGCCCCTGCTGCTGCTGGCCGCGAGCGCAGCCCTGGCCTGGCTGCCGCCCATTGCCGGGATTCCACTGGCCGCCTATGTCTCGGTGGGACTGCTGCTGCTCGGCGGCATGGCCGCCCTGCCCTGGCTGCTGGGCAGGCTGCTGCAGCGCCTGCCGGAGTTTGCGCGCCAGCGCCCGCTGTGGCTGCTGGCTTTCGAGCGCGCGCGGCGCATGCGCGCCGGCGCCAGCGTGGCCGTGGGCGGTGTGGTCGCCAGCCTGAGCCTGGCCGTGGCGCTCACGGTGATGGTCAGCAGCTTTCGCGGCTCCATGGCCGAGTGGCTCGATACCGCGCTGCCCGCGCCCGCCTATGTGCGCGCCAGCGGCGCGCAAGGCGATGCAGGCCTGCGCGACGCCGGCCTCACCGAAGCCGTGCGCGCCCTGCGCGGCGTGGCGCGCGCCCAGGCCCAGCGCAACGCGAGCCTGTCGCTGGCCAGCGACCAGCCCGCCATGGCACTGCTGGTGCGGCCGCTGCAGGGAGCGCAGGCCCAGGCCCTGCCCTGGCTCGCGCCGCCGCTGGCCGTGCCACCCGGCGCGATAGGCGTGCATGTCAGCGAAGCCGCGGCCCAGCTCTACGGCCTGCGGCCCGGCCAGCGCTGGAACGCGCTGCAGCCGGCGTTTGCCCAGGCCGGCGCGGCCGCGCCCGATTTTTTCGTTGCCGGCATCTGGCGCGACTACGTGCGCCAGTTCGGCGCCGTCGCCATCGACAGCGCCGACTACCAGCGCCTCACGGGCGACCCGCGGGTTTCGGAGATCGCGCTGTGGCCCAGCCCCAACGCCGATATCGCCGCGCTGCAGGCCGGTATCCAGGCGCTCGCGCCGACCTATGGCGCGCTCGAGTGGCTCAGCAGCCAGGGACTGCGCGAACGCTCCATGCGCATTTTCGACCGCAGCTTTGCCGTGACCTACTGGCTGCAGGCCGTGGCGATAGGCATAGGCCTGTTCGGCATTGCCGCCAGCTTCAGCGCCCAGGTGCTGGCGCGGCGCAAGGAGTTCGGCCTGCTGTCCCACCTGGGCCTCACGCGCCGCCAGATCCTGGGCGTGGTCGCGGGCGAAGGTGCGGTCTGGAGCGCGCTGGGCGCGATCGCCGGCACGCTGCTGGGCCTGGGCGTGGCGGTGATCCTGGTGCATGTGGTCAACCCGCAGAGCTTCCACTGGACCATGGAGCTGCGCCTGCCCTGGCTGCACCTGACGCTGCTGGCGCTGGCCGTGACGGCCGCAGGCACGCTGGCCGCCTGGCTCGCAGGCCGGGCCGCGGCCGGACGCGACGCGGTGCTGGCCGTCAAGGAAGACTGGTAGCGGCGCGGATTCACGCCAGTGTCACGAACGCCCGCTACAACGCAGGCTTCGCTACTGCATCCGCGTCTAACCACCATGGCTTCTTCCCTGCGCTCGCTTCCTGCCCACTCCCGCCTGTTCGCGCTGAGCGTTCTTGCCACCGCACTGCTCGCCGCCTGCGGCGGCAGCGACGGCACGCCGCAAGCCATAGTCCCGCCCCCGCCCGCCGTCGAAGCCACGCCGCTGACCGTGGCGCTCGAAAAGATAGGCAGCTACGCCACCGGTGAGTTCGTCAAGAGCGCGGCCGAAATCACGGCCTACGACGCCGTCAGCAAGCGCAGCTTCGTGGTCAACGCACTGGCCGGCGCGGTCGATGTACTGGACCTGAGCAACCCGGCCAAGCCCGTCAAGGTCGGCCGCATCGAAGGCCAGTCCGTGCTCGCGGGCGCGGAGATCAACAGCGTCGCAGTGCGCAACGGCCTTGTCGCCGTGGCCATGCAGGCCAAGGTGAAAACCGACAACGGCCGCATGGCGCTCTACGACGCCAACACATTGGCGCTGATCAGCCAGATCGAGATCGGCGCCCAGCCCGACATGGTGACGTTCACGCCCGATGGCAAGTATGTGCTGGTCGCCAACGAAGGCGAGCCCAGCGACGACTACCAGATCGACCCCGAAGGTTCGGTCAGCGTGATCGATGTCAGCGACGCCAAGAAGCCCCAGGCGCGCACCGCCGGCTTCACACAATTCAACGGCCAGGAAGCCGCGCTGCGCGCGCGCGGCGTGCGCATCTTCGGCCCCAAGGCCACGGCCGCCAGGGACTTCGAGCCCGAATACATCGCCGTGTCGGCCGACAGCCGCACGGCCTGGGTCACGCTGCAGGAGAACAACGCGCTGGCGCGCATCGATCTGGCATCGGCACAGGTGACCTCGGTGACCGCGCTGGGCTACAAGGACAACAGCCTGGCAGCCAACGCGCTCGACATCCAGGACGAAGACGGCAAGATCAACATCACGACCTGGGCCGGGCTGCGCAGCCTTTACATGCCCGACAGCATCGCGGCCTACGATGCGGGCGGCAAGACCTATCTCGTCACGGCCAACGAAGGCGATGCACGCGCCTGGGGCGAGAACAATCCGGCCTATGTGAACGGCGACACCGGCAAGGGCTTCATGGAGGAATTCCGCGTCAAGCACCTGACCAATGCCAAGGGCTGGAGCGGCCGCAAGGGCGACGACCTGCCGGCCCATCTGAACGCCCTGGCAGCGGGCGGACTGCTCAACCCCGCGACCTTTGCCTACTGCGGCGCCGCCGCCGGCACGCCGGGCAAGTGCCGCGACGATGATGTGCTGGGCCGCCTCAAGGTCACCTGGACCCAGGGCTACCAGCAGAACGCCGACGGCACGCCCGTTCTGTACACCGCGGCCGGCGTGGCCAGCCCCACGGGCGACCGGCTGATGTACGACAACCTGTATGCCTTCGGCGGCCGCTCGTTCTCGATCTGGGACGACAACGGCGCCCTGGTCTGGGATTCGGGCGCGGCGATAGAGACGTTCCTCGCCAGCGACGCCTGCAAGCTGGGCAGCGCGCGCAGCATCCCCTGCAAGACCTACTTCAACACCGGCCACGACGCCCTCGCCAAGGCCGATGCACGCAGCAGCGCCAAGGGCCCGGAACCCGAAGGCCTGACCGTGGGCAAGGTCGGCAACAAGACCTTTGCCTTTGTCGGTCTGGAGCGCATGGGCGGCGTGCTGGTCTATGACATCACCAACCCCAGGGCGCCGCTGCAGATGGACTACCTGAACACGCGCGAAGGCTGGGACCTGGACCCGGCAAAGAACCTCGACAAGGTCGGCGACCTGGGCCCCGAGGGCCTGCACTTCGTGCCCGCGGCTGCCTCGCCCAACGGCAAGCCGCTGCTGATCGTCGGCAATGAAGTCAGCGGCACGACCGCGATCTTCCAGCTGAAGATGACGTACTGAACGTGAGCGCCAGCAGCGGGCTTGCGCTACATTGGCAGACGCCATGTCTGTGACCCACCCGCCGCTTTCCGACCCGCGCCGCCGCTGGCTGACCCAGGCCGCGGCCGGCGCCGCAATCCTTGCCCTGCCCCCCTGCGCCAGCGCGCTGCCGGCCAGGGTGCTCGAATTCCCGCGCGACTTCGGCAGCCACCCCGGGCTGGGCACCGAATGGTGGTACATCACGGGCCATGTCCAGGCTGCTGGCCGGCTGCTGGGTTTCCAGCTGACGTTCTTCCGTTCGCGCGTGCCTTCCACCCAGAATCTGCGCTCGGCCTTTGCCGCGCGCCAGCTGGTGTTCGCGCACGCCGCGCTGACCGATGTCGCGGGCCGGCGCCAGCTGCATGCGCAGCGCAGCGCGCGCGCAGGCATGGGCCTGGCGCAGGCACGCGAAGGCGATACCGATGTTCAGCTCGGCGACTGGTTCTTGCGCCGCAGGCCCGCGCCTTCCGGCATGGCCGCACAGGCCAGCCGCTATGCCGCGCATATCGCGGGCGACGGCTTCGATCTCGCACTGCAGCTCGCGACCACCCAGCCGGTGCTGCTGCAAGGCAACGCCGGCCTGTCGCGCAAGGGCCCCGATGCGGTGCAGGCGAGCTACTACTACAGCCAGCCGCAGCTGGATGTGTCGGGCACGATCACGCTCGACGGCCGCACGTTGGCGATCGACGCCAGCGCCCACAACCGCGCCTGGCTGGACCATGAAGTCAGCGACGCGCTGATGCACCCCGAAGCCCAGGGCTGGGACTGGATAGGCATGAATCTCCACGACGGCAGCGCGCTCACCGCCTTTCGCCTGCGCCGCCCCGACGGCAGCACTCTCTGGGCCGGCGGCTCCTGGCGCGCACCGGGCCAGGCCGCGCGCATCTTCACGGCCGGGGAAGTGGTGTTCACGCCCCAGCGCTGGTGGACCAGCCCGGCCAGCGGCGCGCGCTATCCCGTCGAATGGCGCGTCACCACGCCCGCGGGCAGCTGGCAGGTAGACGCCCTGCTCGACGCCCAGGAACTCGACAGCCGCGCCTCGACGGGAACGATCTACTGGGAAGGTCTATGCGATCTGCGCGCAGCCGATGGCGGCGCGCTGCGCGGGCGCGGGTATCTGGAAATGACGGGATATGCGCAGCGGCTGAAGCTCTGAGAGACTGCCCTTCGACAGGCTCAGGGCGAACGGTCAGCGCTTGCGCTCAGGGCGA
>NZ_JAVWWA010000009.1:0-15670 GCF_036666375.1 Comamonas sp. | reverse complement strand
CGGTCAGCGCTTGCGCTCAGGGCGAACGGAATCGGTGGGCAACGCTCTTGGGGCGAGCGGTATCGGTAACCGCTCTTCTGGCTGCGCGGGGGCGCCCAGCCTTGGCGCGCGCAGGGTCGCAGACAGCAGGAACCAGGGGCCCCCGCTCTCCTTTCTTTTGGCCGCCGGGCCGAGACCCGGCTGCTGCCCTCGGCAGAGGCATGCGGCAACAAGAAGCGATCAACTCAAGCCTTCTTCCGCGCCAGCCACGCATTGATCTCCCCCATGATCCCGCGGCGGAAGGCCAGCACACAGACCACAAAGATCAGTCCGGTCACAATGGTCACCGACTCGCCCAGCGTGTTGAACCATTCGAAGCCCGTGATGCGGCCCAGGAAGGTGCCGAGTTCGCCGATCTTGTTCTCGATCAGCACCACCACCGCCGAGCCGACAATGGGCCCCGACAGCGTGCCCAGGCCGCCCATCAGCGTCATCAGCACCACATGGCCCGACGTGGTCCAGTGCGCGTCCGACAGCGTGGCAAAGCCCAGCACCACGGTCTTGAGCGAACCGGCCAGGCCCGTGAGCGCGGCCGACAGCACGAAGGCCAGCAGCTTGAAGCGCGTGGTGTCATAGCCCAGCGAAATCGCGCGCGGCTCGTTTTCCTTGATGGCCTTGAGCACCTGGCCAAATGGCGAATGCACGGTGCGCACGATCAGCAGGAAGGCCGCGACCACGATGGCCAGCACCACGTAGTACATGGTCAGATCGTCGGCCAGATCGATCAGGCCGAACAGCTTGCCGCGCGGCACGCCCTGCAGGCCGTCTTCGCCGCCGGTATAGGGTACCTGCAGGCAGACGAAGAACACCATCTGCGCCAGCGCCAGCGTGATCATCGAGAAATAAATGCCCTGGCGGCGGATCGCGAGCCAGCCGAACAGCAGGCCCAGCAAGGCGCCGCCCAGCGTGCCGGCCAGCATGCCCAGCTCGGGCGACAGGCCCCAGAACTTCATGCTGTAGCCGGTGATATAGGCCGCGGTCCCCAGAAAAGCCGCATGGCCGAAGGACAGCAGGCCGGTATAGCCCAGCAGCAGATTGAAGGCCGCGGCAAACAGTGCGAAGCACATCAGCTTCATCACGAATACCGGGTAGGCGCCGGCGAACGGCGCGACGATCAGGGCCAGCAGCAGCAGGCCGTAGCCCATCTTGGCAAGAAGCTTGGTGTTCATGTTGGCGGCCCCTTATTTTTCTTTGCCGAACAGGCCGGCGGGGCGAATCAGAAGAACGATGACCATGATGACGAACACCACGGTCGAGGAAGCCTGGGGATAGAACACCTTGGTCAGGCCTTCGATCACGCCCAGGCCCAGGCCGGTGAGAATGGCGCCCATGATCGAGCCCATGCCGCCGATCACCACCACGGCAAACACCACGATGATCAGGTTCTGACCCATCAGCGGAGTCACCTGGTAGACCGGCGCCGCAAGCACGCCGGCAAACGCCGCCAGGCCCGCGCCGAACGCATAGGTCAGCGTGATCATCACCGGCACGTTGACGCCGAAGGCCTCGACCAGGCGCGGGTTCTCGGTGCCCGCGCGCAGATAGGCGCCAAGCCGCGTCTTCTCGATCACGAACCAGGTCGCAAGGCATACGGTGACCGAAGCCAGCACCACCCAGGCGCGGTAGTTGGGCAGCATCATGAAGCCCAGGTCGGTCGCGCCTTCGAGCAGCTCGGGCGTGTCATAGCCCAGGCCCGACACGCCGTAGACCGAGCGGAACAGGCCTTCGATCAGCAGCGACAGGCCCAGCGTCAGCAGCAGGCCGTAGAGGTGATCGAGGCGGTAGATCCAGCGCAGCAGAAAGCGCTCGATCAGCACGCCCAGCAGGCCCACGAGCAGCGGCGAGACCAGCAGCATCACCCAGTAGTTGATGCCGAAGTAGTTCATCGCCATCCAGGTGCTCACGGCACCCAGCATGAACAGCGCCCCATGTGCGAAATTGATGACGTTGAGCAGGCCGAAGATCACCGCCAGGCCCAGGCTCAAGATCGCATAGAACGAGCCGTTGACCAGCCCCAGAAGGAGCTGGCTCATCAGGCCCGGCAAAGAAACACCGAGAATTTCCATGGGGTATACGCGAAAGGTAAGAGAAGAAAGCGCGGCTGCGAGCGGCTCAGATGGCCCGGGAGAACAAGGTCTCCAGGGCCATGCCGATGGCTCTTATTTCCAGAGCGCGCACTTGGTTTCGGCCTTGGTGGTGAAGACCTGGTCGCCGGGCAGCGTCGACAGCACCTTCAGGTAGTCCCAGGGCTTCTTCGACTCGGAAGGCTTCTTGACTTCGACCAGGTACATGTCGTGCGCGTAGGTGCCGTCGGCACGGATGTTGCCCTTGGCGTAGAAGTCCGACAGCGGCGTGCTCTTGAGGTAGGCCATGACCTTGTCGGCGTCGGTGGTCTTGACCGCCTGCACGGCCTTGAGGTACTGCATCACGGCCGAGTAGTCTGCGGCCTGCACATCTGTAGGCATGCGCTTGGTCTTGGCAAAGAACTTGTTGGCGAAGGCGCGCGAGGCGTCGTTCATGTCCCAGTACCAGCTGGTGGTGTGCAGCAGGCCTTCGGTGTTCTTCAGGCCCAGGCTGTGGATGTCGGTCAGGAACACCAGCAGGCCGGCGGTCTTCATCGTCTTGTTGATGCCGAATTCCTTGGCCGCCTTGATCGCATTGATGGTGTCGCCACCGGCGTTGGCCAGGCCCAGGATCTGCGCCTTGGAGGCCTGGGCCTGCAGCAGGAACGAGGAGAAGTCCGAAGCGTTGAGCGGGTGCTTGACACCGCCGAGCACCTTGCCGCCCTTGGCCTTGATCACGGCCGTGGTGTCGGTTTCCAGCGCCTGGCCGAAAGCGTAATCGGCGGTCAGGAAGAACCAGTCCTTGCCACCGCGGTCGACCACCGCGCCGCCCGTGCCCTTGGCCAGCGCCACGGTGTCATAGGCATAGTGCACGGTGTAGGGGTTGCACTGCTCGTTGGTCAGCGCCGACGAGCCCGCGCCGTTGTTGATGTGCACGCGCTTCTTCTCGTTCGCCACCTGCGACACGGCCAGCGCCGTGCCCGAGTTCGTGCCGCTGAACACCAGCGTAACGCCCTGGGTGTCTATCCATTCGCGCGCCTTGCTGGCCGCGATGTCGGCCTTGTTCTGGTGGTCGGCCGAGACCAGCTCGATGGGCTGGCCCAGCACCTTGCCGCCGAAGTCGTCGATGGCCATCTGCATGGCGAGCGCGCCGTTCTTGCCTTCGACGTCGGCATAGAGGCCCGACATGTCGGTCACGAAACCGATTTTCACTTTTTCCTGGGCCTGGGCCAATGGGGTCACCAGACCTGCAGCAGCCAGTACGCAAGCCAGTGTGGTCAACGAAGTCTTCATGGGAATATCTCCTGGATGGATAAAGGCTAGGACAGAAAAAAACCGGGGCCGCGCACGGCGCGGACACCCACAAAACACCGGACTACACGCCCAGCAATTCATTGAGCACGGGCATCTTGGCCTGGAGCTCGGCGGCGCCGAAACGCTCGACGATGCGGCCGTGCTCCATGACGTAGAAACGGTCCGCCAGCGGTGCGGCGAAATGGAAGTTCTGCTCCACCATCACCACGGTGTAGCCCTTCTCGCGCAGCGCGGTGATCATGCGCGCCAGCGCCTGCACGATGACCGGCGCCAGGCCTTCGGAAATCTCGTCGAGCAGCAGCAGCCGCGCGCCGGTGCGCAGGATGCGCGCCACGGCCAGCATCTGCTGCTCGCCGCCCGACAGGCGCGTGCCCTGGCTGTGGCGGCGCTCGGCAAGATTGGGAAACATCGCGTAGATTTCTTCTACCGACATGCCCTTCTCGCCGGTCTTGAGTTCGGGCGGCAGCAGCAGGTTTTCCTCGCAGGTCAGGCTGGCGAAAATGCCGCGCTCTTCGGGGCAGTAGCCCAGGCCCAGATGGGCAATGCGGTGCGTGGGCATCTGAATCGTTTCGACGCCATTGACCTTGACCGAGCCCTTGCGCGCTCCAGTGAGGCCCATGACCGCGCGCAGCGTCGACGTGCGGCCCGCGCCGTTGCGCCCCAGCAGCGTCACCACTTCGCCGGGCTGCACCGTCATGTCGACGCCGTGCAGCACATGCGACTCGCCGTACCAGGCCTGCAGGCCGCTGATTTCCAGTGCGGGCTGTCCCGCCTTCGTGTTGCTTGCGGCCATCTCAATGGGCTCCTTGAAGTTGGCCGTCGGTCGTGCCCATATAGGCTTCCATCACTTTCGGATTGCTCGAGACTTCGGCATACGGGCCTTCGGCCAGCACCGCGCCGCGCTGCAGCACCGTGATGCAGTCGGCAATGCTGGACACCACCTTCATGTTGTGCTCGACCATCAGAATGGTGCGGCCGGCCGAGACCTTCTTGATCAGCTGGGTCACGCGGTCCACGTCTTCGTGGCCCATGCCCTGGGTGGGCTCGTCGAGCAGCATCAGCTCGGGCTCCATCGCCAGCGTGGTCGCGATCTCGAGCGCGCGCTTGCGGCCATAGGGCAGATTCACCGTGAGCTCGTCGGCCAGGTGTTCGAGGTTGACTTCGGCCAGCAGTGCCATGGCACGGTCATTGAGCTGGTCCAGCGACTTTTCGCTGCGCCAGAAATGGAAGGCCGTGCCCAACTGCCGCTGCAGACCCACGCGCACGTTCTCCAGCAGCGTGAGGTGCGAGAACACCGCCGAAATCTGGAACGAGCGGATCACGCCCAGACGCGCGATCTGCGATGGCTGGGCGCGCGTGATGTCCTGGCCGTTGAAACGGATGCTGCCCGAAGTCGGTTCGAGGAACTTCGTCAGCAGGTTGAAGCAAGTGGTCTTGCCTGCGCCATTGGGTCCGATCAACGCATGGATGGCGCCGCGGCGGACCGACAGGTTCACATCGCTGACCGCGGTGAAGCCCTTGAACTCTTTGGTCAGGTGGCTGGTCTCAAGAATGACGTCGCTCATGTGCGCTCTGGCCGCTCCGGTGGATGCTGCAAAACCGTCCATGGTCTGCCTTGTGGCAGTCCCTGGGGGGATATATGCATGGCATCGTATGCCGCGACCTCTCGGCGAACACTGGGGCAAATACGCCCGTACAAACGCTTAATCGCCCTGTCGCCGCGCCGAGAGCAGGCGAGCGGGCACGGACTGCATTGGCTTGCAAGCGAAGTGCCTGCAAACATGCATGCCACTGCGCGCCGGCAAAAATGTTGCCAAGCTTGATCGAAAACAACATTTCCGGCCGCCAAAAGGCTGAAAACAGACGCTCAGGCGACAATTTAGCCGCCTGCTCCCAGCCTCGAAAGCTACTGCAGCGTTTCCTTGGAACTGTCGGAAATCGGCAGGGGCAGCACGCCTATTCCTTCTTCGAGCAAGGCCACGGCGTCGGCCACGCTGGCCTTCCCGCGGATCGCACGCTCTTCGATTTCGCCATGGTGCATGCGCCGCGCCTCGTCGGCAAAGCGCTCGCCCACGTCTTCGGTCCTGGCAATGACTTCGCGCGCCATGCGCAGCCAGGCCGCCTGCTGGGCCTGGGGTGAGGCTGCGGCGGGCGCAGCCGGGGGAGAGGAAGAGGATGCGGGCGCGGGGGCCGCAGCGCCGAGGTTCAGCCGCGGCGCGCTCAGGCGCTTGTCGATATGGGAGTCGCCGCACATGGGGCACAGCACCAGGGCGCGCGCCTTCTGCGACTGGAAATCGTCTTCCGACGCAAACCAGCCTTCGAAGACATGGCCGTGCTGGCAACCGAGATCAAGGACCTTCATGGCGAATGACCGGACCGGCCTAGCTGTCCTATTGACGTCGCTTGACCAGGTAGCGGTAGACGAAGCCGGGGAAGCCCAGCGTCAGAAACAGTGTAGCGGTGATCGCGTAAAACTCCCAGCCCTGGGGTGCGATCTGGCCGACACGGCGCTCGAGCAGCAGCGCCAGGCCGCCGACGAGGAAATACAGCAGCAGCATCTCGAGCAGGCGCATGGGCAGCGGCTTGCGCCCGGCTGCCACCGGTCCGACGATGAACCAGCGGTGATTGACAAATGGCAAATTGGCGGCCACCAGGGCCGCCAATATCACCAGCCAGATGGAGGCTGTCTGGGTCACGCTTTGGTCATGCTTTCTCAGGAAGCCAGGGCACGGACAATGGCGTCCGCGCACAGCGACATCAGTCCGCCGGGCATCACGCCCAGCAGCAGCACCAGAGCGCCGTTGATCGACAGCACGACGCGCACGTCGAGCGGGGCCGACACGCTGGTCGCGGTGATGGGTTCATCGAAGTACATGACCTTGACGACGCGCAGGTAGTAGAACGCACCGATCAGCGACATCACGACGGCAAACACGGCCAGTGCGATGTAGGCGGTTTCGCCCGAAGCGATCAGCGATTGCAGCACCGACAGCTTGGCGTAGAAGCCGACCAGCGGAGGAATACCGGCCATCGAGAACATGCAGATCGCCATCACGCCGGCATACAGCGGGCTGCGCTGGTTCAGACCGGCCAGATCGGAGATCTCTTCGCTCTCGAAGCCTTCACGCGCCAGCAGCAGCACCACGCCGAACGTGGCCAGCGTGGTCAGCACATAGGTGACCACATAGAACATGGCCGAGCTGTAGGCGTTCTCGACGGTCGCGGGATCGACATGGCCGTTGACCACGCCCGACAGCAGGCCCAGCAGCACGAAGCCCATCTGCGAGATCGTCGAGTAGGCCAGCATGCGCTTGAGGTTGCTCTGGCCAATGGCCGCGAGGTTACCCACCAGCAGCGAGCCTATGGCCAGCACCGCGAGCATCTGTTGCCAGTCGATTGCCAGCGGCAGCAGACCATCGACCAGCAGGCGGATCGAGATCGCGAACGCGGCCAGCTTGGGCGCGCCGCCGATCAGCAGCGTGATCGCCGTGGGAGCGCCCTGGTAGACGTCGGGAATCCACATGTGGAAAGGCACGACACCCAGCTTGAACGCCAGACCGGCGACGACGAACACCAGACCGAAGACCAGCACCTGATGGCGGATCGCACCCGAGTTGATGGCCTTGAAGACCTGGCCGATATCGAGCGAACCCGTGGCGCCGTAAAGCATGGACATGCCGTACAGCAGGAAACCGCTGGCCATCGCGCCGAGCACGAAATACTTCATTGCGGCTTCGACGGCGGCCTCGTTGTCGCGGCGCAGCGCGACCAGCGCATAGCTCGACAGCGTCAGCAGTTCCAGGCCGAGATACAGCACCAGAAAGTTGTTGCCCGAGATCATGATGAACATGCCCAGCAGCGCGAGCATGGACAGCGTGAACAGCTCACCGCCGCGCAGCATGTCGCGGTCGGCGGCGTAGGGCCGGCCGTAGACCAGCGTCACCATCAACGCCACGGTGGCGAAGCACTTGAGCCAGTTGCCCATGGCATCGCTGACCACCATGTTGCCCCAGCCATAGAAAGTCTGGCCGCTCGAAGCGTAGAAGCCTTGCAGCACGGCCACCACCGCCAGGGTCAGCAGCGTCAGCACATAGGTAGTGGTGCGGCGCGGGCTGTTCACGCCCAGGTCGACCAGGGCGATCACGCATGCCATGACCAGGAGAATGATCTCCGGGTAGATCGCAAGCCAGCTGATGTTGTCAATCATCTCGAGTCTCTCAGTTCAGTCTGGTCAGGGAAGCTTGGACAGTGCGACCTGCTGCAGCAGCTGGGCCACGGAAACGTCCATCACATCCGTGAAGGGCTTGGGGTACACGCCCATGTAGAGCACGGCCACCGCCAGCACTGCCATCACGAGGAATTCGCGGGCATTGAGGTCGGTCAGGCCACGCACGTTGTCGTTGGCGACAGGGCCCAGGTAGACCCGCTTGTACATCCACAGCGTGTAGCTGGCGCCGAAGATCAGCGCCGTGGCAGCGCCCAGGCCGATCCAGAAGTTGAACTTCACGGCACCCAGGATCACCATCCACTCGCCGACGAAACCGGCGGTCGCGGGCAGGCCGCAATTGGCCATCGCGAAGAACAGCGCGAACGCAGCGAACTTGGGCATGGTGTTGACCACGCCGCCGTAGGCAGCGATTTCACGCGAATGCACGCGGTCGTACAGCACGCCGATCGACAGGAACATCGCACCCGACACGAAGCCGTGGGCAATCATCTGCACCAGACCGCCGGACACGCCCAGGTCGTTGAAGATGAAGAAGCCCAGGGTCACGAAGCCCATGTGCGCAACGGACGAATAAGCCACCAGCTTCTTCATGTCCTTTTGCACCAGCGCCACCATGGCCACGTAGATCACGGCGACCAGCGACAGCGCGATCATCAGCCAGGCCCATTCGCGCGCGGCGTCGGGAGCGATGGGCATGGAAAAGCGCAGGAAACCGTAGGCACCGAGCTTGAGCATGATGGCCGCCAGCACGGCCGAGCCGCCGGTAGGCGCTTCGACGTGAACGTCGGGCAGCCAGGTGTGCACCGGCCACATCGGCACCTTCACGGCAAACGCCGCGAAGAAGGCGAAGAACAGGAAGGTCTGGGCCGAGGCCGACAGCGGCATCGCGTACCAGGTCTTCAGATCGAAGCTGCCGCCCGACTGCACGTACAGGTAGATCAGCGCGATCAGCATCAGCAGCGAGCCGAGCAGCGTGTACAGGAAGAACTTGAACGCGGCGTAGATCTTGTTCGGGCCGCCCCAGATACCGATGATCAGGTACATCGGAATCAGCGTGGCTTCGAAGAACACGTAGAACAGCATGCCGTCGAGCGCGCTGAACACACCGATCATCAGGCCCGACAGGATCAGGAACGCGGCCATGTACTGGTTCACGCGCTCGGTGATCGATTCCCAGGAAGCGATCACCACGATCACCGTGATGAAGGCCGTCAGCGGCACGAACCAGAACGACAGACCGTCAAGGCCCAGGTGGTAATTGACGTTGAAGCGCTCTATCCAGAGCACCTTTTCGACGAACTGCGCGGCGGCCGTGCCGTTGTCGAACCCCTGATACAGCGGCAGCGTGACCGCCAGGCCGACCAGGGCACCGACCAGCGCAAGCCAGCGCACGGCACGTGCGTGCTCGTCGCGGCCCAGGGCCAGCAGCAGGACACCGAATGCGATCGGGGTCCAGATGGCAAGACTCAACAAACCCATTTTTGTTCTTCCTTACTTGTTGAGCCACACGAAGTAGGTCATGAGCAGGAAGATGCCCAGGATCATGACCAACGCGTAGTGGTAGATATAGCCGGTCTGCAGCGCACGTGCCCAGGCAGCGATGCGCGCAACGACCTTCCAGGAGCCGTTGACCACGGCGCCATCGATGATGGTCTGGTCGCCGACCTTCCACAGGAGCGTGCCCAGGGCGCGCGTTCCGCGTGCCAGCACGTTCTCGTTGAACCAGTCGAGGTAGTACTTGTTCTCGAGCAGGTTGAAGATGGGCATGCAGTTGCGCTTGATCGCCGCGGGCAGCGCCGGGTTGACCATGTACATGTAGTACGACAGCGCCACGCCAGCCAGTGCGAGCCAGAACGGAGCGGTCTGCAGGCCGTGGATGGCCATGGCCAGCGCGCCGTGGAACATGCCTTCGATGCCGGCCATCGCGCCGTGCTTGGCGCCGTCGACCGTGATCACGCCGTCGAAGAACGAACCGAACAGCATGTGGTCGATGGTGAAGAAGCCCACGAACACCGAGGGAATCGCCAGCAGCACCAGCGGAACGGTCACGACCCAGGGCGACTCGTGCGGCTTGGCATCGTGGCCATGGCCGTGGTGGTCATCATGCGCGTGGTGGTCGTCGTGGTGCGCGTCGGGGTTCTGGTCGTAGCGTTCCTTGCCGTGGAAGACCAGGAAGTACATGCGGAACGAGTAGAACGCGGTCACGAACACGCCGGCGAGCACGGCGAAGTGCGCGAAGCCGGCAGCGGGCAGCTGGCTGAAGTGCACGGCCTCGATGATCATGTCCTTCGAGTAGAAGCCCGAGAACAGCGGCGTGCCGATCAGGGCCAGCGAGCCCAGCAGCGAAGTGATCCAGGTGATGGGCATGTACTTGCGCACGCCACCCATCCAGCGCATGTCCTGGTTGTGGTGCAGGCCCATGATGACCGAACCGGCACCAAGGAACAGCAGCGCCTTGAAGAACGCGTGGGTCATCAGGTGGAACACCGCGACCGAGTAGGCCGAAGCGCCCAGCGCGACGGTCATGTAGCCCAGCTGCGACAGCGTCGAGTAGGCGACCACGCGCTTGATGTCGGTCTGGATGATGCCCAGGAAGCCCATGAACAGCGCGGTGATGGCACCGATGATCAGGATGAAGTTCAGCGCGGTGTCCGACAGCTCGAACAGCGGCGACATGCGCGACACCATGAAGATGCCGGCCGTGACCATGGTCGCGGCGTGGATCAGCGCGGAGATGGGCGTGGGGCCTTCCATCGAGTCAGGCAGCCAGACGTGCAGCGGGAACTGCGCCGACTTGCCCATCGCGCCGATGAACAGGCAGATGCAGATCACGGTGATCAGCATCCAGTCGGTGCCGGGGAAGCTCAGTGCGCCGAGTTCCTGCGACTTGGCGAAGATCTCGGTGTAGTTGAGCGTGCCCGCGTAGGCGCCGATCAGGCCAATGCCCAGGATGAAGCCGAAGTCACCGACACGGTTGACCAGGAAGGCCTTCATGTTGGCGAAGATGGCGGTGGGCTTGTTGTACCAGAAGCCGATCAGCAGGTACGACACCAGGCCCACGGCTTCCCAGCCGAAGAACAGCTGCAGCAGGTTGTTGCTCATCACCAGCATCAGCATGGAGAAGGTGAACAACGAGATGTAGGCGAAGAAACGGTTGTAGCCGTCGTCTTCCTTCATGTAGCCCATGGTGTAGATGTGCACCATCAGCGAGACGAAGGTCACGACGACCATCATCATCGCGGTGATGCTGTCGACCATGAAGCCGACTTCCATCTTCAGGCCGCCGACCTGCATCCAGGTGTAGAGCGTTTCGTTGAAGCTCGCGCCGTCCATCGCCACGCTCTTGAGCGTGAGGGCGGACAGAACGAAGGCGATGAACACGCCGAGGATGGTCAGCGTGTGGCTGGCTGCGCGGCCGATGCGGTTGCCGCCGAAGGCCGTGCCGAACAGGCCGGCGAGCGCAGAGCCCACCAGCGGTGCCAAGGGCACGGCCAGCAGGGTGGATGCGGAGAGGGTTTGACTCATTCTGGAGAACCTTGCAAGTTGCGGCCGCTCAACCCTTGAGGGTGTTGAGATCTTCCGCGTTGATGCTGGACTTGTTACGGAACAGCAACACCAAGATGGCCAGGCCAATCGCCGATTCCGCAGCGGCCACGGTCAGGATGAAGAACACGAACACCTGGCCGTGCATGTCACCCAGATAGTGGGAGAAGGCCACGAAATTCATGTTCACGGCCAGCAGCATCAGCTCGATGGCCATGAGCAGAACGATCAGGTTTCTGCGGTTCAGAAAAATGCCGATGACAGCGATGGCGAACATCATCGCCCCCAGTGTCAGGAAATGCCCGAGTGTGAGCGTCATGCCTTGGTCTCCTGCGCAGCAGCGTCGCCTGCGTCCTCTTGTACTTGGGGCGCACGCGTGGCCGCCACCTTCACCATGCGCAGGCGGTCCTTGGAACGCACGCGAATCTGTTCGGAGGGGTTGATCGCCTTGCTGTCCTTGCGCTTGCGCAGGGTCAGAGCAATCGCGGCAATCATCGCCACCAGCAGGATCGTGGCCGCGATTTCCACCGGATACAGGTATTCGGTGTACAGCAGGCGGCCCAGTTCCTTGGTATTGGAATAGGCTTCGGGCTGTCCGGCCGCATTGAGCACCATGGCCGGAATGGCCTTGGGTTCATCGATGCTGCTGAAGCCGCCCATGAGCACCATGCCCATTTCGAACACGATCAGCACGCCGATGAAGGCCGCCAGCGGGAAATGCTTCCAGAACCCCTGGCGCAGCGCGTCGATGCGGATGTCCAGCATCATCACCACGAACAGGAACAGCACCATCACGGCGCCCAGGTAGACCAGCACCAGCGCGATCGCGAGGAACTCGGCCTTGAGCAGCAGCCAGATGGCCGCTGCCTGAGAGAAAGCCAGGATCAGGTTGAGCACGGCGTGCACGGGGTTGCGCGCCGTCACCACGCGGAACGAGGCGACGAGCAGCACGACCGCGAACAGATAGAAAAAAGCAGTTTTGGCGTCCATGAATCGAGTCTTCTTGGGAGTTCAGGCGCCGCTTCAGCGGTACTTGGCATCGGCCGCGCGGGCGGCGGCGATGTCGGCTTCGTAGCGGTCGCCAACGGCCAGCAACATGTCCTTGGTGAAGTACAGGTCACCGCGTTTTTCGCCGTGGTATTCAAAGATGTGCGTCTCGACGATCGAGTCGACCGGGCAGCTCTCTTCGCAGAAACCGCAGAAGATGCACTTGGTCAGATCGATGTCGTAGCGGTTGGTACGGCGCGAACCGTCATCCCGCACTTCCGACTCGATGGTGATCGCCATCGCGGGGCACACGGCCTCGCACAGCTTGCACGCGATGCAGCGCTCTTCGCCGTTGTCGTAACGGCGCAGTGCATGCAGGCCGCGAAAACGCGGCGACAGAGGCGTCTTCTCTTCGGGGAACTGCACCGTCACCTTGCGGCGGAAAGCGTAGCGACCTGTCAGAGACATGCCCTTGACCAGCTCCCAGAGCATGAAGCTCTTGAAGAAATCCTTGATAGAAAAAGATGTAGCAGCAACAGCAGCCATTTGTGTCCCCGCTTATTTCCAGATATTCCAAGGCGAGTGCAACCATGCACCCACGATGACCAGCCACACCAGGGTGACGGGAATAAAAATCTTCCAGCCCAGACGCATGATCTGGTCGTAACGGAAGCGCGGGAAGGTGGCGCGGATCCAGATGAACATCGACACGACGACGAAGGTCTTGATACCCAGCCAGATCCAGCCGGGAATGAACGACAGGAAGTCGAACGGTGGCAGCCAGCCGCCCAGGAACATCAGCACGGCCAGGATCGACACCAGCCACATGCTGGCGTATTCGGCCAGGAAGAAGACCGCAAAGCCCATGCCCGAGTACTCGACCATGTGGCCGGCAACGATTTCGGCTTCGCCTTCGACCACGTCAAACGGATGGCGGTTGGTTTCAGCGACACCCGAGATCAGGTAGACGATGAAGATAGGCAGCAGCGGCAGCCAGTTCCACGACAGGATGCTGGCGCCCATGTCGGCGGCCATGCCCGTGCCCTGGCTCATGACGATGGCCGTGAGGTTCATGCTGCCCGAGACCATGATCACCACCAGGAAGCAGAAGCCCATGGCGATTTCATAGCTGACCATCTGCGCCGAGGCGCGCAGCGCGCCAAGGAAGGCGTACTTCGAGTTGGAAGCCCAGCCGGCGATGATCACGCCGTAGACTTCGATCGAGGTGATCGCCATGATCAGCAGGATGCCCGCGTTGACGTTGGCCAGCGCGACATCGGGGCCGAAGGGAATGGCGACCCAGCCGGCAAGCGCCGGCATGATGGCCATCACCGGGCCCAGGAAGAACAGGCCCTTGCTTGCGGCCGTGGGCTGGATGATTTCCTTGGTCAGCAGCTTGATGCCGTCGGCCAGGGGTTGCAGCAGACCGAAGGGACCGACGCGGTTGGGACCGTGGCGCACCTGCATGAAGCCCAGCAGCTTGCGCTCCCACAGCGTCAGGTAGGCAACGGCGCCCATCAGCGGGGCGACGATGCAGACGATCTTCAGCAGGATCCAGAGAACCGGCCAGACCACGGCGGTCCACCAGCCACCCGAGAACAGGCCCAGGCCGCCGTTGTAGATGGCGTCGATCATGCGGCACCTCCGTCACGGACCAGACGTGCGTCCGCCGTCAGTTGCAGGGAAGCCGCGCGGCGCACCAGGCCGTCGAGCTGATAGATGCTCGCCACGACCGGCTCGGCCATGGCTTCGCGGCGCACGGCCACAGGCGCGAGTGCAGCGTTGTTCAAACTCTCGGCAGGCACCTGCGATGCTCCTTGCGCAATTTCGGCCAGGACTTCCTGGGCCGTTTCGTAGGCCATGCCAGGCACGTCCAGCAGATTGGCCAGCACGCGCAGCACCTTCCAGCCCGGACGCGTGTCTTCGAGCGGACGCACGACGGCGTGGAAGCTCTGGATCAGGCCTTCGGCGTTGACAAACGTACCCGGGGTTTCCGAGAACGGCGCGATGGGCAGCAGCACGTCGCTGATGTCCATGTTGGCCTTGAACGGGCTCAGCGTGACCACCATCTGCGCGCCGTCGAGGCCGCGCGCACCGCCGGCCGCGTCGAACGCGGGTTCGGTGTTGAGCAGCAGTGCGGCCTTGAGGCCGCCCGCAGCCAGCATCTGGCCGGCGTTGAGGCCGCCGGCTTGCGGCTGGGCCTTGACCCATTGCGCGCCCACGGTGTTCGCGGCTTCGGTCAGGTAGCCGACGCTCGCGCCGGTCTGCGCGCCAATCCACTGCGCCAGGGCCAGCAGGCTCGAAGCGTGTGCATGGTGGGCAGCGGCGTTGCCCAGCAAAATCGCCTTGCGTTCGCCCGACAGCAGCGCCTTGGCAATTGCCTGGGCCTGGTCGTTCGAGGCAGCAACCTGCACCGGTGCGTCCACGCCCTTTTCCTGGGCCACGGCGGCGGCTACATCGGCCAGCGCCTGTTCCCAGTCGGCGGCATGCACCACCGATTGCGCGACGGGCATGGCCCAGTCGTATTCCTGGCCGTTGATGGCATGCACCTTGCAGCCCTTGCGGGTCGCCTGGCGGATGCGCTGGGCAAACAGCGGATGGTCCTTGCGCAGGTTGGAGCCGACGATCAGCGCCGACTGCAGCAGCGACAGCGAGGCCACCGAAGTGCCCAGCCATTGCACGCCCGCAGCCGGGGCGAACTCGGCGTGGCGCAGGCGGTGATCGATGTTGTCGCTGCCCAGGCCGCGCAGCAGCTGGCCCGCGAGGTGCAGCTCTTCGAGCGTGCTGTGCGGGCTGACCAGCGCGCCAATGGAGTTCGCGCCATGGTCCTGCTTGATCTGGCGCAGGCCGTTGGCCACGTACTCGAGCGCGGTCTGCCAGTCGACTTCCTTCCACTCGCCGCCCTGCTTGATCATGGGGCGGGTCAGGCGCTGTTCGCTGTTGAGCGACTCGTACGAGAAGCGGTCGCGGTCGGCGATCCAGCATTCGTTGACGGCGTCGTTCTCGAACGGCAGCACGCGCATCACGCGGTGGTTCTTGACCTGAACGATCAGGTTGGCACCGGTCGAATCGTGCGGGCTCACCGACTTGCGGCGCGACAGTTCCCAGGTACGGGCGCTGTAGCGGAAAGGCTTGCTGGTCAACGCGCCCACGGGGCAGATGTCGATCATGTTGCCCGACAGCTCGGAGTCGATCGTGTCGCCGGCGACCGTGGTGATCTCGGAATGCTCGCCGCGGTGGATCATGCCCAGTTCCATCACGCCGGCCACTTCCTGGCCAAAGCGCACGCAACGGGTGCAATGGATGCAGCGCGTCATTTCCTGCATGGAAATCAGCGGACCCACGTCCTTGTTGAACACCACGCGCTTTTCTTCTTCATAGCGCGAGGAGCTGCCACCGTAGCCCACGGCCAGATCCTGCAGCTGGCATTCGCCACCCTGGTCGCAGATCGGGCAGTCCAGCGGGTGGTTGATGAGCAGAAACTCCATCACCGACT
>NZ_JAVWWA010000008.1:52910-82314 GCF_036666375.1 Comamonas sp. | reverse complement strand
TCGACAACCTGTACGGCTGCCGCGAATCGCTGGTCGACGGCATCAAGCGCGCCACCGACGTGATGATTGCCGGCAAGGTCGCCGTGGTTGCCGGCTACGGTGACGTGGGCAAGGGCTGCGCCCAGGCGCTGCGCGCACTGAGCGCCCAGGTCTGGGTCACGGAAATCGACCCGATCAACGCGCTGCAGGCCGCGATGGAAGGCTACAAGGTCGTGACCATGGAATGGGCCGCAGACAAGGCCGACATCTTCGTGACCACCACCGGCAACCGTGACATCATCCGCCACGAGCACATGCTGGCGATGAAGGACCAGGCCATCGTCTGCAACATCGGTCACTTCGACAACGAAATCGATGTCGCCTCGATCGAGCAGTACGAGTGGGAAGAAATCAAGCCCCAGGTCGACCACATCAAGTTCCCCGACGGCAAGAAGATCATCCTGCTGGCCAAGGGCCGTCTGGTGAACCTGGGCTGCGCCACCGGCCACCCCAGCTTCGTGATGAGCGCTTCGTTTGCCAACCAGACGATTGCCCAGATCGAGCTGTTCACCAAGCCCGAAGCCTATGAAGTCGGCAAGGTCTACGTGCTGCCCAAGCTGCTGGACGAAAAGGTCGCGCGCCTGCACCTGAAGAAGGTCGGCGCGATGCTGACCGAACTCACCGAAGGCCAGGCGGCCTATATCGGTGTGTCCAAGCAAGGCCCTTACAAGCCGGACACCTACCGCTATTAAAAGCGGACCAGGCCATGCCGCTTGCCGGCATGGCCGTCAGATACTTTTTTCGCCCCGTTGATGGGGCGGCTTTGCCGTCGGCCCTCGGGCCGGCGGTCGCGATTTCTTTTTAAGACGGATTTCTCCATGCGTGCCGATCAATTGCTAGTAGACCAGGGCCTGGCCGCCTCACGCGCGCAAGCGCAGCGCCTGATCGCCTCGGGCGTCGAGTGGCGCACCGCGGCCACGGGCCTGTGGCAAGCCATCAAGAAGAACAGCGAAGACCTCGCCGGCGACGCCGAGCTGCAGCTGCTGGATCAGGCGGCGGCGCGCTATGTGTCGCGCGGCGGTCTCAAGCTTGAAGGCGCGCTGGCGGCGTTCAAGGTCACGCCGCAGGGCAAGTGGTGTCTCGACGTGGGCCAGTCCACGGGCGGCTTCACCGACTGCCTGCTGCAGCAGGGCGCCGAGCGCGTGGTCGGCGTCGATGTGGGCCATGACCAGCTCAATCTGACGCTGCGCGGCCACGAGAAGATCGTGTGCCTCGAGCGCGTCAATGCGCGCACGCTCGATGCCGACACGCTGGTCGAGGCCGGCGCGTTCGAAGGCGCGCCCGATGAATCGCAGCAGTTCGACCTGATCGTCGGCGACCTGTCCTTCATCTCGCAGACGCTGGTGCTGCCCGCCGTCGTGCCTTTCCTGGCCCCCGCGGGCGACCTGCTGATGCTGGTCAAGCCGCAGTTCGAACTCCAGCCCGAGCACATCGGCAAGGGCGGCATGGTGCGCGACACGGCCTCTTATGCCGTGGTCGAGACACGCATCCGCGAATGCCTGGCCGAGCTGGGCCTCGAAGTGCGCGGCTGGATCGACAGCCCCATCACCGGCGGCGACGGCAACCGTGAGTTCTTCGTGCACGCGCGGAGGAGCGCATGACCCGGACCACGCTTCCCATCAGCTATGAGTTCTTCCCGCCCAAGACGCCCGAAGGCGCGGAAAAGCTGCGCGCCGTGCGCCAGCAACTGGCCGTGCGCCGGCCCGAGTTCTGCTCTGTGACCTATGGCGCGGGCGGCTCCACCCAGTCGGGCACCTTCCGCCTGGTGCAGGAAATCCAGCAGGAAGGCATGAGCGCGGCTTCGCACTTCTCGTGCGTGGGCGCGTCGCGCGAAAGCGTGCGCACCGAGCTGCGCGAGCTGCAGGCCATGGGCATTGCGCGCCTGGTCGCGCTGCGCGGCGATCTGCCTTCGGGCTACGGCCTGGGCGGCGAATTCCAGTACGCGAGCGATCTCGTGGCGTTCATCCGCGCCGAGTTCGGCGACGCCTTCCATATCGAAGTCGCGGCCTACCCCGAGATGCACCCCCAGGCGCGCTCGCCCGACGCCGATCTGCAGGCGTTTGCGGCCAAGGTCAATGCCGGCGCCGACTCGGCGATCACCCAGTACTTCTACAACGCGGACGCCTACTTTCGCTTTGTCGACAGCGCGCGCGCGCTGGGCCTGGACGTTCCCGTGGTGCCCGGCATCATGCCTATCACCAGCTCCACCCAGCTGTTGCGCTTTTCCGACGCCTGCGGCGCGGAAATTCCGCGTTGGATACGCCTGCGCCTGCAAGGCTACGGCGATGACACTGCCTCCATCAAGGCTTTTGGCTTGGATGTCGTGACCGAATTGTGCGAACGTCTGCGCAGCCAGGGTGCACCCAGCCTGCACTTCTACACCATGAACCAGAGCGCGGCCGTGCTGGCCATTGCCGAGCGGCTGGGCTTGTAAACATTGCGGTCGGCGTTGCGGCGGCCTGCGCACCGGCGCTCGAGCCGCAATTCCAGGAGACACAATGGATGAACGCAAAACCCGCTGCGCGCGGTGGACCCGCTGGCTGGGAATAGTCGGCATGTCGCTGTGGCTTGCGGCCTGTACGCCGCTGCCCGTGGCCCAGGAGTCTGGCGCTGCGCTGTCGACCTGCACCGTGCCCGTGGGCGGTGGCGAGGGCGACACCACGACCCAGGCCTGTCCCGAACCTGCCGACTCGTTGCAGCCGGCCGATCCCTTCGAGCGCCCCGCGTCGTCGCGGCCACGGCCGCCGCGCAAGCCCAAGCCGGCCTTGCCGCCCGTCGCCGAACCTGCCGCACCACCTTCTTCGCCTTATGAGCTGTCGCCGCCGCGCGAAAGCGATCAGCAGGGCCTGGCATCCTGGTACGGCCCGCGCTTTCACGGCCGGCGCACGGCCAGCGGCGAGCGTTTCGACAGCCAGGATCTGACGGCAGCGCACCGCACGCTGGCATTCGGCACGCGTGTCTGCGTGCGCAGCAGCATCACCGGCAAGGCCGTGGTGGTGCGCATCAACGACCGCGGGCCGTTCTCGCATGGCCGCGTGATCGACCTGAGCCAGGGCGCGGCCGAAGCCTTGGGCATGGTCGGCCTGGGCATCAAGCCCGTCGAGCTGTGGCAGCTCGACAAGGACGAGGAAGAGTGCCCTGAAATGTTCGACGAAGCCGCGGCCGATGCCGAGCCCGCGGCAGCCAAGCCTGTCGCCCGCGTGCAGCAAAAAGCCAAACCTGCGCCGCGCAAGAAGGCCGCGCCTCAGCGCAAGCGCTGAGGCGCGAATGCAAAAAAGCCAGGCCGCGGCCTGGCTTTTTGCTGGACGCAGCGCCCGAAATCAGCCGCCGGACTCGAGCGAGAACGTCGCGTTGTTGTCCTGGCCCAGCAGCTTGACCAGCTGGGGCATGGCGGGCTTGAGCAGTTCCTTGAGCTGGAACGGCGGGCTGATGATGAACATGCCGCTCGCGGGCAGGCCGCCGCGCTCGGACGTCTTGTTGCTCTTCACGGTCAGCGTCACGTGCAGCCAGCTCTTGCCGGCCTTGACGGCCATGGTCTTGAGACGGCGCGGCAGATCGTGGGCTTCGGGCCGCGGAATGATCGGGTACCAGATGGCGTAGGTGCCCGTGGGGAAGCGCTTGAGGCTGTCGGTCACCATGTCGAGCACGCGGCCGTAATCGGTCTTCATCTCGTAGCTCGGGTCGCACAGCAGCAGCGCGCGGCGCGAGACCGGCGGCAGGAATTTCTTCACGCCTTCGAAGCCGTCTTCGTGCAGCACGGCCAGCTGGCGGCCGGCTTCGAGCTGGGTCACGTTGCCGGCGAGCGAGCGCATGTCGGTCGGATGCAGCTCAAACAGCTTGAGTTTGTCGTGCGAGCGCAACAGGGCCTGGCTGATGAACGGCGAGCCCGGATAGTTGCGAATGCCGCTGCCCTGATTGAACGAGCGCACCATCGCCAGATATTCCTGCAGGATGGGAGCGAGTTCCTCGGTCGGCGTCTGGGCCAGCTTGAGAACGCCTTCGCTGGCTTCTCCGCTCTTGCTCGCGTAGTCGCCGTCGAGGCGGTACAGGCCCGCGCCGGCGTGCGTATCCAGAACGGTCAACGCCGCGTCTTTCTGCGTGAGGTATTGCAAGGTGGCAATCAGCACCGCGTGCTTGAGCACGTCGGCGTGGTTGCCCGCATGGAAGGCGTGGCGATAACTGAACATGGGGCAATGGTAACCAGACGCTGCCAAGAGGCAAGAGCGCAGGTCTTTGGGAATGGGCAGGTATTTTTACATGCCGGCCAAGGTCATGCAGCACAAGGGTTGCCGCATTTCGTATAATGGAGAGCTTCGCAGCGATTTTTTGGTCCCGCGGCGGAGTGTTTGCGGTCATGCACTATGTGCATAGAGGCTGCGGGCATCGCCACCTAAGAGGCTTCCTTCAGAGAAGCGCCGACCGTGGAAAAGGACCTTCAAACCCTCTTATCGAAAAGAGAAAACTCATGTCTACATTCAGCGCAAAACCCGCTGAGGTGCAACACGAGTGGTTTGTGATTGACGCCACCGACAAGGTGCTCGGCCGGGTAGCCAGCGAAGTTGCCCTCCGTCTGCGCGGCAAACACAAAGCCATTTATACACCTCACGTTGATACCGGCGACTTCATCGTCATCATCAACGCAGCCCAGCTCAAAGTGACTGGCACCAAGTCCCTGGACAAGGTGTACTACCGTCATTCCGGCTATCCGGGCGGCATCACTGCCACGAACTTCCGTGATATGCAGTCGAAGCACCCCGGTCGTGCTCTGGAAAAGGCCGTCAAGGGCATGCTGCCCAAGGGTCCTCTGGGCTACGCCATGATCAAGAAACTCAAGGTGTATGGCGGTGCTGAGCATCCCCACACCGCACAGCAGCCCAAAGCGCTGGAAATCTAAGGAGCCTTGAGATGATTGGTGATTGGAACAATGGCACAGGCCGTCGCAAATCCAGCGTCGCCCGCGTGTTTCTGAAGAAGGGTTCCGGCAAGATTACTGTGAATGGCAAAGACATTCAGCAGTACTTCGGCCGCGAAACTTCCATCATGATTGCTAAGCAACCGCTGGCACTCACGGAAAACCTCGAAGCTTTCGACGTGCAAATCAACGTGCACGGCGGCGGCGAATCCGGCCAGGCCGGTGCTGCCCGTCACGGCATCACCCGTGCACTGATCGACTATGACGCAGGCCTCAAGCCCGTCCTGAGCCAAGCCGGCTTCGTGACGCGCGATGCCCGTGAAGTCGAACGTAAGAAGGTCGGCCTGCGCTCTGCTCGCCGCGCCAAGCAGTTCTCGAAGCGTTAAGCCTCCAGTCCTGCAGTCTGCCGCAGTCTCTGCGGCGGGCGCAAGAAAAGCCACCTTCGGGTGGCTTTTTTCATGGGCGTGCACCTCAGCGGCGCATGCGCCTCACCCACGCACCAGCTGTTCTGCCCTCCAGCGCAGAGCGGGAAGAAATCGTGAAACTCAGTCTCAAACTGCCTCTGGTCATCGCCGCATCGCTGCTCTTCATGCTGTGCGCCGCACTGCTCGGAATCCAGCAACTCAACCAATCGCTCACTACCTACGCCACGACGGTGAAGGCCCGCCATGACAGCGAGCGCGACGTCGCCGACATGGCGCTGGCGTTCAAGACGCAGGTGCAGGAATGGAAGAACGTGCTGGTGCGCGGCAAGGATCCGAAAGCCCTGGACCGGCACTGGAGCGCCTTCAACCAGCTGTCGCGCGACGTGGAGGCGGCCAGCCGCAGGCTGATTGCGTCCCTGCCTGCGGGCGAAGCCAGGGCATTGGTCGAGAAGTTCGCCGCCTCGCATGCCGACATGGCCGCGCGCTATCGGCGCGGGTTCGATGCGTTCAAGGCCGCCGACTTCGATCCGCTGGCCGGCGACTCCGCGGTCAGCGGAATCGATCGCGAACCCGCGCGGCTGCTCGATGAATCGCGCGACAAGATCGCGGCCGAAAGCGCTGCACAGTCGCTGCAGGCCGACAGCAGCGCTCGCCGGGCGACCACGATCTCGCTGGCGTTGATGTTCGTGGTCTTTGGCGCCGGCCTGGGGGCGGGCGTGCTGTTCAGCCGGACCGTCACCCGCCCCATCGCGCGCGCAGTGGCGGTGGCGCGCGCCGTGGCTGCGGGCGACTTGAGCCGGCAGTTCGACGCGCAGGGCAAGGACGAAACCGCACAGCTGCTGTCTGCGCTCCAGCATATGCAGGCCAGCCTGACCCGGGTGGTGGGTGAAGTGCGCCAGAGTTCGGAGTCGGTGGCGACGGCGGCATCGCAGATCGCGCAGGGCAACAGCGATCTGAGCCAGCGCACCGAAGAGCAGGCGTCGGCGCTCGAAGAAACCGCCGCCTCGATGGAGCAGCTCAGCGCCACGGTCCAGCAGAACGCCGAGCATGCGAGGCATGCCAATGAACTTGCACAGACCGCGTCCACGGCGGCGGTGCGGGGCGGGGAGGTCGTGCGCCAGGTCACCGAGACCATGCAGACCATCAATGACAGCTCGCGCCAGATTGCCGCCATCATCGGCGTGATCGATGGCATTGCATTTCAGACCAATATCCTGGCGCTGAATGCCGCGGTCGAAGCGGCGCGCGCGGGCGAGCAGGGCCGTGGCTTCGCCGTGGTCGCCAGCGAGGTGCGCAGCCTCGCGGGTCGCAGCGCCCAGGCGGCCAAGGAAATCAAGCAGCTGATCGACGCCAGCGTTCAGCGGGTCGAGCAGGGCAGCGCGCTGGTCGATCGCGCCGGCACCACGATGTCGGAAGTCGTCGGTTCTGTGCAGCGCGTCACGGACATCATGGGCGAGATCAGTTCGGCCAGCGCCGAGCAGAGCACGGGTGTGGCCCAGGTCGGCGAAGCCATCATCCAGATGGACCAGGTCACGCAGCAGAATGCCGCGCTCGTCGAGGAAAGCGCCGCTGCCGCGGCCAGCATGCAGGCCCAGGCCGGGCAACTGGTTCAGGCCGTGGCAGTGTTCAAGCTGGCGCACTGACTGTCGGCGGATAAAGGCCCCACTTGCATAAGCGGCAAGCGCGCAGGGGTCCGAATTCCCGAGCGATTTGCAGTACCATTCCCCTCAAACCTTGAATATCGGAGTACCCACATGAGCGCCGTTGCAGAAAACATCCAGAGCGAAATGCCTTCTCCCATCCTTTTCACCGACAGTGCCGCGGCGAAAGTGGCGGATCTGATCGCCGAAGAAGGCAACCCTGAGTTGAAGCTGCGCGTGTTCGTGCAAGGCGGCGGTTGCTCGGGCTTCCAGTATGGTTTCACGTTCGATGAAATCACCAACGAAGACGACACGGTCATGTCCAAGAACGGCGTCTCGCTGTTGATCGACGCCATGAGCTACCAGTACCTGGTGGGCGCCGAGATCGACTACAAGGAAGACCTGCAGGGCGCGCAGTTCGTGATCAAGAACCCGAACGCCACGACCACCTGCGGTTGCGGCTCCAGCTTCTCTGCATAAATGATGCACCCCCTGAGCCGCTTCGCCGGATGGCCGGCCCCGGCTTCCCCCTCTCAACCTTCGGTGGAGGGGGACGGCACCCTCGCTGCGGGGCGGCCCTTGCTCGGTGCCCCCACGATGGGACATGCCCATTCATAAAGTTCGCCCATGTCCATGAGACCGCTGTCAGAGGCGGTTTTTTTACGCCCGTTCCCTGCCTGCTGATGGCACTGATGTTTCTCCATGACGACTGATCGCTCGAATTCGGTGCTGCTGTGGCTGGTGGCCCTGGGCTTCTTCATGCAGACGCTGGACGCCACCATCGTCAACACGGCCCTGCCCGCGATGGCGCAGGCCCTGGGCGAGAGCCCGCTGCGCATGCAGTCGGTGATCGTCGCCTATTCATTGACCATGGCGCTGGTGATTCCGGCTTCGGGCTGGGTCGCCGACCGCTTCGGCACGCGCCGCGTGTACCTGATGGCGATTGCGCTGTTCGTGCTCGGTTCGCTGCTGTGTGCGCTGGCCGCGAGCCTGAACCAGCTGGTGCTGGCGCGCGTCGTCCAGGGCTGCGGTGGCGCGCTGCTGCTGCCCGTGGGCCGGCTGGCGGTGTTGCGCGCCTTTCCGCGCGAGCAGTTTCTCAAGGCCATGAGCTTCGTCACGCTGCCGGGGCTGGTCGGCCCGCTGATCGGTCCCACGCTGGGCGGCTGGATGGTCGAGTACGCCTCGTGGCACTGGATTTTCCTGGTCAATGTGCCGGTGGGAATCCTGGGCCTGCTGGCCACGCTGCGCCATATGCGCGATGCTGCGCCAATCATCCACCGGCGCTTCGACGGCGCCGGCTATGCGCTGCTGGCGTTTGCCATGGTGGCCGTGTCGCTGGCCCTCGAAGGCCATGCGCTGCTCGGGGCATTGGGCGCGGGCGCGCTATTGGCGGCGGGCGCGGCCAGCCTGCTGGTCTATTGGTGGCATGCGCGGCGCCGGCCCGATCCGCTGTTCGCTCCGGCGCTGTTCACGGTGCGCAGCCTGCGCATAGGCCTGCTGGGCAACCTGTTCTCGCGCCTGGGTGGCTCCTGCATTCCATTTCTGATTCCGCTGGTGCTGCAGGTCTGCCTGGGCTTCTCGCCCATGGAGGCTGGCATGATGATGCTGCCCACGGTGCTGGCCAGCATGACCGTCAAGCGCGTGGCTTCGGCGCTGATCGAGCGCTGGGGCTACCGACGCACGCTGGTCGCCAACACGGTGCTGCTGGCGCTGATGATCGCGAGCTTTGCGCTGGTTGCGCCGGACCAGCCGCAATGGCTGCGCATCCTGCAGCTGCTGGTCTTCGGCGCGACCAATTCTATGCAGTTCACGGCCATGAACACCGTCACGCTCAAGGACCTGGAAACGTCCCATGCGAGCAGCGGCACTAGCCTGCTGTCGATGGTGCAGATGCTGGCCATGGGGCTGGGCGTGGGCATTGCGGGCGCGGTGCTGGCGGGATTCCATGAACTATGGGGCCAGGCCAGGCCCGAGGCCGTGCTGCACGCCTTCCAGGCGACCTTTGTCTGCATGGGCGTGCTGACGCTGTTCTCGGCGTCGATCTTTGCCCGGCTGGACCGCGGGACCTGATCAGGCCGGGTAGATCGCGCCGAGCACGCGCGGCCCGCGCGCGCCGGTCACGCGCGCGAGGTTGCCCGGCAGCCCCAGCAGCGTCTGGCGCGCGAGCCAGGCAAAGGCCGCGGCTTCGACCTGCAGCGGCGGCAGTCCGCCAGCTTCGGTGCTTTGCACCTGCATGCCGGGCAGCAGCGCGGCCATGCGCGCCATCAGATGGCCGTTGAGCGCACCGCCGCCGCAGACCAGCAGTTGCTCCGCGTCCCGACCCCAGCGCAAAGCGCTGTCGGCGCAGGCGCGCGCGGTGAATTCGGTCAGCGTGGCCTGCACATCCTCGGCGCGGGTGTGCGCCGGCAGCCATTCCAGCCGCTGCTGCAGCCACTGCGCGTTGAACAGGTCGCGCCCCGTGCTCTTGGGCGGGGCCTGCTGCAGAAAAGGCTCGTCGAGCAGCCGCTGCAGCAGTGCGGGCAGCACCTTGCCGCTGGCCGCCCAGGCGCCGTTGTCGTCATAAGGCCGGCCCGTATGGCGCTGGCACCAGGCGTCCATCAGCGCATTGCCCGGGCCGCAGTCGAAGCCGCTGACCTGGCCGTCGGCGGGCAGCACGCTGAGGTTGGAAATGCCGCCGATGTTGAGTGCCAGCAGCGTCTGGCCGGGCCGGCCGAACACGCTCTGGTGGAAGGCGGGCACCAGCGGCGCGCCCTGGCCGCCCGCGGCCACGTCGCGGCTGCGGAAGTCGGCCACCACGCTGATGCCGCAGCGCTCGGCGAGCAGCGCGGGATTGTTGAGCTGCAGCGTATAGCCCGTGCCGTCGAACATCTGCGGACGGTGGCGCACGGTCTGTCCGTGGGCGCCTATGGCCTTGACCGCCTGCGCCGGCACGCTGGCCTGCAGCAGCAGCTGGTGCACCACGTCTGCATAACAGGCGACCAGCGCGTTGGCCGCGAGCGCGGCGCGGTGCAGTTCGTTGTCGCCTGCGGTGTTGAGCTCCATGAGCTCGGCGCGCAGTCCGACAGGGAAGCCGCAGCTCGCATGCTGCAATACATGTGTCTGGCGCTGGAAGTCGACCAGCACCCCGTCCACTCCATCGAGCGAGGTGCCCGACATCAGGCCGATATAGAGATCCGGGGTGGGGGCAGCAGAGGTCATGGGGCAATGTTAGCGGCGTGGTGCACCGCAGACATGAAAAAAGCCGCTTTGCAGCGGCTTTCGGGAGGAGGGGGAAGGCGGCTTATTCCGCGCTGGCCAGCGTCTGGCCGGCGGAGTCGAGGGCCAGACGCATCTGCGCGGCCTTGCGGTTGAAGACTGCGCGCGACGCCGTAGAAATCGGGCGTGCGGCCTGCGCCGTGCCGATCACGGTCAGCGGGTCCTGGGCCTGGCCGTTGACGCGCACTTCGAAGTGCAGGTGAGGCCCTGTGGCCCAGCCGGTGGAGCCGACGGCGCCAATGGTCGCGCCTTGTTCCACGCGTGCGCCCTTGCGCACGTCCATGCGGCTCAGGTGGGCATAGACCGTGACGTTGTTGTCGGGGTGCTTGACGAAGATCACGTTGCCGTAGCCGTTCTGCACGCCCGAGAATTCAACGATGCCATCGGCCACGCTGCGCACCGCCGTGCCCGTGGGCGCCGCGAAATCGGTGCCGCTGTGCGCGCGCCAGGTCTTCTGGATGGGGTGGAAACGCATGGCGAAGCCGCTGCTCACGCGCGAAAACGCCAGCGGAGCGGAGAGGTACGAACGCTCCAGGCTGGAGCCGTCGAGCGAGTAGTACGCACCCTTGGTGCCGGGTTCCTGGAACCACATGGCCTGGTGCACATCGCCATTGTTGTGGAACTCGGCGCTCAGCAGGCGGCCGCTGCGCAGCGGTTCGCCATCGGCTTCCAGGGTTTCGTAGACCAGGGTGAAGCGGTCGTTCTTGCGCAGCGAGCGGCGGAAGTCGATCTTGCCGTTGAACACCTCGGCGAGTTGCGAAGCGACGGCATCGGGGATGTTGGCCGCATCGGTCGCGGCGAACAGCGAGCTCTGGATCACGCCGCCGGCCAGGCGGTTGTTCGACACCAGATCGCCGGTTTCAAGACGGGTCACGAAACCCTTGTCCTTGCGTTCCACCACCAGGCGCTGGAATTTCGTGCTGTCGTCATCGGGTGCCCAGCGCGCGGTCAGGCGCGTGAGTTGATGGTCGTTCGTGGCTTCGGCCGAAACCAGGCGGCCGCCGCGCGCCAGCAGGTGCTGGCGCACCTGGTCATTGCTGCGCAGGAAGGCCGAGGCCTGGGGATCGGCAATGCCCAGGCGCTGCAGCAGCGCTTCGGCGTTGTCGTTGCTGCGCGAAAGGTCGGAGCGGTAGAGCGCAAAGTCCTGCAGCTCGGTCAGCTCGACCAGAGGCGTGTCATCGGCCAGCGAGACGACTTGTTGGGTCAGGGTGCGGACCGGCAGATCGGCTGGATCGGGACCCAGCGACGCCACGGCGAAAGCACCACCACCACCAGTCAGCAACAGGGCAGCCAGCGCGGCGGTAACGCGCTTGGGATGTTGTTGCAGTGTGTTACTTATCCGCGCCAGCAAAGCATTGCCGGCAATGATCAGTCCAGATTTCAAAATGGAGTTCCCGTTTCGGTGCGCGTCCACTCGGACGAGGAAAAGGAGGTGCGACAGGACGCGCTTTCCAGGGGTTGGAGGCCATTCGACAGTGTCGATACGGGGACCCTACTAGAATTCGCCACAGCGACAAGCCACGAATTATAACGGGGGGCACTTCCCCAGCATCGAAAAAAACCCTTATGAATCAACCTGCTGTTACAACATACCCAGTCACCGAAGCGGTAGGACAAGCGCTCGAAATCACTTTGCGCGGCGTCGAAGAGCTTCTGCCCCAGGAGGAATGGACGCGCAAACTCGCGCGCTCGGCGGCCACCGGCGTGCCTTTGCGGGTGAAACTGGGTCTTGATCCTACGGCGCCGGATATTCATATCGGTCATACGGTGGTGCTCAACAAGATGCGCCAGCTGCAAGATCTGGGCCACCAGGTGATCTTTCTGATCGGCGACTTCACCACGCTGATCGGCGACCCCTCGGGCCGCAACTCCACGCGCCCGCCGCTGACGGCCGAGCAGATCAAGATCAACGCCGAAACCTACTACCGCCAGGCGGCGATGGTGCTCGATCCGGCACGCACCGAAGTGCGCTACAACAGCGAATGGTGCGACAAACTGGGCGCGCGCGGCATGATCGAGCTGTCGGCCAAGTACACCGTGGCGCGCATGATGGAGCGCGACGATTTCCACAAGCGCTTCCATGGCGGCCAGTCGATCTCGCTGCACGAATTCCTCTACCCGCTGCTGCAGGGCTATGACTCGGTCGCGCTCAAGGCCGACCTGGAGCTCGGCGGCACGGACCAGAAGTTCAACCTGCTGATGGGCCGCCATCTGCAGCAGGAATACGGCCAGGAGCCGCAGTGTGTGCTCACCATGCCGCTGCTCGTGGGCCTGGACGGCGTGGACAAGATGTCCAAGTCCAAGAACAACTACATCGGCATCACCGAGGAAGCCAACACCATGTTCGCCAAGGTGCTGTCGATCTCGGACACGCTGATGTGGGACTGGTACACGCTGCTGTCGTTCAAGAGCCTGGCCGAGATCGCCGCGCTCAAGGCCGAAGTCGCGGGCGGGCGCAATCCCAAGGATGCCAAGGTCATGCTGGCCAAGGAAATCACCGCGCGTTTCCATTCCGCCGCTGCCGCCGATGCCGCGGAGCAGGACTTCATCAACCGCAGCAAGGGCGGCGTGCCCGATGAAATCCCCGAAATTGCGCTGTCCGGCGCACCGCTGGGCATTGGTGCGCTGCTCAAGCAGGCGAATCTGGCGCCATCGAGCAGCGAAGCCAACCGCCTGATCGACGGCGGCGGCGTGCGCGTCGATGGTGCGGTGATCAGCGACCGCGGCTTGAAGCTCGATGCCGGCACTTTCGTGGTGCAGGTCGGCAAGCGCAAGTTTGCGCGCGTGACCCTGGGCTGATATTCAGGGCGTGCCCATGGCCGCGCGCGTCAGCGCGGCCTGGCCGCGCAGCCAGTCGCAGAAGGCCTGCACTTCGGGACGCGGCGCGCTGCGCGGGCCGGGCAGCAGCCAGTAGGCCAGGGGCGAGTCGAGCCGGTGCGCGGGCAGCACTTCGACCAGATCGCCGCTGGCCAGCGCGTCGGCCACCAGCGGCAGGCGCGCGATCGCCAGGCCCTGGCCGGCAAGCGCGGCCTGCACGATCTGGTGGGCGTAATTGAAATAGAGCCAGCGCGGCGGTTGCAGTTGCGCGCAGCCGTGCGCATGGAACCAGCGCTGCCAGCCCAGCCAGGCAAGCTGCGGAAGGCGCTGGGCGTCGCCGGTCTCGATCAGCGTGAAGCGCGCGGCATCGGCCGGCGTGCGGATCGCGGGCTGGCTGCGCAGCAGCCAGGGGCTGGCCACGACAGCCAACTGTTCGCCGAACAGCCGCTCGGCACCCACGCCCTCGGGCGCGCGGCTGTAGCGCAGCGCGAGATCGACATCCGTGGTCTCCATGTCCATCACGGTGTCCGAGGTGTCGATGCGGATGTCGATGTCGGGAAATTCGCGCTGAAAGGCTTCGAGCCGCGGAATCAGCCACATGGCCGCGAAGCTGGCCCAGGTGGTGATCGCCACGCTTTTGCGCCCCGCGGTCTGGCGCAGCTGGCGCACCGCGGCGTCAATACGCTCCAGCCCCGGCGCGACCGCGCGCAGCAGGTGCACGCCGGCGCTGGTGAGCTCCACGGCGCGCGTGTGGCGCAGGAACAGTGCCACGCCCACCTCGTCTTCGAGGGCCTGGATCTGTCGGCTCACGGCCGACGGCGTGAGCGCCAAGGTGTCGGCGGCGGCGCGGAAATTCAGGTGCTCGGCCGCGGCCACAAAGGCCCGCAGATGGCCTGCGGCCACGGCGCGCGTGCGCAGCGGCAGTGCGGCGGCTGACGATGCGGGGAGCGGTGAAGAGGACATGGACAGCTCCAGGGCAGGAATGCGGCGGCAAAGGACTGCCGGTGTCGCACTGAAATGTAAAAGATATTTGTTTGCCGTTACCTGGGGTTGCCGCTGGTATGTGCGGGCAAGGACCGGGCGCGATAATTCGGCACCATGTCTGTGCCTCTGGCGCATTCTTACGATCACGACAAGCAATCAAATGACAGTATCACTGGACCTCATCATCATGGCCGCGGGCAAAGGCACGCGCATGAAAAGCCGTTTTCCCAAGGTTTTGCAACGCCTCGCGGGCCGGCCGCTGCTGCAGCATGTGCTGGACCAGGCTGCGCACCTCGGAGCGCGCAGCGCCGTGGTGGTGACCGGTCATGGTGCGGCTGAAGTGGAAGCCGCGATTTCCGCGGCAGCCTATGCGCGCCCAATGGGCTTTGCGCTCGATTTCGTGCGCCAGGAACCCCAGCTGGGCACGGGGCACGCGGTACAGCAGGCGGTGCCGCTGCTGCGTGACGACGGCGTCGCCGTGGTGCTGTCGGGCGACGTGCCGTTGACCGAGGCCGCAACGCTGCAGGCCCTGGTCGACGCCGCAGGCAGCGACAAGCTCGCGCTGCTGACCGTGACCCTGCCCGACCCCAGCGGCTATGGCCGCATCGTGCGCACGCCGGCGGGCGCGGTCCAGGCCATCGTCGAGCACAAGGATGCGAGCGAGGAACAGCGCCGCATCACCGAAATCTACAGCGGCATCATGGCCGTGCCCGCGCGCCTGCTCAGTGCCTGGCTGGCGCGCCTGACCAACGACAATGCCCAGGGCGAGTACTACCTGACCGACATCGTGGCGATGGCCGTGGCCGACGGCGTGGCCGTGGTCGCGCATTGCATCGATGACGCGCTGCAGGTCGCGGGCGTCAACAGCCCGGTGCAGCTGGCCGAACTCGAGCGCGCCCACCAACTGCGCCAGGCGCATGCATTGATGGAGCAGGGCGTGCGCCTGGCCGATCCCGCGCGCTTCGACCTGCGCGACGACCAGCGCAGCGGCGCGCGCGCGGCGCTCACCTGCGGCCAGGACGTGGAGATCGATGTCGGCTGCATCTTCAGCGGCGCGGTGACGATTGGCGCGGGTGCGTCGATTGGCGCGCATTGCTGCATTGCCAACGCCACCATAGGCGCGGGCGCGGTGATCCACCCCTATACCCACATCGACGGCGAAAAGCTGGGCGTCACGGTAGGCGAAGGCACGCTGGTCGGCCCGTTCGCGCGCCTGCGCCCCGGCGCCCAACTGGGCCGCGAAGTGCATATCGGCAACTTCGTCGAAGTCAAGAACAGCACGCTGGCCGATGGCGCCAAGGCCAACCACCTGGCCTATCTCGGCGATGCGACGGTGGGTGAGCGCGTCAACTATGGCGCCGGCAGCATCACGGCCAACTACGATGGCGTCAACAAGCACCGTACGGTGATCGAGGCTGACGCGCACATCGGCAGCAACTGCGTGCTGGTGGCGCCGGTCACGATAGGCGCGGGCGCGACCATCGGTGGCGGCTCGACCATCGCCAAGGATGTGCCGGCTGGCACCTTGGGTGTGGGGCGCGGCCGTCAGGCCAATATCGCTAACTGGAAACGACCGAGCAAACTTCCCAAACCATGATGCCCGACCCTGCTCCCAGCGCTTCTGCGGACAGCGCGCTTGCGACCGATCTGCCCCAGGCGCTGGCCTTGCTGGCCCAGCGCGAGCAGGAGCTGGCCGCGCTGCGCGCCAGCCACGACGATTGGCTGCGCGCGCTGTCGCACGATCTGCGCGCGCCGCTGCGCCACATCACTTCGTACACGCCCCTGCTGCGCGAAACCCTGCATGTGGCGGGCCTGCAAGGCGCGGATGCGCAGGAGGCCGAACAGTTTCTTGGCGTGATGGAGCAGGCGGCGCGCCGCATGGGCGGCATGCTCGATGGCGTGCTGCAGGTCGCGGGAATGCTGCGCGAGCCGCAGCGCCGCCAGAGCGTCGACCTGGCGCAGATGGCCGCCGAAGTCCGCGCGGCGCTGCTTGCGGCCGAACCCGCAGGGGAGCAGGTGCAGTGGGAGCTGCCATTGGCGCCCGTGCCGCTGCAGGCTGCGCCCGAATTGCTGCGCCCCATGCTGGCCGCGCTGTTCGACAATGCATTCAAGTTCTCGCGCGGCCAGCCCATGCCGCGCATCAGCCTGCAGGCGCAGGCGCTGCCCGGCGGCGCCTGGCGCTGGCAGGTGCAGGACAACGGCGTGGGCTGCGACGGCGCGCGCGCGGGCCAGGTGTTCGGACTGTTCCAGCGCCTGCACCGCGAGTCCGAGTTCGACGGCGCGGGCGTGGGGCTGGCGGTCGCGCAGACCGCGGCGCGACTGCAGGGTGCAGACATTGCGCTGCACAGCGCGCCCGGCCAGGGCTGCACCGTGACCGTCGACTGGCCGGCTCCTGCCGCCGGGTAAATCCGCGCTCAGCGCAGGGGGGCCAGCGGAATCTTGGTCTCGAACTTGGCGCGCTTGGTGGCGAAGAAGGCGCGCACGTTGCGCACATTGCTGTCCTGCGTGAACAGCCTCTGGGTCAGAGCCAGGTAATCGGGCATGTCGCGCGTCCAGGTGGCGAGCATGAAGTCGGGGCCGGGGGACACACGCCAGCATTGCTGCACGGCATCTTCGGCCACGGCGCGGGCCTCGAAGCGGTCCAGCGCCTGCGCATCCTGGCGGTCGAGCGTGACTTCCACCCAGGCCGTGAGGCCGTGACCGGCGAGCGCTGCGAGGCGCTCGGGCTGCAGGAAGGCGACCTGGCGCTCGATGATGCCGTCCTCGTGCAGACGCCGCACGCGGCGCAGGCAGGTGGGCGGCGACACGTTGACGCGCTCGGCCAACGCCTGGTTGCTCAGGCTTGCATCCCGTTGCAATAAATCCAGCAGTTGCAGGTCGATTTCGTCGATCATTTATTTTGAAGTTTGCATGAATATGAAATTTAATTTCTCCACTGGCAGTTCGAGAAATTAAGTTTCATAAATTGTTGAATATCAACTGAATATTTCTTGGTTGTCAGCATAGCATCGCCAGTCTTTCTTCAGGAGCATTCCTTATGTGTGGCATCGTCGGCGCCGTTTCCCATCGCAACATCGTTCCCGTACTGGTGCAGGGCCTGCAACGGCTCGAGTACCGCGGGTATGACTCCTGCGGCGTCGCCGTGCATGCGCTGGATGCGTCCGGCGTGCGCAGCACCGGCCTGCAGCGCGCGCGCAGCACGGCGCGCGTGGCCGAGCTGCTCGAGCAGGTGCAGACCGAGAACCTGCAGGGCTTCACGGGCATCGCCCACACCCGCTGGGCGACCCATGGCGAGCCGGCGGTGCGCAACGCCCACCCGCATTTCAGCTTCGGCCCGGGCGAGGCGCTGCCGGGCCAGCCGGCGCGCGTGGCGCTGGTGCACAACGGCATCATCGAAAACTACGAAGCGCTGCGCACCAGCCTGCAGGCCAAGGGCTATGTGTTCGTGAGCCAGACCGACACCGAAGTCATTGCCCATCTGGTCGACAGCCTCTACAACGGCGACCTGTTCGAAGCGTTCAAGGCGGCGGTCGCCCAGCTGCACGGTGCCTACGCGCTGGCCGTGATGCACAAGGACGAGCCCGAGCGTCTGGTCAGCGCGCGCGCGGGCTCGCCGCTGATCCTGGGTGTAGGCGAAGGCGGCGAGCATTTCGTTGCCAGCGATGCCATGGCGCTGGCCGGCGTGACCGACCAGATCGTCTATCTGGAAGAAGGCGACATGGTCGACCTGCAGCGCGGCCGCTATTGGCTGTTCGACAAGGCTGGCGAAGCGCTGGGCGCCGAGCAGCGCCCGGTGCGCACCGTGCATGCGCACAGCGGCGCGGCCGAACTCGGCCCCTACCGCCACTACATGCAAAAGGAAATCTTCGAGCAGCCGCGCGCGATCGCCGACACCATAGACGGCGTGCTGGGCATCGTTCCCGAGCTGTTTGACGGCGCCTGCGTGCACGGCAAGACCGGCGCCGCGGCCTGGCGCGTGTTCAAGGAAGTCGACAATGTGCTGATCCTGGCCTGCGGCACCAGCTACTACAGCGGTTGCGCGGCCAAGTACTGGCTCGAAGGCATTGCGGGCATTCCCTGCCAGGTCGAAGTCGCCAGCGAATACCGCTACCGCACCAGCGTGCCCAATCCGCGCACCCTGGTCGTGACCATCAGCCAGTCGGGCGAGACCGCCGACACGCTGGCCGCGCTGCGCCATGCGCAAAGCCTGGGCATGCAGCACACGCTGACGATCTGCAATGTCGCGACCAGCGCGATGGTGCGCGAATGCGAGCTGGCCTACATCACGCGCGCCGGCGTCGAAATCGGCGTGGCCTCGACCAAGGCCTTCACCACGCAGCTCGCGGGCCTGTTCCTGCTGACGCTGGCGCTGGCGCAAAGCAAGGGGCGCCTGACCGAGGAAGACGAAGCGCGCTACCTCACCGCCATGCGCCACCTGCCCGTGGCGCTGCAGGCGGTGCTGGCGCTGGAGCCGCAGCTGATCAGCTGGGCCGAGGAGTTCGCGCAGCGCGAGAATGCGCTGTTCCTGGGGCGTGGCATCCACTACCCGATAGCGCTCGAAGGCGCGCTCAAGCTCAAGGAAATCAGCTACATCCATGCCGAAGCCTATCCCGCGGGCGAGCTCAAGCACGGCCCGCTGGCGCTGGTGACCAGCGCCATGCCCGTGGTGACGGTCGCGCCCAACGATGCGCTGCTCGAAAAGCTCAAGAGCAACATGCAGGAAGTGCGCGCGCGCGGCGGCGTGCTGTACGTGCTCGCCGACGCCGACACGCATATCGCCAGCGCCGAAGGCATGCATGTGATCCGCATGCCCGAGAACTACGGCGCGCTGAGCCCCATCCTGCATGTCGTGCCGCTGCAGCTGCTGGCCTATCACACTGCCTGCGCGCGCGGCACCGACGTCGACAAGCCGCGCAATCTCGCGAAGTCGGTGACGGTGGAGTAAGTCCTCAGGCGAGCGCGACGGCTTCCATCTCGACCAGAAAGCCGAAGTGCAACGGCCCCGTGGGCACGACCGCGCGGGCCGGGCGTGAGGCGCCGGCCCACTCGCGGTACAGCGCGTCGAAAGCCGGCCAGTTCGCGATGTCGTCCACATAGACGCGCACCTGCAGCAGCCGCTCGACGCCGCTGCCCGCGGCATGCAAGGCCTGTTTGACGTTCTCCAGCACCTGCGCGGCCTGGATTTCGAACGCGGCGTTCACCAGGCGCTCGCCCTGCGGCGTGATCGGCAGCTGCCCGGCGATGAACACCAGGCCCGCGCCGCTGCACGCATGGCTGTAGTGGCCGCCGGGTGGGGCGAGCATTGGGGCCTGGACGTAGACCGGCGCCGCCAGATCTATTTCACCAGCCATGGAAGCGCTCCCAGGTGCGCAGCGTGCCGTCTTCGGCCAGCGCGTGGTATTGAGGAAACTGCGCGCCGGTCGCGCAGGCATGGTTGGGCAGCACGCGCAGCCGCGTTCCCATGGGAAAGCGGTTGACGATGTCCGTGTCCGGCGCGCCTTGCGCCGACAGGATGCCGTGCTCCTGGTTCGCGCCCGACAGCAGATAGCCTGCGAGCGGCTGGCCGTCGAGTGTGCAGACCTGGCCGTAGCCGTAGTCGCGCTGCTGTTTCGAGGTGCCGCGGTCGCGGCTCATGGCCATCCAGCCGGCGTCGACAATCGCCCAGCCCTTGTCGGCCTGGTGGCCTATCACCGTGGTCAGCACGCTCAGCGCGATGTCCTCTTCGCGGCAGACGCCCACGTTGCGCATCACCAGATCGAAGAGCACATAGACGCCGGCGCGCAGCTCCGTCACGCCTTCCAGCGATGCGGCTTCGAGCGCCGTGGGCGTGGAGCCCACCGAGACGATCTCGCAGGGCAGGCCGGCCGCGCGCAGGCGCTGGGCGGCGCGCACGCAGCCCGCGCGCTCCTGCTCGGCCAGCTGCGCAATCGCGGCTGGCGTGTCGAGTTCATAGCTCGATCCAGCATGCGTGAGCACGCCCGCGAGATGCATTCCGCCGCGATGCAGTACCCGGCCGACGTCCAGCAGCGCGTCCTCATCCGGCTTGATTCCCGAGCGGTGGCCGTCGGTATCGATTTCGATGAGCACCTCGAACGCATGCGCATGCTGCCTGCCGAAGTCGGCGATGGCCTGGGCGCCCGCGACGCTGTCGGTCATGATCTGCAGCCCGCAGCCGCGCGCGCGCAGATCCAGTGCCTGCGCGAGCCGGTGGGGCGCCATGCCTACGGCGTAGAGGATGTCGGTCTCGCCCTGGGCGAAGAACTGTTCGGCTTCCTTGAGCGTGGAGACGGTGATGCCGCTGGCGCCGGCGGCGCGCTGCGCGGCCGCGACTTCGGCGCATTTGGTGGTCTTGACATGGGGGCGAAAGCGCACGCCCAGCGCGTTGGCGCGCTGCTGCATGCGCGCGATGTTGCGCTGCATCTTTTCCAGCGAGATGATGGCCGCAGGCGTATCGAGGGTGGTGAGATCGTTGTGCATGGGTGTCATGGGTTCAGTCGAGGTATTCGCTTCTGGCCTTGAGGGCCGGAACGTCTTCGCGCAGGCCGCGGGCAATCAGTGCCGACACCGCCGCGGAGGTGGCTTGCTGCGGCCGCGGCAGATCCACGCCCAGGGCTGCCATCTGCTTGCGCAGCGCGGCGTCGGCGACCGCGTGCTGCAGCGCCGCGGTCAACTTCGCCACGACGGGCTGGGGCGTGGCGCGCGGCGCGAAGAATGCGTTCCAGGAGCGGATGTCGAGCGCGTAGCCGGCTTGTGCCGCCGTGGCGACGTTGGGCAGTTGCGCCAGGCGGGCATTCGACAGCACCGCGATGGGCTTGATGCGCCCGCCCGCGAGCTGCGGCAAGGCCGTCGTCGTCTGGTCGCACATGAAGTCGGTCTGGCCGCCCATCAGGTCGTTCATTGCGGGCGCCACGCCTTTGTATGGGATGTGCGTGACGTTCCGGCCCAGCGCCGACAGCAGCAGCACGCAGCCATAGTGCGAAATGGAGCCCACGCCCGCGCTCCCGTAGGACGCCTTGGCTTTGTTCTGCGCGGCCCAGGCGACGAACTCGCCCAGGTTGGCCGCAGGCAGGTCGGCGCGCGCCAGCAGCACCATCGGCGAGGCGCCCGCCGGGCCTATGGGAACGAAGTCCGCGACGGGGTCGTAAGCCAGTTTCTTGTAGAGCGCGACGTTGGCCACATGCGTGCCTATGCCGCCAAAGGCAATGGTGTAGCCGTCGGGGCTGGCCTTGATGGCCTTGGTGAGGCCGATCACGCCGTTGGCGCCGCCCAGGTTCTCGATGACGATCGATTGGCCCAGATGCTCGGCCATCTTGTGGGCCACCGAGCGCGCCAGCGCGTCGCTCGGGCCGCCGGCCGGAAACGGCACGATCAGCGTCACGGGACGCGCGGGAAAGGCGGGCTGGGCCCAGCTCGCGGGCGCGGCCAGCAGGCTCAGGCTGGAGGCCGCGGCAAGCAGGGCCGCGCGCCGGATGCGGTCGTTCATGGTGGACTCCTCGGTGGATTGCTCAGGCCTGGAAAGTCCGCAGCCAGGGCAGCGCGCTCTCCAGCGTGGGGGATTCGATGTCGGCCAGGGGCGCACCCTGGGGCCTGGCCAGGCCCACGCGGTTGTGCCAGTAGGTGCGCAGGCCGACGCTGGCCGTGCCGAACATGTCGTAGCCCGAGCCGGCTACAAAGGCCGCGTCGGCGGCGTTCACTTCCAGCCGCTGCAAGGCCAGCTGGTAGGGCCGGGGATCGGGCTTGTAGAAGCCCGCTTCCTCGGACGTGATGACTGCATCCCAGGCGATGCCCAGTCGCTGCGCGGCGCGCTCGCCCAGGTCGCGCGAGCAGTTGGTCACCACGGCCAGCTTGCAATGCGGCTTGAGCGCCTGCAGCAGTTCCCGGGCGCCGCTCCAGACGGGCAAGCCGTCCCACTGGTCTTCGAGGGCCTGGGGCGCGCTGGCGGGCAGGCCCACATTGGCCGCCGCCTGACGCACCAGTTCTTCGTAGGGAACGTAGGCGCCGCAGCCATAGGTCAGGCGCAGGTATTCCGCGCGCCAGGTGCGCCCCGCGGGCTCGGAGCCCGCGGCGGCGTTCCATACGCTCCAGGAATCCAGCAAGGCCGTGAGCAGGTCGAACAGCACGGCGCGCGGATAGCGGTCGCCAGCGGCAAAGGAGGGGGATGAGGTGTTCTGCATGGATCTACTGTAGGCTTCGATCCTGGTCTCTGGTTTTCACTCTTTCATCATCAATCGTTAAGCACAGCTGAATATGCAGATCGACGATCTTCGCCTTGCTGCAGCGCTGCTGCGCGAGCGTTCCCTGAGCGCCGCCGCGCGCTCGCTGGGCGTCACGCCCCCGGCCCTGTCGATGCGCCTGCGCAAGCTCGAGGCCGCGCTGGGGCTGGTGCTGGCCAACCGCACGGCGCGCAAGCTGCAGCTGACTTCCGAAGGCGAACGCTTGGGCCGCGAGGCCTACGAACTGCTGCAAAAGCTCGACGGCCTGCGCGAATCGCTGCAACGCGACGACCAGCAGCTGACCGGAACGCTCAGAGTCTCCGCGCCTTTCGGCTACGGCCGCACCCATGTCGCTCCGCTGCTCGCGCGGTTCTCGCGCCTGCACCCGAGCCTGCGCCTGCAGCTCGATCTGCGCGAGACGCCCTGGCCCGACCGGCACGACGCCGATGTCGTGGTGCATGTGGGCACGGTGCGCGACTCATCGTGGGTCGCGCACCCGCTGGCGACCAACGAGCGCTGGCTCTGCGCCAGCCCCGCATACCTGCGCGAACATGGCAGGCCGCGCAGTCCGCAGGACCTGGCCTACCACTCCTGCATCTGCATACGCGAGAACGACGAGGACGTGACGCTGTGGCATATGCGCCCGGCCGAAAGCGGGCGCAAAGGCGAGACGCTGCGCGTGCATCCGGCGTTCGTGACCAACGACGGCAGCGTCGCGCGGCAGTGGGCCGAAGACGGCATGGGCCTGGTGCTGCGCTCCGAATGGGACGCCGCGGCCGCCGTGGCGGCCGGGCGGCTGGAGCGCGTGATGCACGATTGGACTTTCGGTGCGGCGCCCGTGATGGTGCTGGTGCCCACGCGCAAGGGCCGCAGCCCGCGCACCCAGGCTTTCGTCAACTTCCTGCGCGAAGCGGCGCGGGAAAAAGAGGGCTGAAGCCGGCCATGCTACTCGGCGCGTAACGCGGGCTCGCGGCCCAGGCTGGCACGCACCACGCTGCGGCCAGCCCGGGACTCGAGGTGCAACTGGCCGCCCAGTCGGGCGATGCGGGCCTGCATGGAGGACAGGCCTATGCCGCTGGCCTCGTGGCTCACGGTGGCGATGTCGAAGCCCACGCCGTTGTCGCGCACTTCCAGCGTCAGCGCGCCGTGCGCGTCCGCCTCCAGCTTGATGTCGACTTCGGTTGCCGCGCTGTGCTTGAGCACGTTGGACAGCGCTTCCTCGAGCAGGCGCGTGAGTTCCAGGCAGACCGCGACGCTGGGCGGCTCGGGCCATTCTGGCAGGCATGACCAGTGGCTGGTCACGTCGAGTTCATCGAACAGCGTGGAAAAGCGGTGGCGCGTTCGTGCCATCCACTCGGCCGGTGTCGCGGGCGTGTCTGCGGTGGCGGTGCGCCCGCCGTCCATCACATTGCGCAGATCATCGCGCAGCGACTTGAGCGTGGAGACATGCCGCGCCGCTTCGGCATGGCCCTGGGCATCTGCGCTGTGCTCGGCCTGGACGATGGCCCGCACCAGCGCACTGCCGAAGCCGTCGTGCAGATCGTGAATGAACTGCAGCCGTTCCTGCAGGCGCGAATTCGACAGCGCGAGCTGGTGTTCCTTGCCCATCGTGGTTTCGAGTTCTAGGCAGGCCTTCTCGACCGCGGCCGTGAGTTCCACATTGAAGCGTTCGGTGCGGCGCATGCTGGCCGCGATGCGCGAACTCAGCACGCCGGCGATCACGATCATCGTGAGCAGGTTGGCGTAAGGCGTCAGCATGAGGGCGTCTGATGCCCCGAGGTTGAAGGTGTACATATCGTGCAGTGCGATGAACACGAACCCCAGGCCCACCAAGCAATAGAACGCATCTTCTCGCTTGCGGCTGCGCCAGGCATGGATCAGCGGGGCGCAACACGCCCAGACAAAAACCAATATGTGTGTATCCCAGGCCAGCTGCGTGGTGGCCGCCAGATGCCTTTCCGGTACCAGCGCCACCAGCAGCGACATGCCCAGCGTCAGCGCGATCAGTGCGCGTTTCTGCCAGCGTGGCTGGGTACGTTCCTGAAACTGGTAGCTGAATATGCAATAGAACGCGCAGAACGCCATGAATGCGATGGTGTTGGCCCGCGCCACGCCCACGGTATCGCCAAATGGCCAGGGATCGGTGGCCACGATGTTGTAAAAAAACACGACCCATGCGAAGTTCAGCAGCGAGAACCAGCCATGCACGGATTGCCTGCGGTAGAGAATCCAGATGCCGGCAAACAAGCCCGCGATGCACAAGGACGCAATGATGTTGATCACATAGACCGTGCGGTGTGACCAGTTGATCTTTTCGAAATACGCGAGCATCGGCGCGGCGGGACCTGTCATGACCATGCCCAGGCCTGGCTTGACGACGGCCCGACCCTGGATACGGATCCATATCGCGTTGTCGGAAGGCCGCAGTGCCGATTCGGGCAGGATCCAGTACCGGGGAATGTTCCAGCTTCTCGACAACGGCTCCTGCAGGCTGGCATCGCGCCACAGCAAGGTGTCGTTCAAAAAGATTTCACCGGCCATGTTGATCGATTCGGTGATCAGCGCCACGGGCTCGTCGCGCGCGCCCGTGGCGCCGCAGTCTTCGCGCAGCATGATGCGGTACCAGACCGTGCCGCTGTAGTCGGGCCAGCGCAGGGTCCAGGTGTCGGGCAGCGTCACCGGCTCCCAGCCCTCAGTGGGGCGCGCGGATGCTCCGGGCAGTTCCTTGGCGGCGTGCACCGCCCCAATGGTGGGCATGCAGGTCTGAGCCCAGGCGGATTGGAGCAGACTGCATGCCAGCAGCGCTATGGTGAGCAGCAGCGAGCGCAGTGCGGATTGCCTTGCCGGCCGGGGGGGAGGCCGTGCAAACACGCTGCGTGGATGGTTCGAGAGCGCGACAAAAATTTCAGGGGTCGATAAATGCGCGTGATATGACATTCAACGGTGTAACGAAGATAAATAGAAGTTCTGTAATTCCCTTCCATTTGACTTCTCGTCGACGAACAACGCAAGATACTCGTTGCGTCAAGGTCGCCATAACCCCAGGCGCGAGGATCTGAGGGTATCCCCGAGCTTGTCTTTTTCCCGCCGCAGCGTAGATCGAATGTTCAGTCGGTGAAGGCACCAAGACGCGCCGGCGCCCGCTGCCAGGGTGCGAATGAACCGGCTTTAGGCGCGGTTCGGCAGACGGGCCGCTATTTGAGCAGGCCGCGCAGGCGTCCTTCGTTGATGGCCTTGGTTCGCGAGGACACTTCCAGCTTGCGGTAAATGTGCGTGATATGGCATTCAACGGTGTAGCGCGAGATCTGCAGGTGTTCCGCGATATCCCGATTGGACTTGCCGTCGGCGACCAGCGCCAGGATTTGTGCTTCGCGTGCTGTCAGTACGCTGGGGGGCACGACGCGCGCGGGCCCGGTGTCTGCGCTCTCTTCTTTTGCCTGCGGCAGCTCGGCCAGGATATGCCGGGCTATGAAGGGATCGATGGGTGCGCCGCCGCGCAGCACGCTGCGTATCGACAGCATCACTTCCAGGTCGTCGCGTTCCTTGAGCAGGTAGCCGGTGGCGCCCGCATGCAGCGCGCGCAATATCGTTTCCTGCGTGCTCCAGGCGGAGATCACGAGAATGCTCAGAGACGGGTCGCTCTGGCGCAGTTCGGCGATGAAATCACAGCCGTTGCCATCGGGCAGGCCCAGATCGACCAGGGCCAGCGCGAAACGCTGCGCTGCCGCGAGCCGGCGGGCATCCGCGAGCGTGCCGGCAACACGAATGACTTCGGTGGTATAGCCCAGATCGCGCATGATCTTGAGCAGGCGTTCCTGAATGGGGAACTCGTCTTCCACCAGCAGCACAGGGCTGGGAAGTATTTGCGTGGCCGGCAGCGCGTTCTTGGACATGGTTTGGGAGGGCTGAAAGCGCGAGGAAATTACCGCGTACTGTAGCGCGAGGACAGGCCGCAGCGCCATACTTGAAAACCGTTAGTTTCACTGCATTCCAGGGCGCATCAGGTCAGAAAACTGGTGCTGAAGTCACAGCATGCCTGGGCCGAATGCGCGAGTTGCCTGAAAAGTTCGCTCTGCAGTTCCTGGCGGTACAGGATGTCGTAGATCACGGGATCGTTGCGCAGGCCGGTATCCACCGGTACCAGGCGAGCGGCTTCGATTTCGCGCCGCAGGTAGCCCGTGGGCAGAAAGCTCACGCCCTGGCCCGCGAGCGTCATTCCGACCAGCGGCAGCAGGCTGTTGGTGCGCAGCACCTGGTGGTGGCCCAGATGCGTGCTGCCCGCCAGATATCGCTCGGTGATGAAACCCAGGCCCGAGCCGTTGCCCTGCATCAGCAGCGGCGTATCCCAGGGCGCGTCGGCGCCGCGGCGTGCGAGCTGCGCTTTGACTGCGGGGCTCGCTAGCCATTCGAATTGCGCCTGCCCGAGCTCGCAGCGCACAAATCCCGGCTGCTGCGCAAACCGCGGGATCACGATCAGATCGAGCAGCTGCGCGTCGGCCTTGGCCAGCAGGTCATGGGAAAAATCCACATGCGGCCTGATGGAGAGCTGCGGAAACTGCGCATGCAGCGCGATCAGGTACTGTGAGAGCCAGGTCGATGAGACCAGTTCGGTCACGCCGATATTGATCACGCGGTTGATGTGTTTGGGGTCGACCAGTTCGTCCATGAGCGCCTGGCGCTGGCGCAGCAGGGCTTGCGCGCCCTGCGCGAGCATCGATCCCTTGGCGGTCAGGCGCACCTTGCGCCCGCTGCGGTCGAACAGGCTCTCGCCGACGATCTGTTCGATCTCCTTGATGCGCTTGGAGATGCCGGCCTGCGTGGTGTGCAGCTGCTCGGCGGCGTTGACGAAGCTGCCGGTTTTCGCGATCCAGTAGACCGCTTCGATCTGTTTGAAGGTGAACAACGCAGGTCTCCCCATCCATAGCTTTTGGTTGTTGTACTTGCGGATTAAATATCACTTTTTATTATTCCGTTCCGTGGGTAGATTCGGCGCTCGAGACAACGGGGCTGAACATGACTGATACGGAAATTTTGGAAGCGCTGGCGCGGATTCCCACCTCCCATCTGAGCGACAACCTCGATCGGCTGCAAGGCATTGCCGGACTGCAGCGCTACCACGGCAGCAAGAAGCTGATCGGGCGCGCATTGACGGTGAAAGTCCGGCCCGGCGACAACCTGTGGATCTACAAGGCGCTGACGCTGGGACAGCCCGGCGATGTGCTGGTGATCGACGGCCATGGCGAAACATCGAACGCGCTGGTCGGCGAGCTGATCATGCTCTACGCGATTCAGCGCGGCTTCCAGGGTTTCGTCATCGACGGCGCGGTGCGTGACTGCGCGGCGTTCCTCGACGCCGGCTTTCCCTGCTATGCGAGGACGATCAACCACAAGGGACCCTACAAGCTCGGTCCGGGGCAGATCAACGTGGCCGTCAACGTCTGCGGCCAGGTCGTCAACCCCGGCGACTGGGTGGTGGGCGACGAAGACGGGGTGGTGACTTTCGCTCCCGACTTGGCGCAGGAGCTGATTGCCAAGGCGCTGGCCACGGCGCAGAAGGAGCGCGGCATCAAGGAAGAAATCAGCAACGGGCAGCTGTACCAGAAGTGGCTTTTCGACACGCTCGAAAAGAACCAGCTGGTCTGAACAAAAACAAGGGAGACAAGACAATGATCAAGCAATTCAAACCGCTGGCGCTGGCCGCCGCGCTGGCGCTGGGCGCCCATGGCCTGGCGCAGGCACAGAACTTCCCCACCAAGCCGATCAAGATCGTCGTGCCATGGGCGCCGGGAGGCGCGACCGATGTGATCGCGCGCGTGCTGGGCCAGAAGCTCGGCGAGCGCCTGGGCCAGCCGGTGATCGTGGAGAACAAGGCGGGCGCGGGCGGCAATATCGGCACCGCGGCATTCATCCGCGAAGCGGCCGACGGCCACACGCTGCTGATGGGCACCAGCAGCACCAACGCCATCAATCCCAGCCTGTACAAGGATCTGCCTTTCGATCCCGTCAAGGATTTCACGCCCATCATGCTGGTGGCCACGGTGCCCAACGTGCTGGTGGTTCCGGCCCACTCCAGGTTCAACTCCGTCGACGAGCTGGTGAAGGCCGCCAAGGCCGAGCCCGGCAAGATCTCCTATGGCTCGGGCGGCAATGGCTCGTCGCAGCATATCGCGGCCGCGATCTTCACCAAGGTCACGGGCAGCAACCTGATGCATGTGCCCTACAAGGGCTCGGGCCCGGCGGCAGCCGACCTGATGGCCGGCCATATCGGGCTGATGTTCGACACCGGCTCCGTGGGCCATATCAAGGGGCAGAAGCTCAAGGCCCTGGCCGTGGCTTCGAGCCAGCGCGTTCCTGCGCTGGCCGATGTGAAGACGTTCGAGGAACTGGGCTACAAGGGCGTGCAGGCCGCGGCCTGGTACGGCTTCTATGCGCCCGCCAAGACGCCGGCGAATGTCGCCGACCGGCTCAACAAGGAGCTCAACGCCGTGCTGCAGGATGCCGAAGTGAAGAAGCGCCTCAACGACTACGGCGCGATCGTCAACGGCGGCGCGCGCGAGGAGTTCGCACGCTTCACCGGCGCCGAGATCGAGCGCTATCGCAAGATCATCCAGGACGCGAAGATCGCCATCGAGTAAGCGCGCAGCGTGCCGTAGGCTCAGCGCTAGTGAAAGAGCGCGGCCAGCGCATCGAGGAAGTGGAATTTCTGCGGCCGCAGGGTGTTGAAGCTGCGGCCGCCATCGTCCTCCTGCTGGAAGTGGAAGTTTCCCGCAGCGAGTTCGGCCAGCATCCAGCCGACAAACGCATGGATGCTAGGCGCCACGGCAATCTTGCGCTCTTCGTCGCGGCCGAAGCTGATCACCTGGCCATAGGTGCCCTGCACATCCTTTGCACGCGCGCCAGCGGCAGAAAGCTCAGGCCGTACCAGGGGCCGGTGTTGATCGCCATCTGCTGGCCATCATGCCAGCGGTAGAGCTGCAGGAAATCGGCGCGCAGGCGCAGGCCCAGCGCGCTGGCGAATTGTTCCAGCGCGGCGGCCGTGGCCCCGGGGTTCAAGTCTTCGGCCACTTCCGGGAGGTGGGTCTCGAGCCAGGCTTCGAGCGCATCGAGGGTCTGCATGGG
>NZ_JAVWWA010000008.1:18772-52810 GCF_036666375.1 Comamonas sp. | reverse complement strand
AGCCGCTTGAGCCTGTGGGTCATGGTGCCCGAAGTCACCATCAGCGTCGAGAAAAGCTCGGTCGGACTCAGGCGGCAGGGCGCGCCGCTGCGCCGCAATGCGGCCAGCATGTCGAACTCCCAGAGGCTCAGATCGAAGGCCGCGAAGCCGGCTTCCAATTGCTGCTCGAGCAGCGCCGCGCAGCGCTTGATCCGGCCTATGGGCCCCATGGGGCTGGCGTCCAGGTCGGGGCGTTCGCGTTGCCACTGCGCAAGGATGGCGTCGACGGCATCGGGCGTGCGGGAGCGGGTTTTTGTCTGCATATGTCTTGACTTCAAGATAACTGGCAAGCACAATCGATTTGTCTTGAGTTGAAGATACTAACATGCACCTCACCGCTTCCCTGCGCCACTGGCGCGACGTCCTGCTGACCGCGCTCGCGCCCGCGATCTGGGGCTCCACCTACATCGTGGCCTCCGAAATCCTGCCGCCCGACCGGCCTTTCACCGCGGCGCTGATCCGCGCCCTGCCCGCGGGCCTGCTGCTGTTGCTGTTCACCCGGGTGCTGCCCGCGCGGCGCGACTGGGCGCGGCTGCTGGTGCTGAGCGCGCTCAACATCGGCGTGTTCCAGGCGCTGCTGTTCGTCGCCGCCTACCGCCTGCCCGGCGGGCTGGCCGCGGTGCTGGGCGCGATACAGCCCTTGCTGGTGATGCTGCTGGCCTGGGCCGTGGACCGGCGCGCTCCGGCGCGGATCACGCTCTGGGCCGCGGTGGCCGGCGTGCTGGGCCTGGCCGTGCTGCTGCTGTCGCCGCAGACCGTGTTCGAGCCGGTGGGCATCGCCGCGGCCCTGCTGGGCGCGGCGTGCATGGCCGCGGGCGTCTGGCTCACGCGCCGCTGGCAGCTGCCACTATCGGTGCTGCCGCTCACGGGCTGGCAGCTGACGCTGGGTGGCTTGATGCTGGCGCCCATCGCCTGGCTGGCGGACGCGCCGCTGCCGCCATTGACGCCGCTGCAATGGACGGCCTATGCCTATCTGAGCCTGGCCGGCGCCTTGCTCGCCTATGCGCTGTGGTTTCGCGGCGTGGCGCGCCTGCCCACGGTCGCCGTGGCCTCGCTGGGTCTGCTGAGCCCGCTTGCGGCCGTGGTGCTGGGCTGGACGCTGCTGGGGCAGGCGATCACGGGCCTGGCGCTGTGGGGGCTGGTGATCGCGCTGGTCAGCGTGTTTGCCGTGCAATGGACCACGGCGCGCGGCCGCTGAGCGCTGGTTGGTGCGCGGTCTGCGCGCATGGCGCAGGTGTGAAATGCGCATATTTTTGTGATGCTATAACATCGGTTCCCGGTCCGGGCGCGGGTTTTGCCGCCGCGCCGGTCTTCTTCTGTGATCCGGAGTTGCCGATGTTCAAACCCTTTCTGACGCTGGTGCTGGCCGCCGCCGCGCTGTCTGCCGCCGCGCACCCGCATGCCCATACGCATGGACTGATGACGCTTGATGTCGCGGTCGATGCCCGGACCATCACGCTGGCGATCGCCGCGCCGCTCGACAGCTTTCTGGGCTTCGAGCGCGCGCCGCGCAGCGACGCCGAGCGCAAGCAGGTTGCCGACATGGTCGCGCGCCTCAAGGCCGCAGACCAGCTGTTCCAGCCCGACGCCGCGGCCGGCTGCAAGCTCGCCAAGGTGGATCTCGAATCCGCCGCGCTGGGTCTTGGCGCCGCGCATGACCATGGCGAGAAGAACGAGCATGCCGACATCGCGGTCGACATCGTCTTCAGCTGCGCCCAGGCCGCGGATGCGCGCTTCATCGACGTCAAGCTGTTCGACGCCTATCCGCGCCTGCGCAGCATCGACGCCCAGGTGGCCGCGCCCCAGGGCCAGTTCAAGCGCAGCCTGCGGCCGGCCGCCGCGCGGCTGGGCCTGACGCGCTGAGCGCCGCCATGCCGGCCGGTTTGCTCGAATTGCAGGACCTGCGCTTTGCCTGGCCGGGCAGCGCGCACGACTGCCTGGACATCGCCGCGCTGCAGGTCGCGGCCGGTGAAACCGTTTTTCTCCACGGCCCCAGCGGCTGCGGCAAGAGCACGCTGCTCTCGCTGCTCGCGGGCGTGCTGCTGCCGCAGTCGGGCCGCGTGGCGCTGGGCGGCGTGCACTGGGGCGATCTGCGCGCCAGCGCGCGCGACCGCCACCGCGTCGACCATGTGGGCTACATCTTCCAGCAGTTCAATCTGCTGCCGTATCTCACCGCGCTCGACAACGTGCTGCTGCCTTGCCGCTTTTCCACGCGCCGGCGCGAGGCCGCGGCACGCAACCAGCGGTCGCTGCGTGACGAAGGCCAGCACTGGCTTGCGGGCATGGGGCTGGACGCTTCGGTCTGGGAGCGGCCCGCGCAAACGCTGTCGGTGGGCCAGCAGCAGCGCGTCGCCGCGGCACGCGCTCTGGTGGGCCAGCCGGGCCTGGTGATCGCCGATGAGCCGACTTCGGCGCTCGACGAAGACCGGCGCGACATCTTTCTGGATCTGCTGCTGTCGGCCTGCGACCAGGCGCGCAGCGCGCTGGTGCTCGTGAGCCACGACCGGCGCATTGCGCAGCGTTTCGGGCGCGAGGTCTCGCTGCCGCAGATCAACCGCGCGGCGGCGGCCGCCGAGGGGGGCGCATGAAAGCCGGGTTCCTGCTGGGCCTGGCCTGGCGCAGCGCCTGGAACCGGCGCTTCACGCTGGCGCTGACCGTGTGTTCCATCGCGCTTTCGACCTTCATGCTGCTGGGCATGGAGCGCGTGCGCACCGATCTGCGCAGCAGCTTCAGTTCGGCGGTATCGGGCACCGACCTGATCGTCGGCGCGCGCACCGGCTCCACGCAGCTGCTGCTGTACGCAGTGTTCCATGTGGGCGCGGCGACCAACAATATCCGCTGGAGCAGCGTCGAGGCGCTGCAGAAGCTGCGCGGCGTCGCCTGGGTCGTGCCGCTGTCGCTGGGCGATTCTCACCAGGGCTTTCCGGTGCTGGGCACGACGCCGGCCTATTTCGACCATTTCCGCTATGGCGAGCAGCAGCCGCTCGCGCTGCGCGAGGGCCGGCGCTTTGCCGATCTCTACGATGTGGTGATTGGTGCCGAGCTGGCCGAACGCCTGGGCTATCGCCTGGGCCAGCGCATCACCTTGGCGCATGGCATGGGCGAAGTGCAGCTGGGCGGCGACCATGCCGACAAGCCTTTCACCATCACCGGCATCCTGGCGCGCACCGGCACGCCCGTCGATCGCACGGCGCACATCAGCCTCGAAGCGCTCGAAGCCATCCATGTCGACTGGACCGTGGGCGCGCCGCTGCCAGGGCGGCGCATAGACGCCGAGCAGGCGCGCGCCATGGATCTGACGCCCAGAAGCGTCACTGCGGCGCTGGTGGGCCTGCACAACCGCGCGGCCGTGTTCTCGGTGCAGCGCCAGGTCAACGGCTTCGGTGCCGAGCCGCTGATGTCCATCCTGCCGGGCGTGGCGCTCGACGAGCTGTGGGACGTGGTGGGCGCGGGCGAGAAGGCGCTGCTGCTGATGTCGGGCCTGGTGGCCCTGGTCAGCATGGCGGGGCTGATGTCGGTGATCCTCGCCGGGTTGAACGAGCGCCGGCGCGAACTCGCGGTGCTGCGCGCCGTGGGCGCGGGCCCGCAGCATGTGCTGGCGCTGCTGGCGCTCGAAGGCATGCTGCTGACGCTGGCCGGCATCGCCCTGGGCATCGTGGCGCTCGTGGCCGGCGTGGTGGCATCGAACCCCTGGCTGCAGGCAAATTTTGGCCTGACGCTGCATCTGGGGCAAACTACGCCCCTGCAATGGCTGCTGCTCGCCGGGTTGCTGGTTGCGGGTTGGCTCGCAAGCCTGCTGCCGGGATGGCGTGCCTACCGGCTGTCGCTGGCCGACGGCCTGTCTCCGAGAATCTGACGCCATGTTCACACCTCCTAGCTCCACCGCAATCTCCCGCCGCCGCCTGCTGCAAGGCCTGGCCGCCTCCCTTTGCCTGGGCGCCACGCCCTGGCTGCACGCCGCGTCGTTTGCGGAGATCAGCTGGGATGCGCTGGTGCCGCGCAACTGGGACCCGATGAAATCGTTCGAGGACCTGCAAAAGCTCAGCGCGCTGCCCGACTCCGATCCGCGCGTGCAGCAGCTCTACGACCGCATGCGCAAGGTCTGGGACGAAGCGCCCACGGTGGCTTCGTTCGACGGCCGCCAGGTCAAGATTCCGGGATTCATCGTGCCGCTGGACAGTGCCGACAAAGGCATGCGCGAGTTCCTGCTGGTGCCGTATTTCGGCGCCTGCATCCACACGCCGCCGCCGCCCGCCAACCAGATCATCCACGTGAAATCGGACACTCCGGTCAAGGGCTTCAAGTCGATGAGCGCGGTCTGGGTCAGCGGCACCATGGGGCAGGCGCGCGGCAATTCGGAGCTTGGTACCAGCGGCTACAGCATCCAAGCCAAGCGCGTGGAAAAGTACCGCGAGAAATAGCCGCTGCGGTCGGTCTGCTCCTACCTGCAGGAAGGTGCTGCACCGACCTGGGGGGCGCGCGCACGCGGTCACGCTAGTCGCTGAGCTGGCCAATGCCGGCCGTGCCCCAACTGGAGACCGCCATGCGCATACCGAACACCCATCCGCAAGACCTTGATCAGCCTGGAATCGACCGCAGCGAAGATGCCAATGCCGAGTTGCCGGAAGGCGAGGACATCAACGACCGACTGAGTGCCGAGACCGACGTCACCGACTCGCTCGACGATGCGTCGCTGCACCGCTTCGACGACATGCCGCAGGACGGGCCGCTGAACTTCGATGACGGCACCGACATGGGCCATCCGCGCGGCAACACCGCGCGCGAAGGCGGCACCTGGGAGGCCGAAGGCGGCGACAGCGGCGACATCAAGCCGCCGGCCGAACTGCATTCCGATCCCGGCAGCCCGAGCGAGCGCAAGAACCAGCGCTGAGACGCAGCGCAGACGGCAAGGGCACCGGCGCCCTTGCCGTTTTCAAGCCTGCGCTGCGGCAAGCGGTCAGCCCGCGCCGCGGTTGCCGCCGCCGCCGCCGTTCTGCCGCGACTGGTTCTGGTTGCCGCTGCCGACCTGCGATTCGCGGTCGCTGCGGCTTTCAGGCGTGCGCTGGCCTTCGTTTTTCTGCGTAGGCTCCTTGTTGCCCTGCTGGTTGTGGTCGTTTTCCACCTTGCCCTGGCCGGGTTGCTGCTTGTCTGTGGACATGCTGTTCTCCTGTGTAGATGCCGGTCGGATGACGCGAACACCCCCACTCTAGGCAGCAGCTCCCGGCCTGCAGGCAGGTGAGGGTGCCGCAAGCACGTCAGGCCTGACCGACAGCCACGGCTTCAGGACCCGCTGGACCCGAGCCTGCGGTCCGTCTCGCGTTCCCGGTAGAAACGCGCCTTGTCGGCATACATCGCCTGATCGGCGCGGTGGCCCACGGCTTCCATGGACGCGCCTTCCTGGCCGCACGCATGGCCCATCGCCAGATGAATGGTGTGGCCGGGATAGAACTGGTTGTTCATTTCGAGCAGCGACAGGATGCGCTCCTGCATGGCGATCGCGCCGCGCTCGTCGGTCGCGGGCAGCAGCACCATGAACTCGTCGCCGCCTATGCGCGCGACGCACGACGGATCATCGACGGCCTTGGCCAGCACTTCGCCCAGGCGACGCAGCATCGCGTCGCCCGCGGCATGGCCGTGCTCGTCGTTGACGGCCTTGAGGCCGTTCATGTCGATCGCGACCATGGCCAGCGGCCAGGGGCCCTTGCGCGACAGGCGGTTGAGCTCTTCCATGTAGAACGCGCGGTTGCGCAGCTGGGTCAGCACGTCGTGCTTGCCCAGGTATTCGAGATAGGCTTCGGCTTTCTTGCGCGCGGTGATGTCGACCAGCGACAGCAGCACCAGATCCCAGTTCTGCGCCTGGCTGACCATGATGGACAGCTCGAGGTGGATGTGCAGCGTCTCGCCGTTGAGCGCGTAGTTGACCACTTCGCGCTGCTGCACGAGCTTGCCGTCCCAGAGGTCCTGCAACTGCTCGGCAAACGAGTCGTACATTTCCCCGCGGAACACGCGTGACAGGTTGTGCAGCAGCTCGGGCTTGCTCTTCGCGCAGAACATCTCCAGCGTCTGCCGGTTGACGTCGATCACGCGGATTTCGCGCATGCAGCGCGTGACGAATTCCGGGTGGACCTTGAGGAACGTCCTGAAGTCGGTGATGCCGCGGGCGCGCACTTCATCGAGCAGCCGTTTGACCGCGCTGAAGTCCTCGACCCACAGCGACACCGGCGAATGCTCGAACAGATCGCGCGCATATTGCTCGCTGCGCTGCAACTGTTCCAGGCCTTGCACTTCGGCGGTCACGTCTTCGAGCGAGACCAGCACCCGGCTCCAGCTGTCTTCGTAGCCCGGCACCACGCGCGCGCGCACCTGGACGTCGAGCCGGCGGCCATCGAGTGCGTAGTTCACCGAGCGGGTCTCGAAGCCCTGATCGCCGCGCCACAGCGCGAGCAGTTCGACGAGGATGCTGTCGAGCATGTCGCCGCGGAAAACCTCGTGCAGCCGGCTTTGCAGCGTCTGCTGGTCGGGCGCCTTGAACAGGTCCAGCGTGTATTGATTGACGCGCAACACCTTGTAGGACTGGCTGCAGAGCTGCAGGCGCGTGGGATCTTCGCGCAGGAACGCGAGCAGGTCGGTGATGCCTTCGGCCCGCCATTGATCGAACAATAGCTTGAGCCCACTGTAATCCTCCATCCACAGGGATACAGGAGCCAGGTCGAACATGTCTTCAAAGTCCAGACCGGTTGCGAGAGAAATGGTCACCACTAACACCTCCGCTGACAATTATTGCCGACCTCGCGCGTGCAGCGCCATTTCCGTGGCGCGAGATGTTGCAGGCAGCGCAACGCCGCGGGTTCGCGAGAGGGTGACAGGGTTGCGCCAGGCTCTAAGATACCGCAATGTCCAGGGTGATTTTTCAGAAAGAGCCACCATGCCGTTGCTAGACGCCATGCCAGTGGATAGCCGTCGCTGGCGCGGCGCCGAGCGCGCGTTCATGGACGAACCGCTGGACGCCGTGCCGCCCGAGCAGGTCCAATGTTCGAGCGCAGGCCTGCCCTGGCATGGCATGTCGCTGTGGCACCAGCGCGCCGACGCCCAGGACCTGTACATTCCGCCCGCGGGCAAGCACTGCATCATCGTGCGGCGCGGCCCGTCCACGGGACTGCTGCAGCGCCATGGCAATGAAATGCACGATACGCGCTGGAATACCGGCGACATGGTGCTGCTGCCCGCGCATACGCCCAGCTTCTGGCGCACCGAACTGCCGCGCGACAACCTGCATCTGGACCTGTCGCCCCAGTGGCTGCAGAAAGTCAGCGGCGACGCGGGGCGGCCCATCGCCTTGCGCAGCTGCTTCGGCAAGAGCGATCCGCTGCTGACGCAGCTGGTGCAGGTGCTGCTGCTGGCGCTGAACGACAACAGCGGCCTGCAGCCGGCCTTTGCCGACGGCATCGCTTCCACGGTCGCCATCCATTTGCTCGAGCATTACCGTGCGCCCGACAGCGCACCGCCGCCTGCGGCGGCGCTGTCGGCGCGGCAACTGCGCCGCGTGCAGGCATTGGTGCGCGACAACCTCGACCAGCCGCTGACGACCGCGCTGCTGGCGGCCGAGGTGGAGTTGAGCGTGTTTCATTTTTCGCGCTGCTTCAAGGCCACCTGCGGCCTCACGCCCCACCAGTTCGTGCTGCAGCAGCGCATGCTGCGCGCGCGCGCGCTGCTGCGCGAGAGCGGCGCCGCCGTAGGCGACATTGCCGCGCAGCTGGGCTTTTCTTCGGGCTCGCATTTCTCGCAGGCGTTTTCTCGGCATTGGGGCATGACACCGCTGCGTTTCCGTATGCAGCACTGAAGCAGGCCCCGGGCGGCTTGGCCGCACGACGGCGGCCCATGCGCAGGATTTCGACAAACCGCGCAATCCGCCGGCATTCGCGCGCCGCGCGCTCTCCATACTGGCGCCTCGATGGTCAACCTGCAAAGCACAGGCGTTGACCCCTTCCCGACAATATGGAGACAAACATGATTTCACGGCGTTCCCTGCTGCTGACCGCTGCAGCCCTGCCCCTGGCTCCCGCGGCGTTCGCGCAGACGCCTGCGTTCCCGCGGCGCCCGGTGATGTGGGTCGTTCCCTACCCCGCGGGCGGCTTCGGCGACGCGGTGTCGCGCGTGCTCGCCCAGCATATGACCACCACGCTCAAGCAACCCGTGGTGGTGGAGAACAAGCCCGGCGCGGGCGGGCAGATCGCGGCCGCGCATGTGAAGCAGCAGCCGGCCGACGGCCATACGCTGCTGTACGGCGACATCGGTCCGTTCGCGATGAATGCCGCGCTGTATCCCAAGCTCAACTACAACACGCTCAAGGACTTCCAGCCCGTGAGCCGGCTGCTCACGTCCAGCCTGCTGCTGGTCGTGCCGCCGGGCAGTCCCTACAAGTCGCTCGACGATCTGCTCAAGGCCGCGAAAAGCCGGGGCGCCGGATCGGCCATCACCTATGGCTCGTACGGCATGGGCAGCCAGCCGCATATCTGGATGGAAATGCTGCAGCGCGAAACCAAGGGGCACTTCCAGCATGTGGCCTACAAGGGCGCGGCGCCGGCCGTGCAGGACCTGATGGGCGGACATATCGAAGTCATGCTCGATGTTGCGGCCAACAGCCTGCCTTATGTGCAGGAAGGCAAGCTGCGCGCGCTGGCCGTGGTCGGCGCCGACAAGCGGCTCGAGCGCCTGCCGCAGGTGCCCACGCTGGCCGAGCTGGGCCTGCCCGGGCTCAACGCGCCGGGCTGGACCGGCGTGGTCGTCAAGGCGGGCACTCCCGCCGATATCGCCGCGCAATTGCACCAGGCCGTGGTGCAGGCCGTTCAATCCGACGAGATCAAGCGCCGTTTCGGTGATCTGGGCGTCACGCCCGCGCCGCAGTCGCCCGCCGATTTCGCGCGCTTCATCCAGACCGAGACCGAGCGCTGGGGCAGCGTGATCCGCAGCGCGGGCGTGGTGCTGGAGTGACGGCCCATGGCTTACTCCCTGTTTGATCTGCGTGGCAAGGTCGCGATGGTGACCGGCGCCACGGGCGGCCTGGGCCAGGCGATCTGCGCGGCGCTGCGCGCGCATGGCGCCAAGGTGCTGGTGTCGGACCACGACGCCAATGGCTGCGCCCGCCTGGCGCAGGCCCTGGCCGGCGACGGCGGCCAGGCGCATGCACTGCCCGCAGACCTTGCCGATATCGCCGGCCTGGGCGACTGCGCCGCGCGCGCGCTGGCCTGGCAGGGCCGGGTGGACATCCTGGTCTGCAATGCGGGCGTCCAGGGCCCGGCCGGACCGTTGGCCGCGGTCAGCGACAGCGACTGGCAGCAGGTCATGGACATCAATCTGCGCTCCGCGGTGGAGCTCACGCGCCACCTGCTGCCGGCCATGGCCGCTGGGAGTGGTGGCGGCAGCGTGGTGCTGATGGCCAGCATTGCTGGCCTGCGCGGCAACAAGGCGATAGGGCTTTACGGCCTGTCCAAGGCCGCGCTGGCCCAGCTGGCGCGCAACCTGGCTGTCGAATGGGGGCCGCAGGGCATACGCGTCAATGCCATCTCGCCGGGCCTGATACGCACGCCGCTGGCCGCGCAACTGCTGGACAACGCCGACTTCATGCCGCGGCGCCTGGCGCTCACGCCGCTGCGGCGCGTGGGCGAGCCCGATGAGATCGCGGGCGCGGTCGTGCTGCTGGCCAGCCCCGCCGGCGCGTTCATCACGGGCCACAACCTGGTGATCGATGGCGGCACCACGATATCCGACGGCAACTGACTTCAGGGAACCCCATGAAATTTGCAACACTCCATTCCGAACATGCAGACGGCCGCCTGGTCGTCGTCTCGCGCGATCTGCGCACCATGGCCTGTGCCTCGGCCATCGCACCCCACCTCGGCACCGCCCTCGCGCAGTGGGACGCGGTCGCGCCCGCGCTGGGCCAGCTCTACGAGGCGCTCAATGCCGGCGCGTGCGCGCAGGCCCAGGCTTTCGATGCGCGCCAGTGCGCCGCGCCGCTGCCGCGTGCGCCGCAGTGGTGCGACGGCTCGGCGTTTCTGAACCATGGACACCTGATGGAGAAGGCGTTCAATACCGCGCCCCAGCCCGATGCGCTGACCGTGCCGCTGATGTACCAGGGCGCGAGCGACGACTTCCTCGGGCCACATGCCGACGTTGCGCTGCCCAGCGAGGCCGACGGCATCGACTTCGAAGGCGAGTTCGGCGTGGTCGTCGGCGCCGTGCCCATGGGCGCGACGCCCGCGCAGGCGCTGGCCGCCGTGCGACTGGTGGTGCAGATCAACGACTGGAGCCTGCGCGCGCTGGGCCCGCGCGAGATGCGCACCGGCTTCGGCTTTCTGCAGGCCAAGCCGTCGAGCAGCTTTGCGCCCATTGCGCTCACGCCCGACGAACTGGGTCCGGCCTGGCGCGACGGCCGCGTGCAGATGCGGCTGCAGGTGCAGTGGAACGGCGAGCATTTCGGTGCGCCCCACGGCGGTGAAATGAACTTCGGCTTCGGCGAGCTGATCGCGCATGCGGCGCGCACGCGCCGGCTTTCGGCCGGCACGGTGATAGGCTCGGGAACGGTCTCCAACGCCGACCGCGCCGCGGGCTCGGCCTGCATTGCCGAGCGGCGCGTGCTGGAAATACTCGACCATGGCGAAGCGCGCACGCGCTACATGCACTTTGGCGACAGCGTGCGCATGCAGGCGCAGTTCGACGGCAGCGACGAAGCGCCGTTCGGCAGCATTGCCCAGCGCGTCGTGGAGTACGTGCGATGAGCTGCGTGCTGGTCACGGGAGCGCAGGGCTTCATTGGCCAGCAGCTGGTGCAGCGGCTGCTGACCGCAGGCTTGAGCGGTCAGCCGCTACGCAAGCTGGTGCTGGTCGACCTGGCGTTCGACGGCGCAGCGGCCGGCGCTTGCGTGCAGCACATCGCGGGCAGCGTGGCCGAGCGCGGCGTGCTGCAGCGCGCGATCGACACCCGGCCCGACTGCATCTTCCATCTGGCCAGCGTTCCCGGCGGCGCGGCCGAACGCGATCCCGCGCTGGGCCGCAGCGTGAATCTGGACGCAACGCTGAATCTGCTCGACGCCTGCCGGTCGCTGGCGCAGCCGCCGCGCTTCGTCTACGCGAGCTCGGTGGCGGTCTACGGCGACCGCTTTTCGGGCGTCGCCAGCGAAGACCTCGCGCCCGCGCCCGCGATCAGCTACGGCGCGCACAAGCTGGCCTGCGAAATCCTGCTGGCGGACGCCAGCCGCAGAGGCTGGGTCGACGGCTGCTCCGTGCGCCTGCCGGGCATTGTCGCGCGCCGCGATGAGAATGCGGGCCTGGCGTCGGCCTTCATGAGCCAGCTGTTCTGGAGCCTCGCCGAAGGCCGGGCCGTCACGCTGCCGGTGTCGCCCACGGGCAGCTGCTGGTGGATGTCCGCGCGCACCTGCGTGGACAATCTGCTGCACATGGCCCGTATGGACTCGGGGCTGTGGAATGCGCAGCGCAGCTACCAGATGCCCGTGCTGCATCTGACGATGGGCGAGGTCATCGATGCGCTGGCCCAGCGCTTCGGCCCCGGGGTCAGGGATCTGGTCAGCTATGCGCCCGATCCGTTCATCGACCGCGTGTTCGCGCGACTGCCGCCGCTGCGCACGCCCAACGCCCAGCAGCTGGGCCTGCGCCACGATGGGGATGCGCCGACGCTGGTGTGCAATGCGCTGGGGCTGGGCCAAGCGCGCTGAAGCCCGGGCGCCTGGCCGCCGCGGCCAGGGCTTCTAGAATCGCGCATGGTCAAGAAGATTCCCCCGCTCAATCCCCTCAAGGTCTTCGATGCGGTGGTGCGCACGCGCAATCTCACGCAGGCCGCCAAGGAGCTGCACATCAGCCAATCGGCGGTGAGCAAGCAGCTCAACGTTCTGCAGTCCTATCTCGGCGCGGAGCTGTTCCGGCGCGAGCGCCACGGCGTCAGCCTGACCACGGCCGGCCTGCGTTACGGCGAAGCCATCGCCCCGGCGTTCGAAAGCATCGCCAGGGCCACGGGCGAGATCATGCGCAGCGGATCGGACAGCACGCTGCGCATCCAGACCTACACCACGTTCGCGGCCAAGTGGCTGATTCCACGGCTCAGCGACTTCCATGCGCGTCACAGCGACATTGCGGTGGTCATCACCAACTCCGTGAAGGACGTCGACTTCGATCGCGACCCGGTCGATCTGGCGATACAGATGGGGCGCGGCGCCTGGCAGGGCATGGACACCGATTTCCTGTTCGAGGATGTGATCGAGCCGGTCTGCAGTCCTGCCTACCTGCGGGCCAATGCTCCCGAGGCTGCCTATCCCCAGGCCTTGCTGCGCAAGCGCCTGCTGGTCTCGCACTACCGGCAGAAGGACTGGCAGACCTGGGCGCGGCTGTGCCGCTACGAAAGTGAAATCCAGGATGTCGAAAGCATGCAGTTCAGCAGTTCGGTGCTGACCTGGCAGGCCGCGGCCGATGGCCTGGGCATCGCGATCGGCCAGACGGCGCTGCTGGTCGACGACCTGGCCAATGGCAAGCTGCTCGCGCCGTTTCACCTGCCGGTGCGCACCGGTGCCTCCTATTACCTCGTGAGCCCGCAACTGCAACGCCAGTCGCGCAAGGTCGAAGTGTTTCGCGACTGGCTCAAGGAACAGGTCGCTGCATCGGCGGCTTCGGCGCAGCATTTCGACACTGCTTCTGCGGGTTGAGCGACCCCGCTGCGCCAGCGTGGCAATTTCGCAGGGATTAATTCGTATCCATATCATGGGCGACATCACGGATAACCACTAGTCAATTCCCGTGATTTGTAATTTTTCGATGCGCTGGCGATTTTTAAATATCACGGATAACTGGTAGTTAATTTCCGTGATTTCAGATTTGGCGATTCAATCAGAAATTGGAAATATCACGGATAACTGGTAGTTGTTTTCAGTGATTGATTGTTTGACTATTATTTATTACGAGATGTAAAATATCACGGTAATTAACTAGCTGCTTTCCGTGATTGGCTGCCTGGCCTTTTTTGACTAGGAACCGTGCTCAGTGTGCGGTTACTAAAGATAAGAATTTACTAATACCTGAAGAGGTTTCTGTGGCTGTGACTATTAAACCGCTTGTGCACCCTGCTCAGCTCTCGCTGGATTCCTTCGGTGATTCAGCAAAAAAGGGCGAAACCGTGCAGGTGGTGCACGATGGCTCGCTATGGACGGTGGGGGCGTGCAGCACGGCGCAGGCGCAGCGCTTCGGTGCACGGCCCGACATCGAGGTGGACACCACCTCGATGTTCATCGCCGCCCTGGGGGCGGCGTTTCCCGGGGGCATCCGGGACGCAGTAGTGCGCGAACTGGGCCTGGTCCCCAGCCCTGGCGCACCTCTGGCGTCGCGTCTGGTGCTGCAGGCCATCGACATGGCCGAGACCAGCCAGAAGGCCTTGCAGGGCGTTGATTTCATGACGCAATTCATGTTCAGTGCCGCCCCCCACAGCGTGGCGTTCGTGCACGCCTGCGCGGCCCTTGGCTTGCGCCCTGAAGCGGTCAGCCCGCAGCAGCGGGCCGCGATCGACGCATGCATGCAGGAACGCTTTGCGCGGGCCGCGCAACAAGGGCAGGTTCCGGTCGCACCCGCCGTGGCGCAGGAATGGCTGCGGTCGGAACTGCAGACCGTGTCCGCGTCGTCCTCCGGTTCGTAATGAGACGGGCGCTGCCGCCCATGGCCTGATGCGCAACGCAGGCCTTCTCAGTTTTGTGTAAAAAAAAGTTACTAAAACAGCAGTCCCGGATACTGCCAAACGATGAGATATTGCGTCGGAAGGCATTATCTTCGTCTGTAGATGGCGTGTTGCATTGAGATAACCGTGTGGCCGATTGTGAGAAGCTGGATGCGGCGTTGGGATATTTCAATCTATACAGCTTCTGCAATTCCATGTAAGAATTAGTTACGTGGGTAATTCCACTTTTTTAATTCGTACATGGGCGGTGGCCAATATGATTTACGAGTCAACGGTGCAGGTGTGGGAAACCGATGCCTTGGGTGCCGAGGCGTTTTCTGAAAGTGAGAGCATGACGCCAATGGACGAGCAGTCCATGGCGCAGCGTGACGAGTTGTTTCAAGGTCTGGTGCAGGCGCATGGCACACGCCTGTATCGCTTCATCATCAAGAACATCGGCAATCCCAGCGATGCCCAGGATCTGGCCCAGCAGGCCTTCCTGGAAGCGGTTCGATCCTATAGCTCGTTCAAGGGGCAGTCCGAGCTGTCCACCTGGTTGTATGGCATCGCCATGAACCTGGTGCGCAACCATCTGTCACGCGCGCCGCATCGCCGCTACGAATTCGCGGACGAATCGATGCTTGACGAGATGGCTTGCGACGCACTGGCGCCGGACGAGGCCGTCGAGCAGACTCAGCGCATGCGCCATCTGCAACTTGCGCTCGAGGATCTGCCCGAAAGCATGCGCTCCATCCTGCTGATGGTTGCGGTCGACGAACTGTCCTATGAAGCCGCGGCTGCACTGCTGACCGTGCCCGTGGGAACGGTGCGCAGCCGGCTCTCGCGCGCGCGCGCAGCATTGCGTGCGAAGCTGCAGGCGCGTGGCGTCGAACTCGATTTCTAGGCAGCGCAACGTCTGATGCGGGCCTGAACCGCAGCCCCTCCAGGGGGGGGGGCGGGGCTGCGGCGCGATCCGCGCTGCCTGGGCGGCGCAGGCAGCGGCTGCGCTCGAGCCAGTTCTCCATCAATCCTCGCAAGCTGATCCACAGTGGCCATCTCGGTGGCCATCTCGGGCCTTGCTGTCGTGTGCACGGGCAGCGGCGCTGCGAGTACTTCAGAACCGATGGCGCGGGAAAGGCTTGCGCGGCACCGCGGCCCGGTGGGCGAGGAGCTGACCAGGCTTCTTCTCAGGGTTCCTGCGGTACGGCCTCGATGCCAGCGTAGTCGACCACGCTCGCGCGGGAATCGTGTGGCGCTGCCGATTTCTCCCCTGCCACGGGCGGCGGCGTTTGCGACGACACGGGCATCGCCGCGGGGGCTTCTACGGGTGCGCGCAGCGCGTTGATGTCCGAGGTGACGCCCGTGGGCAGGGTCACGAGCCGCGGCTTGATCATGAACAGCCGCTCGCGCGATGCCTGGTTATGCACCTTGTTCGAGAACAGCATGCCCAGCACCGGTATCGAGCCCAGTCCGGGCACCTTGTTGACATCGCGCGTCGACTGCGTGCTCTTGTAGCCGCCGATCAGCAGCGTCTGGCCTTCGCCGACGATGGCCTGGGTGCTGACCACGCTGCGGCGCACGGTGGGCAGGGTATCGATCTGCGTGTCCTGGATCTGGCCGTCCTCGATGTCCACATCGAGCTGGATCACCGGCCCTTCGGCGCGCTGCACATAGTGCGGCGTGACGCGCAAGGTAGTGCCCGCCGTGATCGGCGTGATCGTGGCCACGCGCTCGCCTATGCTGCGGACATAGAAGGTTTCCGACAGATCGAGCAGCGCGCCTATGTTGTCGATGGTGAGAATCGACGGGCGGGACTGGATGCTGGCTTCGCCCGTGCCTTCGAGCGCGCGGATGCGGTTGATCAGGAAGTTGCCCGAACTCACCACCAGGCTCGCGGGGTCGACGCTGGCGCCGCGCGCAACCGCGCCCAGCACCAGATCGTTGCCATCGCCCTTGGTCGCCATCGAGCCGAAGCCGGCGACGCTGCCGCCGCGGCGTGCGCTCCAGGCAATGCCCAGTTCGTCGAGGCGCGAGGAATTGATATCGATGATCATGGCCTCGATCTCGATCAGCGGCGAAGGAATATCGAGCTGCTCGATCAGGCTCTTGTAGAGCGGCATGCGCTCGGCCGTGTCCTGCACGATGATGGCATTGAGCCGAGAGTCGGCCTGTATCGAGGGCGCGAGCCGGCGCATGCCCGCGCCTGTGGCCGCGCCGCCTGGTTTCTGGGCGGCGCTGGCGCCGCTCTGGGCGCCGGCCGCATGGGCCGTGCCGTTGGCCGAAGCAAACGGTCCGTTGGGCAGGCCGGAGCTGTTGGCGTCGAATGTCAGGCCCGCAGTGTTGGCCGCGCTGAAAAGGCCTGGCAGCCCCTGGCCCTGGCTTGGGGCCACCGAGGAGATCAGCGCGTTGTTGACTCCCGAGCCGCCCGACTGGCCGCCTATCAGGTTGCGCAGCACCTGGGCCAGGCCCGGCGTGGTGATCTGGCGGTCGCGGTAGAGAATGGTGCGGTCATCCACCGAAGCATGCTTGAGACGGAACACCGCGACCTGCTGGCCGCCGGCCATCATCGGCAGCTGGGCCATGGTGCGCTCGATCAGCGCGACATAGGGCGCGGGCCCCGAGACCAGCGCAATGCCCTGTTCGGGCAATTCTCCCCAGCCAAAGCGCGCATCGAGCACGCCCAGGCTCGTCAGTGCCTGGCGCACGGTGGCGATGTTGCCGCCGCCCGCGCTGATGCTGCGCGTCGTGACTTCGGTGGTGCGGCCCACATGCAGTGTGCCCGCATGGGTGAACCAGGTCAGGCCGTAGACGCTGGCCAGCCGGTCCATGAATTCCGTCGGACTGGCGCTGGTGAATTTGCCCTGCACCTTGCCCGCGACCTGGGGCGACAGCTCCAGCGACAGGCTGAAGCTGCTGGCGAAATCGCTCAGGACCTGGGTCAGGCTGGTGCTGTCCGCATAGTAGCTGTAAGGGGCTTCGGTCCAGGGCGGCGCAGCCGCATGTGCCGAGCCCCAGGACGCAGCGAAGAGGCTGGCGCAGACCAGTGCTTGCAGCGTCTTGCGCGGCCAGGCCTGGTTGCGCGGGGATGGTTTCGTGGCGGGCATGGGGGACTGGAGACGGGGTGGCGGTGTCATGGACAGGTAGCTCCGCATGGACCGTGTTCAAAGATAGCGACTGGCACGTGACCAGAAAGCCAGCGAGTTGACGAACCGGCCCACGGCATCGTCTATATCCTTGATCGATAGGGCGGGCGCCGGCAGCTGCAGCCAGATGGCCCGACAGCGCGCATCCACGCTGCACGTCGTGGCCTGTTGTTTCATGGTGCCGCAGGCCAGCCGGGCGCAGGCCAGCAGCAGGTCGTCGCGCGCCGGACCGGGGTCAGGCAGCGCTTTCAGGCGGGCGCTGACCATGATTCCTGCGCCAGGCAGGGCGCGCAGTTGCAGTCGGTAATGCCCATCGACGAGCATTTGCAGCGCGGCCGCGCCGGGGGCCATGGGAATGTCGTATTGCGCGGCATAGCTGCCAAGCAGGGCGACCGCGTCTTGGGGCGCAGGGCGGGACATGGGCATGGCCTTCAGGTCGGGGCCTGTGGGTCGAGCTGCTGCAGCAGCCTGAGCAATTCGGCGACAGGCTCCACCAGTTCGGACGGAATGTACTGGCCCGCCTCTCCCTGCGCGGTCAGCGCGCGTGCCAGCGGAATGTTCTGCATCACGGGAACGCCGGCGGCGCGCGCCGCGTCCATCATTGCCTGTGCCAGAGCGCCCTCGGCCATGGCCAGGATCAGCGGCAGCGGCGTTTCGTTCTCGTCGTAGCGCAGCGCGACCGCGAGGTGGGTCGGGTTGGTCACCACCACGCTGGCCTCGCGCGCGCTCTGCACCACGGAGTTCTGCTGCATCTCCTTGCGCAACTGCTTGCGTTGCTGCTTGATATACGGGTCGCCTTCCATCTGCTTGTACTCCTGCTTGACTTCGTCCTTGGACATCATCAGACCCTTGCGGTACTGCATGCGCTGCCAGACGAAGTCGGCCAGCGCGATCACGCTGTACGCCAGGCCGATATAGATCAGCATGGTCTTGAGCAGCGACGCCACGACCTGGCCCAGGCCCGGCAGGCCGGCCTGCGGAATGCTGGTCAGTATCGGCATGGCGTCGCGGATCAGCAGCGCCACCAGGCTAGAAAGAATGCCGATCTTCAGCACCGACTTCAGGAACTCGACGAAGTTCTTCTTGGAGAAGATGTTCTTCGCATTGGTCAATACGTTGAGCTTCTTGCCCGAAGGTTTGACCTTTTCAACCGCGAAAATGATGCCCACCTGCATGGCATCGGCGAAGAGGCCCACGCCCAGCACGATGCCTATGAACGGCAGCACCACCCAGGCCGCGCCGGTCAGCAGTTCGATCACCAGGGTGTTGGCCGCGTCCTGGAAGTTCATCTGCAGCAGCGTGCCGGGCAGCAGAATCATCTCTCCCAGGTTTTCGACGATGTGCGCGCTGTTGACCAGCAGATAGCCGAAGATGCTCAGTATCAGCAGGGTCTGGGTGAAGTCCTTGCTGTACGCGACATCGCCTTTCTTGCGCGAGTCGCGCAGGCGCTTGGCCGTCGGTTGTTCGGTCTTTTCGCTCATCTCTGCTGCGGGCGCTCAGCCGGCCGGCCCCCATTGATCGCGCAGCCAGGGCAGGATACGGCCTATGGCCAGCACATGGTCGGTGGCGTACTCGAACAGCGATGACGCGTAGAGGAGCAGCACCAGCATGGCCAGCGCGCTCTTGATGGGCATGGCCATGAAAAACACCTGCAGCTGCGGAGCGAAGCGGCTGACCAGGGCCAGGCCGAACTCCGCGAGAAACATCGCCACCATCGCCGGTGCGGCCAGCAGCAATGCCATGCGCACCAGACGGCCAAGCTGCTCGAGCATCACCGGCACCGACTCGGCGCGCAGCTCGGGCGTCCACTGCAACACGCTCCAGAGCGCAAAGCTGTCATAGAGCGTTCCCAGCAGCAGCGTGAAGCCGCCGCTGAGCAGAAAGAAGACGATGAACGCCTGGTTGAACAGAATGCCCAGCGGCGAGGAATCATTGCCCGTCAGCGGGTTGAGCGTGGCGGCAATGCTGGCGCCGCGCTGGTTGTCGATCAGAAAGCCCACGGCTTCGAAGATCCAGAAAGGGACGGCCGCGAGGTAGCCGATGACGAAGCCTATGAAGGCCTCCTTGAGCATCAGCAGCAGCAGCATTCCGGTATCGAGCGTGGCCGCCGCTTGCGCGACCACCGGGGCCAGCGCGGGCACCATCACCAGGCTCAGCGCCGCGGCCACGCTGAAACGCAGCATTCCCGGAATGATCTGGGCGTTGAATAGCGGCAGGGCGATGAACATGGCGAGGATTCGCGGTTGGGTGAGTGCCAGCGTCTTGAGCAAAGACATGGCCTCATCGTAGGTAACCGGCAGCTCCATGGGGTTCCCTGGCATTCGTGGGTGCTCAGCGCCCCAGGGCGGGCAGGGCGTCGAAGATCTGCACCGTGAAGTTGAACATCTCGCCGCCCACCCAGCGCGCGGTCAGCAGGATGGTGATCGACACGGCGATCAGCTTGATGCCGAACGACAGCGTCTGCTCCTGGATCTGCGTCAGCGCCTGGAACAGCGAAAACAGCGTGCCGACGATGGAGCCGACGATGATGGGCGGCAGCGACAGCCAGAGCACCAGGTACAGCGCCTGCGTGAAGTAGGAAACGACATCGACGGATTGCATGGGGCGTCCTTAGGGAAGATCAGGCGTAGCTGAGCACCAGTCCCTGGATCAGGCGCGACCAGCCGTCGACCATCACGAACAGGAACAGCTTGAGCGGCAGGGAGATCGTGACGGGCGAGACCATCATCATTCCCATGGCCAGCAGGATGTTGGAGACGATCAGGTCGATCACCACGAACGGCAGATAGATGAGAAAGCCGATCTGGAACGCGGCCGTGAGCTCAGACACCACGAAGGCCGGCGCCAGCACGATGAAGTCGCGCTCCGAAATGCCTGCGGACAACTGCGGGCCCCACATGCGCTGGGCGGTGCGCACGAAGAAGTCGCGCTGTTCGATGCGGCTGTTCTTGACCATGAATTCGCGCAAGGGCTCCGCGCCCTCGCGCATTGCGCCGACCAGCGCCGGCACGCTCTTGAGCGCTTCGGGCTCGGCGCTCAGTCGGTCGAACATGTGCACGCCCACCGGTGCCATCACATAGACGGACAGGATCAGCGCCATGCCGTATAGCGCCAGGTTGGGCGGCATCTGCTGCACGCCCAGCGCATTGCGCAGCAGCGACATGACCACCGCGATCTTGAGGAACGAGGTGGTGACGACGACCAGCGTGGGCAGCAGCGCCAGCAGCGCCAGCATCACCGCCAGCGAGATCGGATCGAAATGGTTCATGCTGCGCTCTGCGTGCGCGGGGCAAACAGCTGGCGCACCGAGATGCCCAGCAATCCGTCGATTTCCACCAGTTCGCCTTCGCCGATCAGCGCGCCGTTCGCGCGTATGCGCACCGCACTCGCCAACGGATGACCCAGGCTGATGGACTGGCCGGGCTGCAGGGCACGCAGCTCGGCGAGCGTGAGGTTGATCTCGCCGAGATCGAAAGAAAGTCGTACCGGGATGGCGTCGAAGCTCGCGGCTTCGTTCGCAGGCGGGTCAAGGGCGGGCATGGTGTGGCTCCAGGACTGGACAACGGTGAGAGAGGGCGCGCGCGCAGGGGCCTGTGCGGAGTCTGTTTCTGGCGGCGCTGGCAGTTGCACGTGCAGACCGCCGGCGCCCGGCGCCTGCAGCCACAGAACGCGCTCGGCGCTCACAAAGCTGTGCGCCAGCGGCACCACGTCGCCCAGGGCCAGCAGCCGCAGTTCGTCGATGGCCAGCGTGGCGTAGCCGATGTCCAGGTACAGCGCGAGGGGCAGGTCCGCATTCGCCAGCGGTCCGCCGCGCGGCGGCAGGGTCGATGCCAGGCCGGCGATCAGCAGCAGGCCCAGGCTGTCGCTGCGCACCAGGCCGGAGATGGCCTGGCGGCCTTCGAGCGCATCGAGTTGCAGAGCGAACGCATGGGGAAGCGCGGCGGGCAGCTGGCCTTCTGCCTGCGATATGAACCGGGGCGCACCGCGGCCCAGGCGCTCCAGGCTGATCAGCAGATCGTCCAGCGCCGCGGCCAGCGTGCTGGCGTGCATTTCCTGGGGCAGCGGCGGCAGCGCGGCGCCGTCGAGCAGGGCCGACAGCAGCTGTTCTGTGACGGCGTGCGGCAGCTGCAGCTGCAGCTGTGCGCCCGCCCACTCGATGGCAATAAGGACGTCGCTGGCAAGCGTCTGCCATGGTGCCTCGATGACAGGACGCAGACTCGCCCGCCAGTGCGTTCCCCCTGCGCGCACTGGCATGCCCATGGCCCGCTGGGCAATGGTCGTGTGGGCCTGCGCCTCGTTGCGCGACAGCTGTGGCGGTTTCCAGGAGGCCGGAGCTGGCAGGGAGGTGGACATCAAGGGTGGCAAATAAGGAAAGTCAGTGGTTCGCATCGACCTGCACCAGACATCGGTCTTCAGCGTCGTCGGTCTGTATCTCCACGCGGGTGTCGCGCTGCAGGCGCTGCGCCAGGCTTTCGCCCAGCCAGGCCGCTGCGGCGCACAGCCGCTCGCGCGCGGCTTCGTCACTGCAGGTGAAGCGCGCCACCAGCCGCGCGGCTTCCTCGAAGACATCGACCACCACGCCGCGCAGCTGCGCGTCGCTCAGCGTGATCTGCACGCCGCGCCGGCCTTGACGGCCGTCGGCGACCAGCAGGCGGCTGGCCATCTGTTCCAGGGTTTGCGTCAGCGCAGGCGCGGCCGGCGGCGCTTGCCGCGCGGCGGCGGCGAGCGCCGGCTGAAACAGATCGAAGGGGTTGGCCAAGGCTGGGCCGGCCTGGGCCGCCTCGGCGTCCGCAGGCGCATTGCGCTGCCGGCTCAGCAGATCGCGCAGGTTGCGACCATCGTCGGCGAGCTGCTGCTGGCTGCGCGTGTCGGCCTGGCCGGGCGTATCGGATGGCGTGCCAAATGCGTTGCCCGATGGCACGCCTGCATCGAGATGAAGGGGGCGTTCAGAGCGCATGCAGGTCTCCTGTGGGGTGGGCTGGCATCAGGCGACCTCTTCGCCGGCGCTGTGCCAGTCTTCGCGCTCGCGCACCACGCTGGCCGCCTCTTCCATTTCGAGGTCCTCGCGGCGTTCTGATTCGAGTGCCTCGACCGCAGCGAAGCTGCCGGCCAGATCGATGAACTTGCTGGTCTGCCGCGCGGCCTCCTGGTGCTGGCCGCGCGCCTGGTCGAATCGCTGCTGCGCTGTTTCCAGCGCGCGCTGCGCGGCTTCCAGCGCATCCTGCTGGCGCTGCTCGCGCTGGCGCAATGCGGCGACCGCCAGATGCACCTGCTGTATTTCGCGCAGGCGCACCATGCGCGCGCACAGGTCGGCGTAGAGCTGCCGTTCGGCGAGCACGCCTTGGGCCAGCAGCCGGGCCAGCAGGGCTTCGGCGTCCAGGCGCTCTTGCTGGGCCTGGCGCAGGGCCTGGCGCTGCGCGCGCATCGCCGCTTCGGCCCGGCCTTCGCGAAAGCGCTTGATCGCCAGCAGATCGTGCAGCATTTTCATCATCCGGCTCCTACCAGGTTCTCGAGCCCGGCCAGCGTGTCCGCCAGGCTGGAGCTCTCATGCGTGCGCTGCTTCAGGAAACCGCGTATGGCCTCCATCTTGTCGATGGCTTCGTCGGTGGCGGCGTCGCCGCCGCGCTTGTACTCGCCGATCTTGACCAGCAGATCGACTTCCTCGTACTTGGCCATCAGTTCGCGCAGCCGGCCGGCCATGCGCTTGTGCTCGGGCGTGATCACGGCATTCATCACGCGCGAGGTGGAAGAGAGCACGTCGATCGCCGGATAGTGGTTGGCGGCCGCAAGCTTGCGCGACAGCACGATGTGGCCGTCAAGGATGGAACGGGTTTCGTCGGCGATGGGCTCGGTCATGTCGTCGCCTTCGACCAGAACCGTGTAGAGCGCGGTGATCGAGCCCTTGTCGTTCATGCCCACGCGCTCCATGAGCTTGGGCAGCGTTGCGAACACCGACGGCGGATAGCCGCGGCGCGTGGGCGGCTCGCCCGCGGCCAGGCCGATCTCGCGCTGGGCACGCGCGAAGCGCGTCACCGAGTCCATGAGGAACAGCACCTTCTTGCCCTGGTCGCGGAAGTACTCGGCGATGGCCGTCGCCACATACGCGGCCTTGGCGCGCTCCATCGACGACTTGTCGCTGGTCGCGCAGACAATCACGCTTTTCTTGCGGCCTTCCTCGCCGAGTTCGTTCTCGAGAAACTCGCGCACTTCGCGGCCGCGTTCGCCGATCAGCGCGACCACGGTCACATCCACGTCGGCGCCCTTGACGAGCATGCCCATCAGCGTCGACTTGCCGCCGCCCGCGGCCGCGAAGATGCCCATGCGCTGGCCTTCGCCGCAGGTCAGCACGGAGTCGAGCGCACGCACGCCGAGTTCCAGCGGCTGGCTGATGATGCGCCGCTTGAGCGGGTCGGGCGCTTCGGCGAACACCGGGTAGAACTTGCTGGCTTCGAGTGGGCCGCGCTCGGCTTCGTCCAGGGGCCGGCCCAGGCCGTCGAGCACCCGACCCAGCAGGCCGAAGCCCACGGGAACCAGATGGGCGCGGCCCGTGGGAATCACTTCGGTCGCCGCGGAAATGCCGTACATGTCGCCGATGGGCGTGAGCAGCGCCGCATCGCGCGCAAAGCCCACGACCTCGGCCTTCATCTCGAAGTCTTCGCCGGGATTGCGCAGCACGCAGACTTCGCCGACTTTGACCGTCGGCACGACGGCGCGGATGATGGTGCCTATGACCTGGGTCACGCGCCCCTTGATCTGCAGCATGGGCGCGTCGTCGAGCGCGAGCTGCATCATCTCGGCAATGTAGTCGAACTGGCGCAACGCACGCACGCCGGGTTTGATGCCGGTGCTCATACGCGGCTGCCCAGCACTTTCTGGAAGGCCTTCTCGAGCGCCGCGATCTGGCCGTCTATGCTGGCCTCGACCAGGCCGATTTCACTTTCGAGAATGCAGGCGTGGGGGGCCAGCCGGCCGTCGGCCAGGATGTCCAGATAGCCCACGCCCGGATAGGCGGCGAGCAGGTCGTTGATACGCGCGCGCACCACCTCGACCTGCTGTGGATGCAGGCGCAGCGTCATCTGTTTCTGGTTGCGCACCACCGACAGCGCATTCTTGACCACGATCAGCACGCGCTCGGCATCGCTGTAGTCGTCGATGATCTTGCGCACCGCGCCCATCACCAGCGCCACCATGTCTGCTTCGACCTGGGCGAAATACTCGACCGTGCGGCCCACGGTCTCTATCATTTTCTCGGCCTGGGCCATCTGCGCTTCGGCCCGGCCTTCGGCATAGCCGCGCCGGCATTCCTCGTCGTAGGCAGCCCGGGCGCTGGCGGCAATCGCCTGGGCCTGGTCCTGGGCGGCGCTGATCAGCGCTTCGGCCTGACCCCAGGCGGCGATCTCCGCGGCACGCAGCACCCGTGTACCGGGCGCGATGCTTGCCTGCAGCTTGCGCTGCGGCGTCAATGGATTGTTGGGAATGAGGAAAGCCATTCGGGCTCCAGAAATTGCAGGGTCTGCAGGCACAGGCTGCAGGCCTGCGCAGGCGTCATTCCGCTGGCTTCGCGCGATGCGGGCGATTCGGCATCGAGCGGCAGCTTCCAGTCGGCGCGGCGGCGCAGGGGCGCGGGCGCATCGTGCCAGCTCTGGGCCAGCAGGCCCGCGCCCAGGCGGTCCGCGCCTGCGGCCAGTCCCTGCTCCATCCAAGGCTGCGGGTCGTCGAGGCCGGGATGCAGCGTCGCGCCCTGCCTGCAAACCCAGTCCCAGGCCGTGAAACCTATCGCTGCCTGGGCGGCATTGACTTCGCTGCGCGCAATGCGCTGGCGCAGGTTCTTTCCCAGCAGCAGCAGCCCCGCATGCCGCAGCGTGGCCCGCAGCAGCGTGGGCGCGGCCAGGGCCAGCGGCGTCGCGGGGTGCGACAGGTCGCACACCGGCTGCGCGTCTTCCTGCAGGCGTTCGAGCAGCAACTGGGACCAGTGGCTATGCCATTGCCGCGCGGTTTCGGGTTCCGCGATCCAGGCGGTCGCGTGTCCGGGCAGCCAGAGCGCGGCGCGGCTCGGGTGCAGCGCCAGACTGGGCAGCAGGTTGAAGCGCTGCAGCGGCGCCAGTGAGAGCGGCGAGTGCAGGTCGCTCATGAAGCCTCCATGGTTGGGGTGGTCGAAGCCGGCGTGAGCCGCTGGCGGTAGCGCCACAGCCCATAGGCCAGCGCGGCAAGCGCGACGGCGGCGATGCCCGCCAGCGACCAGAGCAGCAGCGACAGGCGCGCCGCCGCATGAGCGGGTACCTCGAAGCCCCAGACCGCCTGTGGCGCGGCTTCGGTCGCGGCGGCGCTGGTGCGGGCCTGCGAAGCGACAAAAACCACCGAGACCCGGTCCGCGGTCAGACTGGGAATGCTGTTGGTGACCAGGCGGCGGATCTGCGGCTGGATGATCTCGAGGTTGTAGCCGTCCTGGTGCTTGATGAACACCGCGGCCGTCGACGGCACGCCGGTTTCGCCGGCCGTGCCGCGCTCGGGCAGCACCACATGCACGCGCGCCGCGAGCACGCCGTCTATCTTCGACAGCGTGTTCGACAGCTCCTGCGACAGCGCGTAGATGTAGCGCGCGCGCTCCTCGAGCGGCGAGGAGATCAGGCCTTCCTTTTTGAAAATCTGGCCCATGCCGGCGAAGCGCTCACGCGGCAGTCCCTTGTCGCGCAGCACTTCCAGCGCGCGGCCCACATCACCCGAGGCCACGCGCACGCCGACCATGCCTTCCTTGCCCGGCACTTTCTCGGTGGGAATGGAGGCATTGATCAGCGCGGCCAGCACCTCGTTGGCCTCTTCTTCGGCAATCGCGCCCATCAGGTCCACGCGCCCGCCGCAGGCAGACAGCAGCAGGCAGCAGCCCAGCACCAGCATCTGCAGCCCGCTGCGCAGCCATTGGCGCGTTGGAAATCGTAGCTTCATTGCAGATGCGTCAGTTCGTTCAGTTTCTGAGTTATGACGCGGGTGCCCGCTGTCACCATCTGCGTCTGCATGCCGACCAGGTGCATATCCACCATCAGAGCCATGTTCTGTCGGTAAGTCATGGCGTTGTCGCTGTGCAGCTCGGCGTGCACGCGCGTCACGTTGTCGCGAAAGTTTTGGGACACTTTCTGCACGCTGTTGAGCAGCGCCTCGCCCCTGTTCTGCGGATTGATGGCTGCGCCCTGTACCGCTGTCGTTGGCAGCGCGGCGCTGGCCACATCGGGCGCCGGGGGCTGCATCAAGGCCGCGAACCGCTGCGCCGCGGCGGCGTCGGGCGCTGGCGCGATGGACGCTTTGGCCCACGCCGGTTCAATGCGTACGGAGGAAAGGCTGGCAATGACTTCCATGAGTTTCTCCTGGTTCAAAGGGCGAGAAGCGGCTCGGGCCTGGGGCTCGGGTGGGGGGCTTCGCCCAGCAGCCGAGCGGCAAACACTGCGGCGTCCGAGGCGCTGCCTTGGCGAGCGAGGTCCACGACCCGGCGCAGTACATAGATGCTTTCGCTGCGGCGTCCGGCCAGCTGCAGCGCCAGGCCCCTGAACGCCTCGAGCATGTCGCGCTCGGGGCCGTCCGGCATGCGCACCGCCTGCAACTGCTGCACGGCGTCGCTGGCGCGACTGGCATTGAGCAGCGCGGTCGCCGCGCCAATATGGGCGAATGCGCGGTCAGGCCGCAGCCGCGCCAGCGCCTCGAAGATGCGCAGCGCGCGCGGCACATCGCCGCGCCCGGCGGCCAGAAAGCCGACCTGGGTCAACAGCTGGATATCGGCGGCTTCAGGCAGGGGCATGGCTGTCTAGTCCTTGCAGCAGGAGACCGGCGCGTGTGTGTTCGGCGAGATCGGCTGGAAGCTGGGCGAGCCGGCGCAGTTGCAGCAGCAGCACGCGTGCCAGCGCGTGAGCATCGGCTTGGATCAGGGCTTCGGCCAGGGCGAGCGCGAGCGCGCTCGACTCGGGCTGCACATACAAGGCCAGCGACAGCAACTGGGCGGCCTGCATCGGATCGCCGTTGCGCAGCGCGCATTGGGCCTTGGTGCGCAGGTAGTCGGGGTGGGTCGGTGCATACAGCAGCAGCAGCGACAGATAGGCGTTCGCCGGTTGCAGTTGCCCTGCCTGCAGCATGGCGCAGGCGATCGAATAGAGCGTGGCGCGGCTGGCTTCGCTGAGGCGAGTCGTGCTGGGCAATTGCCGCAGCGCGCGGATCTGGCCCGCGACCATGGCGTCGAGGTCCGCGGCGGTGGCGTTCATGAAGGACAGTGTCATGGCGAAGCTCCTCAGCCCAGGTTGCGGGCGATAGCCCGGTTGGTATCGGTGCGCGCCTGTGCGACGGACTCCATCTTTTGCAGCGCATCCCGCAGGATTTCACTCGCCCGCTGGATGGCGTCGCTGGCTTGAGCGGACGCGGATTCATGCTGCTTGGCGTTGACTTCGTAGACCTTGGCGCTCACATCGGAAGTCTCGGCGCCGAACTTCAGCAGCGCGGTCAGCACTCCGGCCAGCCCTTCGAACAGCTTGACGTCAAGTTCCGCCTCGCTCTTGATGCCTTCGGCGTACGCATTGATCGCCTTGACTTCGGCGAGCTTTTCGTTGGCCGCGGCAGTCCTGTGATCGGCCTGTTGGCGCAGCATCCGGGCTTCGCTCTGGAACTGCTCTGCAGTCCTGGGCTCGACCACAAAGTCTTCGAGGGATTGGCTGGCTTCGCGGCTCGGGGTTTTCTGCATTGCCGAAATATCCTCGGCGCCTATTGCCGGCTCCGCGGTCGCCGCGGGCGCGGACTTGGCCTGCAGCTCAAGTTGTTCCGCCTGGTTGTTCAAGGTCTTGGCTTGGTCCTGAAGGGACTTGGCTTCATTTTGCGGCGCCACGCCGTTCGCGGCTTCGATCGCCGCCTGCCCGCTCGCATAGGCCTGGTGCCCGGCCATCAGTACCTGTATCGTTGCCTGCAGGACGCTGGCGCTGAGGCGGAGGTCGGTCGCGGTCTGCATCACGTCCGCGGATTTCATCAGCGCGTTGAATTGCGCCATGAGTTCGCTGTCGCGCGCGAGCACGTTGGCCTTGCGGATCTGCTGGGAAAGCGCGTGGACGACAGTGAAAACCGACAAGATGTCGAAAGGCAGGTTGTCCAGCGCCTGTTTCAGATCTCGAACCACTTCGGTCGGGGGCGCCTGCTTGGCGTAGGGGCCATCGGCACGCAGGCCTTCGGTTTTTCCCATCGGGTTCTCTTTGCCCAATGCGCTGATGACCTGTGCGACGCCATGTTCCTCTTGGAACGCAACGCAGGCGGCCGGGGTGGAGTCTGGAGAGACCGGGGTGAGGGGGGGGCCAGGAGGCAGGGGGGTTACGGACATGGGCGGCTTTCTGCGGCGTCAGGCCATCGAGTGACCGATATTGGCGGCAATCTGCGACAGGCTTTGACCAGCCTGCGAGATCATCTTGGAGACCATCGACATCGACTCCTGGATGTCCTTGACGAGCTGGGTGATCTGCTCGCTGTCCTGTTCCATCAGCGCCTGCAGCTTGGCGATCACGGCCGAGATTCTCTGCCGGTCCACCTGCGCGCTGTCGGCCGCATGCTGGTCGAAGGCGACGCCGACATTGATGCCTGCCGCGACCGCCGTTCCTGCGGCGGACACGCCGGTAATCCCATGCTGCACGACGTTGGCGATCTGGGGAATTCCCTTGAGGATCTGCTTGACCGCCTCGGGCCCCGAAGCCCCGGATGTGGCCACGGCCATCACGACTGCTACTGCGATGCTCGCCAGCGCAGTCACCGTCGCGCCGATGATCGCGGCCTGGTTCTCGCTGCTGCCGGCCATCTCGACGATGCCGGAGGCGAGGCTGCCCGTGAGCTGTGCATCGACCAGCCATGCGCCGCTGACCACGCCGAGCGCTCCGGCCATGAGGCGGCTCGCGGTTTCGAGGTCTTTTTCGGGCACGCCCATGACGTCGAGAAAGGCCTTGCTCGCCCAGTTGAATCCCGCGTTCAGGTCGATAGTGGGGCCGCCCGCGGTCTGGACTCCGGCCGAAAGAAGGCTCATGCCCGACGCGACCAGGCCCAAGATCGCCAGCGCGAGCAGCGGCGAGGCCGCGCCGCCCGTGAGGCCCGTGACGCCGGACAGCGCGAGGACCGACATGGCGCTGACTGCGAACACGCCTATCTTGGCGGACCAGCCCAGGATTTTCGAGACCTTGCTTTTGGCTTCGGCACTGCTGCCTTTCTCGATCACTTCCTCCCGTTTGGCAAGCATTTTGCTGCGCTCCTGAGAGATTTGCTGGTGCGTGACATGCAGTCCTTCCTTGGCAGTGCGCAATTGGCCTTCCTGGGTTTTCAGCCTGAGCTCCTGCACCTTCAGCATCATTTCCGCGGGAGAGAAGTGGGTTTGCGCAATCGGCAGCGCAGGCGCGCCTTGCGCGTTCGCGATCCGGTCGCCGGCCTTGTTGTGCGACGGGGCCACGAACTGCGCAGCGCGCAGCTCGGACACGGCCTGGACGCCGCGCTCCTGCATGCACGCGCCGCCATCGGGCGTGGGCGTGACGGGTTGCAGAAACTTATCGCGCGAGACGCTGTTTGTCATTGCGCCTGCTCCTCGGTGGGGGCGCCGCTGCCCGTGAGCAACTCCAGCAGCGCCTGGGCGCGTTGCGCGAGTTCCGCGAAAGCCGTTTGCTGGCATTGGGCCACCACCAGCGTCAGCGCTTCACTCGCCTGCTCGCGCATCTCGAGCGCTATGAAGCATTCGGCCGTATGGAAGGTGGGTAGCGGGTCTTCGAGGTCCAGTACAGAGGCGGTCGAGTAGTACTGGATGGCTTCCTTGTAACGCTTGAGCATTTGCATGCACGCAGCAAACGCATTCATGTAGCGCGGCTCCAGTGACTGGTGCGCCATCAGGAAGCTGAAGCACTTCGCGGCATCCAGGTAGCGTTGCTGGCTGTAGTGGTCGTGGCCCAGCGCGTAGAGCGCTTCGTATTCGTCGGCGGTGTAGCCAAAAATCGTACCCAGGCCTGCGCCCTGGCTCAGCAGATCCAGCACCTGCCGGCAAGGATCTTCGGTGGACGGAATTGCATTCATCACGGCCTCTTATATATTTCTCAGGATTTCTGACTTTCTGTCATGCGTAGTGCTCATGAAATTGGTGAGGGCGGTGAGTGTTTCGCTGTAGACGTTTACCGTGCTCTGCAACCGCAGCATCGAAATTTGCTGGGAGTTGGTGAGGGAATCGACTTTCGATTTGAAGTTCTCGAGGGTCGCGGTCAGTTGGGCCTTGTTGCCGATGCCTTTGGTATCGAAGCCCGCGCTTTGGCACGCTTGCTGGAACTTCGTCAGATCATCGCCCAGGGGAATCGCTGCGTCGCTCTTATCGTCGCTGCCAAAACCGGCCAGTACGTTGCGCGCCAGGCTCATCAGGTCGTTGATGTCACTGATCTGGCTATTCTTCTCCTGCGCCTCCGCAATCTGGCTCTTGAGTATTTTCCCCGTATTTTCCAGGCGCTGGTGATTGACGAGAAGAAATGCATCTTCCACAGCCAGGCTCTGGATTTCTGCACTGGTAATTTGCTGCGAACCGTTGAGGCCGATTGAAAAAGTCATGGATTCTCCAGGCGACTATTGAGTATGGAGTGGTGCAAGAGAATTTTCGGTCTGAGAATTTCAGCGTATGTTGTTGTTGATTTTGGATGTCACTTCGTGCTCCTTGTTGAGCATGTTGGTCCGCACCTCGAATGTGTCGTTGTATTTGTTCGTGTAATTCTGCAGGCGCACCATGTCCATTTGCTGGGTGTTGGACAGCGTGTCTATCTCGGATTTGATGTTTTCGACCAGGGTTTGCAGTTCGCCCCTGTTCTTGACGTCGATTTCCAGATTGGCGTACATGGCTGAGTTTTTTAAATTCTCCAGATATGCGCCAGATTTTGTTTCGCCATCATTGAATTCCAAATCAATTATTTTTTCAAGTTTGGATATTTCGAGGCTTGCTTGATTGAATTCTCTGGTTGCTTTTTCTATATTTTCCTTCATCTCTTTAATTTTTCTTGAATTTTCACTGGAATTTCGTATCAGGCTTAATTCTTCGCTTAAATTTCTTGCTTCTGCATGGGCGGATTTCTGTTTCTCTTTTTGTATTTGAATCGCGGTTCCATTTTCTTTTACTTGAGATTCTCTGTAATTTTCATTATCTGCTTTCCATTCTTCCGTATTGCGAATGGATTTCTTCTCTTTTTCAATTAAATCGCTGATTTTTTTATCCGTCCCGTCTTTTTCTCCGAACTGAGACATCAGTTCGCGTGCGCTGCTGATCGTGGTATTGAGCGCCTGGATCTTGTGGTTGCGATCTTGGATTTCCTTCAACTGATCCTTGACGAGATCTTCCAGCAAGACGGCACGCTGGCCCTGCACCAACTGGATGGCAGTGCCCAGGTCCATGGCGTCGATATCGGCCGCGCTGATCAAGGGGATGGAACTGAGGTCAAGAGGGAAAAGAGACATGGAGAACCTTCAGAAAGCGAGGAGCGTCGCCGGCCTTCAGACCATGAAGCGTGGGCGGCGCGTGGGTTTGGGACTCTTGATGGGGGCCGTCAATCCGGCGCGGGCCAGCTCCTCATGAAAATATTGCTCTATGTCCTGCTGGTCTTTCTCGAAGGCACGCCGGGCCTGCGCGTGCAGCTCGGGCGTCAGGCGTTGCTGCAGCGCGGTGCGCGCGGTCTCGGGATCGAGGCCGAGGTCGCGATAGATGGCCTCGCCCGCGTCGAGATCGGCCTGCACCTTCGCTATCAGTGCCTCGGCCTGGGCCATGATGCTTTCGGGGGTGGTGTCGGTGGCCATTGGTGATCCTCTGCGGTGCGGCAATCAAGGGGGCAAAGCTGGGCGTGCGGCCCTGTCACCGTAAGTAACGGGCAGCACCATCCGGTTCCCGCCGCGGGAGGCTTTTTTGCTTGCCTGGGAACCGCCTGCGGGACGCTGTTACTGATGGAGGCGTCAGCGCGCGCATGTCATCCACCGGCGGAGGCCATGGCCAGAATCGAATCCTTCAACACCTCCTTGTCCGATCGCCCAGGGCTGCAAACCCGCGCCCAGGGAGACGAGCAGGCCGCGGTAGGCCAGTTCGCCGGCCAGCAGGTGCAGGTCGACAACGGCGATTCCATGCTGTCCGACGCGGCCACGGAAATCAGCCTGCACCACGGCGAGCAGTTGGAATCCAAGCATGCAGCCGAGCGCCGCAAGGCGGGCTGGCGCGCGCTCGAGGCGCTGAGCGCCGAGGCCATACAGGCGTACATGCAGCAGGCCCTGGTCTGTGCGAGCGCTGATGAGTTGGCGCAGCTGGCCCAGCGCCTGCTATCGGGCCAGGGCGATCCAGCGCGGCTGGCGCGTCAGGCGTACGGCGAGGCCTCCTCGCAGTTCATGGCATTGCATTACGCCCTGCAGCAAGGCGAGCGCGACGGTGCGGCCAAGGAGGTGCTCACGGATTTGCGCGAGTCGCTGCAGGATCTTGAGATGCTGCATGGCCCGGCGATACGCGCGGACATCAATACGCTGGGGACTGCGGCCCAGGCCGGCGCGACCCGCAGGGATATCGCCCGGTTCCAGGCCGACTATCGCGATGTGGTGCTGGGCGAGGCGTCGCTGGCGGGAACACTCAAGCTGGCGCTCGAACGGTTCGGCGAGCAGGACTTTTCCGTCGGCCTGCAGCGGCTGATCCAGGCGCTGGGTCAGGATATCGCGGCCACGCAGCCGTCGTGCGCGCCCGCGCGGCTGCAGACGCTGTCGAGCGATCTGTTCCAGCTGGGCGTCGTGGCCAGCGTGCTCGATGGTTGCAAGTCGCTGCAGTCCATGTTGATGCGGAAATATGCGCTTGCCGGCATGCCACCCGCGGAGCTGATGCGCGGCCTGGTGGATCTGAGCGCCGAGAAGTGGCCGTCTGCGCAGCGCTTCACGAGCCTGAGCGAGCGCTGCGGTGTGCGCGCTGCCGAGCCGCAAGTGCATTTCCTCACGGGCATCAAAGGACTGTTGCGCGATATGCCGCCGCGTGTGTTTGTCTCGCCCGATCAGCGCGAGTCGGTGTTCAAGGCCGCGCAGGACGCGCTCGATGCGGCGATAGACCGCGAGGAAGATGAGTACTGACATGCTGCAACTGACGAAGGTGCTGGCCGAGTTCGGCGCGGACATCGGTCTGCCGGGGCTTGCTCCCGGACGGGAAGGCAATCTGCAGCTGCGGCTGGGTTCGGGCGCGCTGCTGGGTGTGTCGACCCAGGGTGATGAAGTGGTGCTGCACCATGCCGAGCCCGTGTCCCACGACCTGGCGGCGCTGGTGCTCCAGGCCATGCAGCGCGCCGCGCGCAGCGATTCCGCAGCCGATCCGGTGCAGGTCGGCGTGCGCACCACTGCCCAGGGCCAATGGCTGGTGGTGGGCACTCGACTGCCGCTGGAGCACTTCAGCGCGCGTGAAATGCACCGGCTCGCAGCCCATCTGCAAAGCTGGATCGCACAGGCGCGGGCCTCGGTCTGAGTCGGCAGGCTTTTGCGCCCGCGCGTGGAACTGTCGCCCTTGGGAGGTTACCTATGGAGCAGATGGAGAGCACGTGATCTCCAGGCCGTTGCCGGCACGCTGCACCTGAAGGACTCCCATGTCAGATATCCGCTTCAACCATCTGGTTTTCGACCGGGGCATTGAAAGCATCACGCATGCGCACCCTGAAACCGGGACGGCCATGCCCGAAAGGGGTGATGCGCCGCCTACCGACATGGGAGCGCGTGCTCAACTGGATGATCTGCTGTGGGAGTCGTCCATGGATGATTGGCTGGACGCCGCACTGCGACCGCGTTTGGAGAGCCGCGACGTGCTGTTGCCGGGGCGTTTCCACGCGACGCTGGTCGCAGTCCGCCATTGGCTGCGCCAGGCCGCGCAGCAAAGCCCCGCCGATTCCGCCAAGGCGCGGCAGCTGAACCGCGCGGGGCGCCTGCTCGATGACGAGTGCAGCTTGCGCGAGCTGGCGCAGATGTACCGCAGCACGCTGTATCAAGGCTGATGATGGCCGTCGACAGCCTCGATCTGCACGCAGTCCCCGAGGGCGCGAGCCACAAGGAGGTCGAGTTCATGGATCTGCTGGCCTATATCTACCTGCAGCACGGTCGGCCCGACAAGGCGGCGGTGCTGCTGATCGCG
>NZ_JAVWWA010000008.1:0-18672 GCF_036666375.1 Comamonas sp. | reverse complement strand
GGTGCCCGACGACCCGCGCGTGCTGCTGTCGCTGGCGTTGGCGCAGGTGCGGGCGGCCAAGCCCACCCAGGCCCTGCAGACGCTGGAGCGCCTGGCGCTGCTGGGTGCGATGGACGCGACCTTCCATCTGGTCAGGGCCCAGGCCCTGCAGGCGCTGGAGCAGTCCGCCGAAGCCGCCAGCGCGATGCGCGCGCATCTCTCCATGTTGGCGGCATCCGCCTGAATCTTGAATGGTCCTCTGATGTCGCAGTCTGTCGCCTTTTCCCGCTTGCAGCGCGTGGTCCAGCTGGCCACCAGCCGCAATGACCTGATCCTGGCCTTCTTCCTCGTCGCGGTCATCTTCATGATGATCCTGCCGCTGCCGACGTGGCTGGTCGACACGTTGATCGGCATCAACATGACGATCTCGGCGATCTTGCTGATGGTGGCCATGTATCTGCCCTCGCCGCTGGCGTTTTCGTCGTTTCCGTCGGTGCTGCTGGTCACGACGCTGTTCCGGCTGGGCATCTCGATTGCCACCACGCGGCTGATCCTGCTGCAGGGCGATGCGGGCCACATCATCGATACCTTCGGCAATTTCGTCGTCGGCGGCAATCTGGTGGTCGGGCTGGTGGTGTTCCTGATCCTGACCATCGTGCAGTTCGTGGTGATCACCAAGGGCGCCGAGCGCGTGGCCGAAGTCGCGGCGCGCTTCTCGCTCGATGCCATGCCCGGCAAGCAGATGTCCATCGACGGCGACATGCGCGCCGGCACCATCGACATGGAGGAGGCCAAGCGCCGCCGCGCCATCGTGGAGAAGGAAAGCCAGCTCTATGGCGCAATGGATGGCGCGATGAAGTTCGTCAAGGGCGATGCGATTGCGGGCCTGATCATCGTCGCCGTCAACCTGCTCGGCGGCATCATCGTCGGCACCATGCAGCGCGGCATGACGGCTGCCGACGCGGCCAAGGTCTATTCGGTGCTGACCATAGGCGACGGCCTGATTGCGCAGATTCCCGCGCTGTTCATCGCCATCTGCGCGGGCATGATCGTCACGCGCGTGCAGACCGGCGACGGGCCGTCGAACGTCGGCAAGGACATAGGTTCGCAGGTGCTGGCCCAGCCGCGCGCGTTGCTGATCGCGGCGGCCGTCGCGCTGGGCATGGGGATGATTCCGGGCATGCCGCTGCCGGTGTTCCTGGTGCTGGCGGTGGTCGTCGGCGGCATAGGTTTCGTCACGATGCGCGGCATGCGCCGTGTGGTTGACGCCAAGACCGGCGCGGTGACCGAGGTGCCGGCGATGCTGGCCGCGGGCGACAAGAAGCCCAAGCCCAAGAACGATGGAAGCGACGAGTTCGCGCCCACGGTGCCGCTGCTGATGGACGTGGCCGCGGACCTGCAGACCAGCTTCGATTCCGAGGTGCTCAACGAGGAACTGCTGAAGATTCGGCGCGCGCTGTACTTCGATCTGGGCGTGCCGTTTCCGGGCATACAGCTGCGTTTCAACAAGGCGCTGGCCGCCGAGAGCTACACCCTGCTGCTGTCCGAAGTACCGGTGTCGCAGGGGCGTTTGCGCCCCGGCTACCTGTTGGTGCGCGAAACCCAAGTCAACTTGAATGCCCTGCAGATTCCCTACGAAAGCGATAGCCCCTTCCTGCCGCACATTCCCACGCTGTGGGTCAGAGACACGCTGCGCGACACGCTGACGCGCGCCGGCATCGGATTCATGGACACCAGCAAGGTGCTGACCTATCACCTGGCCTTTGTGCTGAAGAAATATTCGGCCGACTTCATCGGCATCCAGGAGACGCGCTTTCTGCTCAGCGCGATGGAGGGCCGCTTTCCGGACCTGGTCAAGGAATCTACGCGCGTGCTGCCTATCCAGAAGATCGCCGAAATCCTGCAGCGCCTGGTCTCCGAGGACATCTCGGTGCGCAATCTGCGCGCCATTCTCGAGTCGCTGATCGAGTGGGGGCAAAAGGAAAAGGACTCCGTGCTGCTGACCGAATACGTGCGCTCCACGCTCAAGCGCCACATCAGCAACAAATACTCGAGCGGGCACAACGTGCTGCCGGCCTATCTGCTCGCGCCGGCGGTCGAGGATGCGGTGCGCGGCGCAATCCGGCAGACATCGGCGGGCAGCTATCTCGCGCTGGATCCGGAGGTGAGCAAGGCGCTCGTGGAGAACATCAAGAAGACTGTGGGCGACATCGGTGCAAGCCAGCAGCGGCCCGTGTTGCTGACCTCGATGGATATCCGCCGCTACATGCGCAAGATGATCGAGCAGGACCTGTACGAGCTGCCCGTGCTGTCCTACCAGGAACTCACGCAGGAAATCAACATTCAGCCGCTGGCAAGGGTGGACCTGTGAAGACCGCCCCGACATGGCCGGCGGCGCGCGCCTCAGACCTGGGCCAGCCCTTCGTCCAGGGTGCGGGCCACGGCGAACAGCGTGAGAAATCCGCTCATGTCGAAGACGTCGTGCACCATGTCCTGCAGCGCGGCCAGCACGATCTTGCCCTGGCTGGCACGCAGTTTCTTGCCCGCCAGCAGCACGACGCGCAGGCCTGCGGAGCTGATGTAGCTCAGCCCCGAGAAATCGAGAACCAGGCGCTGGCAGCCCGCATCGAGTTGCTCGGTCAGCAGTTGCTCGAGCTCGGGGGAGCTGCTGCTGTCGAGCCGGCCCAAGGGGCGGATGATGAGGATGTCGTCGCGGTGCTCGATCTCGATATTCATGCGCTTAACCAATTCAATGGTGATGATTTATTGAACCCCTACGCGAATCGATTGTATGTAGTGCGCATCGGGTTGGGTAGCTTAATGCGTGGCGCACGCCGATATTGCTTGTGGCCCGGCCGCCTGCACGCGGGGTATGCATGAGGCACCATGACGCCCACTGCGGTGCGCCTGCCATGGCCGCAGATGCGCTGGCGTGCATGGAGCTTCGCATCCTGTCCGGTTGCCACCAGGGCGCGCGCCTGGACATCGCCACCGACGAGCGGCTGCGGGTCGGCGGCGTGGGGGATTGTGATGTGTTGCTCAGCGATTGCGGGCTGGACGCCGACATGTCGCTGCAGCTGTCCTGGCAGGACGGACGCTGGTTCGTGCAGGCGCCGGGCCAGGCCATGGCGACCGGCTTTGCGCTGGGGGCGGCCGCGTTGCTCGGGCAGGTGCAGGCCACGATCTGCGCGGCCCATCTGCCCTGGGAACCGCCGGCGCCGGCGGCGGTGCAAGCCCCTTCGGCGCATGCCGGCCCGGATCTGGAACCGGCCGAAGAACAGGCAGCGCCGGCCGCCGCCGTGGCCTTGCCCGCCAGGCTGCAGCTGCGGCGCCTGCGGCCATTGGCTGCGGTCGGCGTGCTGGCGCTGGCGCTGCTGGGCACGGGCTGGGCCGTTTGGCGCCATGCGCCGGCCTCCGCGCCTACCGATGCGGCCGGCGAGGGCGCTGCGCCGTTGCAACTGTCGCCGCAGGCCAGGGAAAAGGCCGTCAAGGAAGCGACCATGGCGATCGCGCTCGCTGATCCGGCGCTGCGCATGCGGGTGGTTGCCAACGCCCAGGGAGGGGTCACGGTCAGCGGCTGGGTCGACAGCGCAGAACAGTTCGACCGCCTGGCGCAAGCCCTGTCCAGCCTGCGCCCGCTGCCACGGCTCGCGGTGCGCACGGCGCAGGAAGTGTTCGATGCATTGACGGATGTGGGATCGGCGCAGGGCCTGAGCCTGCGCTTCGCGCCCATGGGGGCGGGCAAGGTGCAGGTGCGCGGCGTGGTGGTCACCGCCGACATGCAGCAGCAGACGCTGGCGCAGTTGCGCGCGCGTGCGCCCGAAGGCATAGAGATCATCGACGGCCTGCGCGTCGCGGCGCTGCAAGGCCCTGAAGTGTTGCGCTGGCTGGGCGCGCAAGGCCTGACGGCCACCGAGGCCCTGTGGGATGGCGAACAACTGGTGCTGACCGTGGAAGTCACTGCGTCGCAACGCCCGCAGCTCGAGCGTGCGCTGGCGCAGGCGCAGACGCCGTTGAGCGATGTTCCTTTTCTGCTCAGGACGCAGCTCGTCAAGGAGCCCGGCGCGGCGCGCCGGCTCAGTTTCTCCGAGGCCGGCTTGCCGTTCGCCGTGCGCAGCGTGGTGGGCGGCGCCGCGCCCTATGTGGTGCTCGCCGATGGTGCCAAGCTGCAACCAGGCGCGGCGCGCGCCGGCTGGCGGCTGGCGGCCATCGCGCCCGATCACCTGGTGTTTGACGGCCCGAAACGGGTGGAGATAAACCGATGAAATTGTTATTGCCCGACACCATGCAAACGCTGCGGCCTGAAGCCTTGAGCCCGCTCGAAGAGCGCCTGCGTGGCGCGCAAGCGGCGCAGGCGCGTGAAGAGACGCTGGGGCAGCTGGCCGAGCTGCAGCAGCGCACGCGCGCCAGCATGGCTGCCGGCGTGGCGCCTGACCGCTACCGCGAGCTCGCGGCGCTGCTCGATGCCGGTCTCGCCGCGCACGAAGTGCTCACCCATTTTTCGCCCCCCCCGCCTCCTGCAGGCAACCGCTTCCCGTACCCGGGACAAGAAAGGAACTAGACCATGGCCGGATCAATCAACCAAGACTTTTCGTTAAGCTATGTCGGCAACGTCGTCGGCCAGGCCACGGCCAGCCGCGAAGCCATGCTGAAGGCGACGTTGAGCTCCCTCGGCGACAACCCCTCCACCGGCCAGATGTTGAACATGCAGGCGCAAATGCAGGAGTGGTCCATCTTCGCGCAGACCCAGACCACCGTGTTCAAGGTCGTCGCGGATGTGATAAAGGATGTGATTGCCAAGTCTGCCTGAGCCGGCAGGCTCAGCGCCGCGTCGGCGACGTTGCGGTCACCACCTCCGCCACATTCAGCAGCAGCATCGGCGGATACAGGTCCAGCGTCTGCGCCGTGGGAAGGTTCACCAGCAGTGAAAAGCGCTGCAGCGTCGATGCGGGAATCGCGCTGACGGGCTTTTTCTCCAGCAGTATCTGGCGCGCCATCGACCCCGCGAAGCGCCCGACGTTGGTGTCGTTGGAAAACAGTCCGAACAGGCAGCCCGAACGTCGCACTATGCTTTCCGTGGTGCAGAACGTCGGCAGCCGCTGGCGCAGCGCGGCCTCCATGACTGCGTCGCGGTGTGTGAACGCGAGCAGGGCGACCGGGCCCACGTAAAGCAGTTCGGCGCCGCGCGCTGCGATCTCGGCCACCTTTCGCGCGATCTGTGCCGGGTCGGCACCGGTCCCGAGGCTGGCATCGATCACCTCCAGGCCCTGGCGCCGGGCAAATGCCTGCAGGTCGCGCAGAATGATCGACGAGTTGGGCTCGTCCGGGTTGTGCAGATAGCCGATGCGGTGAAACGGCCGATAGGCTTGAATGGCGTTGAACTGCAGGTCCAGCGGCGCGATATGGCTCACGCCCGTGATATTGCGCTCGGGCCGCTGCGGATTGCGCAGCAGGCCGACACCGACCGGGTCGGCGACTTCCGTGAAAACGATGGGCGTGTGGCGCAGCGGGTTGGCGGCGTTGCTTTCGTCGTGGCGGCCGGCGAGCGCCAGGGCCGTGGGCGAGCCCAGGGCGTAGACCAGGTCGGGGCCCAGTGCCGCGACCTGCTGGCGAAGTACCGGTTCCTCCAGCCTGTCGCCCGAATAGCGGACTTCGATGTAGCGCGCCGCGACATTTTCGCGCTGCAGGTAGCTGCGAAAACCGGCTTCGGTGCTTTGCGCCGCGTGCGGCAGCACCATCACGATGGTGAAGGACGCGGGCTGCGCAGGCGCCTGGGCGCGGGCAGCGCTGCCCAGCGCGAGCCCCAGGCACAGCCCAAGGCGCAGCATGCGGAAAAGCACGGTACGGGGTTTCATGGAACTCCTGGCAACAGCGGAAAGGAAACAGCGGAGGTTGGCGCGGCGTTGACGCCGGTTCCTGGCGCCTGGCCCTTGTAGGTCAGCGTCACGACCGTGATGTCGTCGGCCTGGGCCGCGCCGGCTTCGAAGCGCCGCACTTGCGCGACGATGTGCTCGGTCAGTTGCCGCGCGGGCCCGCGCTGATCGGGCCGGGGCTTGAACGACTGCACCACCCGCAGCAGGCGCGGATCGCCGAACAGCATGTTCTGTGCGTCGGTGGCTTCGGTGACGCCATCGGTGTAGAGCAGCAGACTGTCGCCCGGCGACAGCTGCAGCGCGCCTTCCTGGTAGTGCTGGCCGGCGAGCACGGCCAGTCCCATGTTCCTGCCCCTGGGGAAAAACTGTGCCTTGCCCTGCTGCATCAGCACCGGCGGGTTGTGGCCGGCGTTCACGTACGTCAGCTGCCCGCTGGACAGCTGCAGCACTGCATAGAACACCGTGACGAACATCATCTGGTCGTTCTCGGTGCACAACTGGTCGTTGAGCGCGGCGATGGTCGCGCCCGGCGTGCGCAGGAAAAGTCCGTTGCTCTTGAGCAGGGTGCGCGAGATGGCCATGAAGAACGCCGCGGGAACGCCCTTGCCCGACACGTCGGCGATCACGATGGCCAGATGATCGTCGTCGATGGCGAAGTAGTCGTAGAAGTCGCCGCCGATTTCCTTGGCCGCAATCATCGTCGCGGCGATCTCGATCTCGGGCCGACTCGGCGTCTGGCGCGGAAGAATCGACAGCTGCATCTCGCGCGCGATTTCCAGCTCCTGTTGCAGGCTGGCCAGCATCGCCTGTGTCTGGACCGAGGCCTGCACTTCGCGCAGCAGCTTGAGCAGGCGGCTCTGCTGGGTGCTGACCAGGCCCGACATCCGGCCCAGAATGCCGGCCAGGTCGGCGAGCCCATTCGGCGCTTCGTTCATTGTCGATGCAGTGGCCACGGCCTGCGTTCCCAGGGCCAGCAGGATTTCCTCGCGCGATGTGGGGTCCAGGTTTTCGGCGAGGCTGCGCAATTGGTCGCGGATCAGGCGCTCCTGCTGGCGCCGCGTGCGCACGCGCTCCTGGCGCAGCGTCTCCAGGCTCAGCAGCTCGGAGCGTATTTGCAGCACGCCGCGGGCGACGCTGCCCGACTCATCTTGCGCATCGTCTTCGCCCGCATGCAGCGCAATGTCGGTCTGGCCCCGGGCCAGCGATTCCAGCACCTGCACATTGCGCGTCAGCGGATCGAGCGCGTGCCGCAGGAACAAGAAAAGTCCGGCGCTGACCAGCAGCAGCAGCGCACCTGCCTGCATGGCCAGGCGCCGGGCGAACTGGCGCTGCTGCTGTGCGTCGGCGGAAATGGGCCGGCTCCAGACCAGGGTGCCGATCACGCTGCCGCCGGCTCCGGTCAGGGGCTGGCTGACCAGCTGCAGTGCGGGCTGCCGCGCGAGCCGCGCATCGCCGGCAGCCAGCGTCAGCACCTGTGCGTGGCGCACCGGCACCACGACCTGGGCGAAAAATTGCTCGTCGGCCGACATGCGTCTTTCTGCAATGCCGGCCGCCGAAGCGCCGGGCGCCGGTGCGCCGGCCGCAGGATTGCCGCGCATGTTGAGAAGGTGGAATGGACCCTCGAGCCGTTGTGCTAGCGCGGGCAGGACCGCGACCGCATCCTGGCTCAGCACCAGCACATGCGGGCCTGCGCGGGTACGCCATAGCCAGCTGTAGGTGCGTGCAGACAGGGCGTGCAGACCCTGCGCGGGCAGTGCTGCCGGATCGGGCAGCGGCTCGGAATCGGCGCTTGCGGCGGTGGTGGCCAGCCTTTGTGCATTCTCGTCAAACAGGTCGATGCGCAGGCCGGGACGGCCTTTCGCCAGCGCATGCATGCGTTGTTCGAGCCCGTGCCGCGGGGCGTCGGTCAGTTGCTGCGCGGCGCGCTGCAGCGCGTCCATCTGCTGTGCCTGCCATTGTTCCCAGGCGTGGGTCAGTGTCTGCAACAGCAGCCGCCCCTGCTGTTGCTGGGCGTAGGCCTGGGTTTGCCAGACCAATGCCGCGCACAGCAGACCCAGGCAGGCAATGCCCAGCATTAGTGCGCAGAAAATTCGGGATCTAAGCGACATGGTTGTCTTTGGGATGTGCCACGCCGGCCCGGGCCAGCAGCAGCAAGGCCAGAACGGGCAGCCCGCCTTGCAGGCCGGACAGGATGGCAACGGCGCTCAACCCGGCGCCCAGCGCTGCGCCCACCCACATCCGCGCGCCGACTGCACCCTGAGGGGCCTGCGCGGCCCGGGTCAGTCCCTGGCCCAGCAGCCATCCCAATGGCAGTCCTTGCAGCACAGGCAGCAGCCATTCGAAGTTGCCGGGCCCGGGGCTTGCCGCGCCGGTGACCAGCGGCAGGGTCAGCGCGATCAAGCCGACCAGGGCCGCGGCCTGCAGGTGCCGCGGCGTGCGCCGAGTGGGTGCGTGCGGGCGCGGCCGGCTCCCTTCGCGTCGAGCCCAGACCAGGGCCAGTCCAAGGCCCAGCGCGCATTGCTGCAGCAGGGCCGCGGGCGCGTTCGTGCCGGACAGTGCAAGACCCTGCAGCACGGGACCGGCGACCAGACCCGCGGCAAGGCCCAATACGTTCCAGCGCCACGGGGCTTCGCCAGCGCGCGCCGTGGCCGCCATGCGCATCCGCCAGGGGCTGTGCGCCACATCCCAGCGCGCGGCGAAAAACAGTCCGCAGACCATAGGCAGCAGCAGCGTCGCCACGGCCCAGGCAGAGGGAAGTGCCGCATGGGCGTAATAGCCCAGCGCGGGCGCGAGCCACAGCAGCCCCACCCACCAGGCGAGCAGCGCGGCACCGGGAATGCGGGGCTGGACATGGGTGAAGAAGCGATGCGTGTCGGGGTGGCCCTGGGTACAGGTGCAGGCCGCCATCGCGGCGCCCGCGAAGCCGCCATTCCAGGCGGCAATCCAGCCGGGGTGCAGGGGGCTGTCCAGCAGCAGCGTCAAAGGCGCCGGCAGCAGCGCGGCCAGCCCCAGGATCAGCAGGGCGAGCGTGGTCATGCGCAGCCGCGCGGCCAGCGTCCAGCCCGCGGCCGCAGCGAGCGCCAGCAGGCCCAGGCATGCGGCCGGCAGCGCCTGCTGCCAAGGGGTCGGACTGTCGCTGTTCTGCGCGAGCGCGCGCAACGCGTAGGTCAAGGGCGCGAGCGCGCCAAGACACAGCAGCAGTCCCATCCACATCGACTGGGCCTGGACGGCGACGAGCCGCACAATGGCCAGATCCATGTCGGCAAAACGGTCCTTCCCTTCGACCTGCTGCAGGATCTGATCGAGGTAATCGCGCCGCAGCTGCTGCGGTTCGGTGCGCCGCAGCGAGCCGATCAGCAAGCGCATGCGCGTGACGCGCTCGTGCACGCGGCGCATGCCATGCGCCACTTCCTGCACGCGCAGGTCAAACGGCTTGCGTTGCGGCAGTACCAGCAGCTGGCGGTAGTCGCCACGCGCCACCCAGCGCGCGATCAGGCGCGTGCCGTGGTTGCGCAGCCATGGACCCTGGGCGCAGGCGAAGAGCGCGCCGAGATAGGCCAGCGCGCTGCACAGCAGCAGTGCGGGAATGAGCAGCGCCAGGCGCTCGGCCACCCCGTGCAGGCTGTCGGCCTGCAGCTGCAGGCTGACGCGCGCCAGCGCAAAGCCTGCGGGCGCGACATCGGCGCTGCCCTCACCGAACTCGGAAGGCGGGGTGCTCTGCGAATGGTTGATCCACAGCATCCGGCCTTCCATGTCGTGCACCGCGATGCGCGTGACTTCGGGATGGCTGCGGCTCCAGCGGTCGAGGAACTCAGGCACCCCCACGAGCTCGTGCAAAGGGATGCCGGCGGCGATGGCATGCGCCAGACGCTGGCCTATGGATTGCGCCATCAATTGCGCGCGCGTCTGCGCTGCCTGGGCGCGCGCCGCCTGCATCTGGCTGTAATGGACATGGGACAGAAAGGCCGTGGCCAAGGCCAGCAGCAGGGCGGCCGCGCAGCCCAGCTTCACAGCGGTCCAATCACGCGCACTGCGCCGGGCGTTTGCGCGGATCATTCGATGCGCTCCACGACATCCAGCCGTTGCGATCCCTCGTCCAGCCGCTGGTCCGTGGTCGCGAGTTGCGCATCGATCTGGGCGATGCGGCCATGCAACTGAGCGTGCCGCAGCCGACGCTGATGGCCCGTGGCCAGCCAGACTGCGAACATGCCGGCCAGGGCCGTGGCGAGCAAGCTGAGCAGCAGCGGCGCAGACACCATCGGGCCAGAAAGCCCAGCGGCCGCATGCGAGGCATAGGTTGCGCTCACATGGCCTGCGGTCTCGCCAAACGGGGTGCGCACATCGAGCCCCATCATCGGCGTCGACTCTATGAAGGCGTTCCATGGCTGGTGGCTTGCCGCTGCCTGCAGAGCCGCTGCCTGGGCCAGCGGCGGCAGGGGTTCGCCCTCGCTGCCGCGGTCCGTGCTGAACAGCGTGCGGCCGTTCTTGTCCAGTATGTCCAGACTGTAGAGCTGTGGGTCCTTGCGCAGATAGCGCTCGAGCAGGTCCTGGATGCGCGGGTACTGCTGCAGCTCCTTGCCCAGCGACAGCTCGCCTTCGATTTCATCCTGGATTTCGCGCAGTGTGAGTTCGATATGCACGCGCTCCAGGGTCTGCAGTTCCTGCTGGCGCCAATGATCGAACAGGCCGGCGATCAGCAGCACGCCGCCGAGCACGATCAGCAGCCACAGGCCGCCGACTTCGAGCAGGGGAGCTGCGAAGGCCCGGGACGGGGGATGTGGTGTGGAGGTGCTCATGTCACAATATTCAGACGGCAGCGCAAAGCCCGCTGGCAGGCCCTGCGTACCTCGTATCCAACAGTCCCTGACTCCACGGTCGCTTATGAAGAATCCCGTTTCCTTGAGGTGTGATCTGCATGGCACGGTCCAGGAACTGCCGGCATTTTTCGAACGCCTGGAAGCTTGGGCCGATTCCGCTGATTTGCCCCCGGGGCTGACGGCCAGGTTCGCACTGATGCTCGACGAATTGCTGACGAACGTCGCCATGCATGCCTATGGGGGCCAAGGGGGGCCGGTATCGGTGGCGGTGGAGTTCGTGCCGCCGCATGCGCTGCAGGCCGTGATTCGGGATCGGGGTCCGGCGTTCGATCCCACCGGTCTGCCTGCGCCAGACCTGGATGTTGCGTTGGAAGAACGGGACCTTGGAGGCTTGGGCGTGCATTTTGTGCGCAGACTGGCCGATCGCTTTTCCTATCGGCGCGAGGGCGATTGCAACGAGGTGACGTTGGGCTATTCCCCGGTAGGTAACACCAGGCGCTGAATCGTCTCGCGGGCCGCGCAATTTGCATGGGAAGGCCCCGGCCTGTCCCTTGGCCGGGCCGCGTGCTCAGGCGATTTCTGGCCCGGGCACCTGGTCGTTGACGACAAAGCGCGCGAGCGTGGCGACGGCGCTGTCGGCCTGTGCCACGTCATCGAGCACACGCAAGCTCGTGGTCCAGCGCTCGGGCGTGACTTCGGCCACTGCATAGCCACGCTTGTCGGGGCGCGCGAGCAGGATGTGCGGGTTGTTGTCGGCGATTTCCTGGGCGCGTGCGCGCGGTGTCTTGCTGTGCGACGTCAAAGACGTGCCGCAGAATTCGCTGCCGATCACCTTCGATTCCGGGTCGGAGAAATCGCTGAGCACGCGGCTCACGTAGTTCTGGTGGATGTCGCCGCCGATGACCACGGCGTTGCGCACCGCGCTCGTGCGTATTGCATCGCACACGCGCTGGCGGCTTGCGGGGTAGGCGTCCCAGGTGCTGCTGTTGAAGCTTTGCGCGGGCGCCTGCTTGTAGTTGCGCCGCGAGAACATGGTCTGCTGCGCGAGCACGCTCCAGCGGGTCTGCGCGCTCGCATCCTGGCGCAGTCCCTGGGCCAACCAGCGCTCCTGGGCCAGGCCCAGCATCGAGCGCTCGGGGTCCAGCATCTCGGCGCAGTGTTCGGGCGAGACCGAATCGGGCGGATTGCGGCCAGGCGGCCGGCAGGGCTGGGCGCTGCTGTACTGGCGCGTGTCGAGCAGGTGAAAGCGCAGCAGCCTGCCCCAGGCGTGGCGGTCGTGGACCTTCACACCGTCGGCCGTGCCAAGCCCTTCGATGCCGCGGCTGAGGCTGCAAGCGCGCAGCGGCATGTTTTCGTAGAACGCCTGATAGCCCTGGCCGCGCATGGCGAGAAACGCGTCCTGCGCGCCCAGACCTTCGACACCGGCGTAGTCGTTCTGCACTTCATGGTCGTCCCAGGTCACGATCCACGGACAGGCGCGGTGCGCGGCCTGCAGTTGCGCGTCGGTGCGGTACAGCGCGTAACGGTCGCGGTAGTCCTGCAGCGTTCTGGCGACCGCCAGCGTGTGCGTGCGCACCAGCGCCGGGTGGGGCGGCTTCTTCGGCATTGCGTATTCGTAGATGTAGTCGCCGAGAAACAGCACGGCGTCCAGATCCTCGTCGAGCATGTGCTGGTAGCCCGCATAGCGGCCCTGCTCCCAGCGCTGGCAGGACACGAACGCAAAGCGCATCCTGTCCGGCATGGCGTGGATGTGGGGCGCGGTGCGCGTGCGCGCGGTCTGCGTCACGGCGTCGCCGTGCATGAAGCGGTACCAGTACCAGCGATCGGGCCGCAGCCCCGTGACTTCCACATGCACGCTATGGCCCAGCGCCTCGAGGGCCTGGGCCGTTCCGCGGCGCACGATATTCTTGAAGGCATCGTCCTCGGCGATTTCCCAGTGCACGGTCAGCGCGGGTGGCAGCGGTGTGCGCGGCGTGTCGGCGGCAACCGTGCCCGGCACCGGGCCGTCGAGCAGGCGCGTCCAGAGCACGAAGCCGTCGGCGGTGGGCGAGCCGCTCGCGACGCCCAGCGGAAACAGATCGCGTTGGCGCAGCGTTGTCGACCAGCTCCAGCGGGGCAGCGAAGTGGCGACGGCGGCGCTGGACGCCAGAAGAAAAAAATCACGGCGAAGCATGCAAGAAACTCCTGATCGGGCGCGGGCAAGGGCCGCGCCCGCAGCGATGCTACTCGCTCTGCGTGCACGCCCCGGCTCAGGCCACGGCGCGGTCCGCGTGCTGTGCCTGCCAGTGGCCGCTGACCAGCCCTTCGGGCTTGCGCGCGGCGCGCACGGTCGCGCAGTCTTCCCAGGCGTCCATCTGCACGCTCAGTCCCGCATACACGCCATAGCCCGGTCCGGCGCAGATATCGCTTTCGGCCTGCAGTGTCTCGCCGGCCTTGATCGCGCCCGCAGCGGTGATCGCACCGCGCGCGCGAATGCCCCAGTCGGCCTGCAGGTGCTTGCCGCAGTGCACGTCGCCGCCGGCATCGATGCCGTGGCTGGCGTGGATATTGCCCTGCGCGCTCAGCGCGCCGCCGCTGCGCAGGCTCTTGGCGCAGCGGATATCGCCCGCGACCAGCAGCTCCTGGCCGATCTGGGCTTCGCCGCTCAGTGTCAGATTGCCCTGGCAGTCGAGGCCCCAGCCGGTGCGCAGCTTTTCGCAGGCCAGGTCGCCCTGGGTCTCGACGCTCCACGCGGCCTTGACGGTGCCGCCGGCCTGCAGCGCACCGCCGCAGAAGATCGCGCCGCCGCTCTGGATGTCCTCACCCGCTTCCAGGCGCGCGGCGCGTATGCCTGCGCCCACCTGCAGGCTGCGGCCCACGCGCAGCACGCCGGCGACGCGCACGTCGCCGTGGACGATCACGCTGCCCGCGAACACCAGGGCCTCGGCTTCAAGGTGGTCGAGGTGCAGTTCGGCGTCGGTGGGGCCGAACTGCGACAGCAGCCAGCATGCGTCCTCGATGCGCCCGTCGCGCACCAGGTTGTCGAGCAGCAACTGGTAGTCGCGGCCTTCGTGCTGGTGGCGAATGAACCAGCGAAACCCTGCGGCGCAGGGGCTCTTGGCTTTGAGAAAATCTTTGGAGAATTCCATGACGGTCCGCAATCAATGGCGCGCAGTGCATGCAGCGCTGCGCCAACGTGCAGCCAGGAAAGAACCCGGGTGGTTTTGAAAATCCTGGCGTGCTCCATGCAAAGGAGCTTGCGGCGCAAGCCCCTGTGGGGCCGTGCGGGAAGTCAGTCGGCCTGTGCCGTGGCCTGAGCTTTCCGCACGGCGGCGGAAAGCAGGGCCGTAAAGCCGCAAAGGCTGATGAAGGCCGTCGGAACGCCGGGATGCCCATGCGCCAGCGCGCAGCGCTGCAGGGCAGGGCTGTGTTCGGCGGGAGAAGGGCAGGCGGTGGGCATGGCAAAGATGGTGATCAGGTGGCGCAATTATCGCATCGCATCCATTTCCCCGTGGGTCCTGGGCCCGGCGCGCATCCGTGTAAAAACCTATATACCGCTGCGCCACGTGGCGCCTCGACCCATGCCCTGCGCCCGGATTCGTTAACATGACCCTCCCTTTTCACGCCGCGGCCCCCGGGCCCCGAGCTCCTGCGGTCAGGTGCTGTGCTGAGCGGGCCCGTTGTCGGCCCGTGCGCGCGCCGACCGCGTTGATGATGGCAGAGACCCGAACATGAACTCCACTCCTCCCTCCTTCCTGTCGCGCGTTGCGCTTGCCATGAGCAGCTTCTTCGCCATCCTGGGCGATGCGCGTTTCGCCGCCAACGTCGCGCGCCTGCGTGCCGGCGAAGCCTTCGCCGCCGATATGCCCGCACCCGCCCCGGTGGCCGCCGCGCCTGCGCCGGTCGTTGCCGCCCCCGCGCCCGTTGCTGCACCCGTTGCCGCGCCCGTCGCGCCGGTGCTTGCCGCCGATACCAGCGCGCTGCAGCTGCTGGGCCTGCTGCAGCGCGAAGCGCGCTTTGTCGACTTCGTGCAGGAAGACACCACGGGCTACAGCGACGCCGACATCGGCGCCGCGACACGCGTGGTGCACGCCGGCTGCCGCAAGGTGCTGGCCGAGCATTTCACGCTCGAGCCGGTGCGCAGCGAAGCCGAAGGCAGCCGCGTGACGCTGGCCGATGGCTTTGACGCCGCGGCCGTGCGTCTCACGGGCAACGTTGTGGGCCAGGCGCCGTTCACCGGCACGCTGGGTCACCGCGGCTGGCGCGTGAGCGCCACGCGCCTGCCCCAGCTGACCGACGCCAAGGCGGCCAGCGTGATTGCCCAGGCCGAGGTGGAACTGTGAGCGGCGCGCGCTACAGCATAGGCATAGACCTGGGCACCACGCATTGCGCGCTGTCGTGGGTCGATCAGCAGGCCAGCGACGGCGACCAGGTGGTGCATGGCGTGCTCGACATTCCGCAGCTCACGGGCCCGGCCGCGGTCGAAGCCAAGCCGCTGCTGCCCTCGTTTCTCTATCTGCCGCATGAAAGCGAACTCGCTCCCGGCGATCTTGCCCTGCCCTGGGGGGCGCAGCAGGACTTCGCCGTTGGCGAACTCGCGCGTGCGCGCGGCGCGGCCACGCCGATCCGGCTGGTGAGCAGCGCCAAGAGCTGGCTGTGCCATCCCGGCGTGGACCGGCGCGCGCCGCTGCTGCCGGCCGACGCGCCCGCCGAAGTGCACCGCATCTCGCCGCTCACGGCCTCGATACGCTATCTGTCGCACCTGCGCTGGGCCTGGGAGCAGGCGCATCCGGAAGCGCCGTTCGACGCCCAGGACATCACGGTGACGATTCCCGCGTCGTTCGACCCGGCAGCGCGCGAACTCACGGCCGAGGCCGCGCGCGCCGCGGGCTTCCAGCAGCTGACGCTGCTCGAAGAACCCCAGGCCGCGCTCTACAGCTGGATCGAAGGCAGCGCGGGCGACTGGCGCAAGCAGGTCAGCCCCGGCGATGTGATCCTGGTGGTCGACGTCGGCGGCGGCACCACCGATCTGTCGCTGATGGCGGTGCTCGAGAACGCCGGCGAACTGAGCCTGCAGCGCGTGGCCGTGGGCGAGCACATCCTGCTGGGCGGCGACAACATGGATCTCGCGCTGGCCTATGGCGTGGCGCGCAAGCTGGCTGCCGAAGGCCGCCAGCTCGATGCCTGGCAGACGCGCGCCCTGGCCCATGCCTGCCGCGCGGCCAAGGAAGCGCTGCTCAGCGACGCCGCGCTCGACAGCGTTCCCGTGGTCGTTCCCAGCCGCGGCTCCAAGCTGATCGGCGGCTCGGTGCGCACCGAAGTCACGCGCGCCGAACTCACGCAGATCCTGGTCGACGGCTTCTTCCCGCAGGTCGCCGTGAGCGACAAGCCGCTGACGCGCGCGCGCGCCGCGCTGACCCAGCTGGGCCTGCCCTATGCGCAGGACGCGGCCGTCACGCGCCACCTCGCGGCCTTTTTGTCGCGCCAGGCCGGCGCCACCGAAGCCATCGAAGGCCTGCAGGGCACGCAGCCCGAAGGCGCGAGCTTCCTGCATCCTTCGGCCGTGCTGTTCAACGGCGGCGTGCTCAAGTCGGGCCTGATTGCCGAACGCCTGCTGTCGGTGCTCAACGGCTGGCTGGCATCGGAAGGCGCGGTGCCCGCGCGGCTGCTCGGCGGTGCCGATCTCGATCTGGCGGTGGCGCGCGGTGCGGCCTATTTCGGCTATGTACGCCAGGGCCGCGGCGTGCGCATCCGCGGCGGCGCGGCGCAGTCGTACTACGTGGGCGTCGAGTCCAACATGCCCGCCATTCCCGGCATGGAGCCACCGCTGTCGGCGCTGTGCCTGGCGCCCTTCGGCATGGAAGAGGGCACGGAAGTCGCGCTCGACGCGCAGGAGTTCGGCCTGGTCGTGGGCGAGCCCGTGCGGCTGCGCTTCTTCGGCTCGTCGACCCGCCGCAACGATCAGGTCGGCAGCCTGCTCGAGTTCTGGGGGCCCGAGGAACTGGTCGAGCTGCAGGAAATTGAAATCCTGCTGCCCGCCCAGGGCCGCGCGCCCGGCGAAGTCGTCGCCGTGCGACTGCATGCGAGCGTGACCGATATCGGCACGCTCGAGTTGCATGCCGTTCCGCTGGGCAGCGAGGAACGCTGGAAAGTCGAGTTCGATGTGCGCGCTGACAGCGCCGCCGTCTAAAAGGAGGGCGCATTGACCCAGTCCGCAGCCGCCTACATCGTCGGCATAGACCTGGGCACCAGCCATACGCTGCTGGCCTATGCGCCGGCCGACGGCAGCGCGCCGGTCACCCTGCTGCCGATCGCGCAGCGCATCTCGGGCGCGGAAATCGCCTCCGGCCCGCTGCTGCCTTCGCTGCGCTACCAGGCGGGTGCGGGCGAACTCGCGCCAGAAACCTGGAATCAGCCCTGGCCTGCCTTGTTCGCCAGCGATGCCGCGCCCGCGCTGCTGGGCCGCTATGCCCAGGATCTGGGCGCCCAGGTGCCGGGCCGGCTGGTGAGCAGCGCCAAGAGCTGGCTGTCGCATGCGGGCGTGGATCGCGCGGCACCCATATTGCCCTGGGGCGCGCCCGAAGGCGTGGCCAAGATTTCGCCGCTGCAGGCCAGTGCCAGCTACCTCGCGCATCTGCGCGCGGCCTGGGATGACGCCTTTCCCGAAGCACCGCTGGCGCAGCAGGAACTGGTGCTCACCGTGCCGGCGTCGTTTGACGAAGGTGCACGCGCGCTGACGCTAGAAGCCGCGCAGCTCGCCGGCCTGCCGCCGCTGCGCCTGCTGGAGGAGCCGCAGGCCGCGCTGCACGACTGGCTGCTGATGCAGTCGGCCCAGGTGGGCGAGGCGCTGCAGGGCACCGAATGGCTGCTGGTCGTCGATATCGGCGGTGGCACCACCGATTTGAGCCTGGTGCAGGTGCAGGCCAGCGACGGCCTGCCCGAACTCGCGCGCCGCGGCGTGGGCGCGCACCTGATGCTAGGCGGCGACAACATGGATCTGGCGCTGGCCCATGGCCTTGAGGCCGAAATGGCCGCGCCCCAGCCGCGGCTGTCGGCCGCGCGCTTTGCGCAGCTGGTGCAGCGCTGCCGCGTCGCCAAGGAGCAGTTGCTTGCCGACGATGCGCCCGAAGCCGTCACCGTCACGCTGCTGGGCAGCGGCGCGCAGCTGATGGGCGGCGCGCGCTCGGCGCAGCTGCGCCGCGAGCGCGTGCAGCAGATGCTGCTCGAAGGTTTTTTCCCGCTGCAGCCCGCCGACGCGCGGCCGCAGCAGCGCCAGGCCGGCCTGCTGGCCTGGGGACTGCCTTATCCTGCCGATGCGGCTATCACGCGCCATCTCGCGGCTTTTCTGCATGCCCATGCGCCGCTGCTGGGACCGCAGCGCGTGCCCGACAGCGTGCTGTTCAACGGCGGGGTGTTCCACAGCCCGGCAATTGCCCAGCGCGTGTTCGAGCAACTCACGCAATGGCGCGGCGCGCCGCTGCGCGTGCTGATCAATGAACACCCCGACTGGGCGGTGGCGCGCGGCGCGGTTGCCTATGGCCTGGAGCGCGCGCAGCGCGGCCGGCCCGCCGCCGCAGCGGCCGCGCCGCGCGGCCTGCGCATTGGCGGCGGCTCGGCGCGCAGCTATTTCCTGCGGCTGGATAGCGACGACAGCCGGCTGCGCGCGATCTGCATACTGCCCCAGGGCAGCGAAGAGGGCATGGCGGTGCGCCTGGCCGACCAGCGGTTTGCGCTGCGCCTGGGCCAGGCCGTGCGCTTTCATCTGCTGGCATCGACCGCGGCGGGCCCGGTGGCGGCCGGCGAGGTGCGCGATCTCGCGGGCCAGGAATTGGTGCATCTGCCGCCGCTCACGGCCGTGCTGCCCGCGCCGCCGGGCCGCGAACGCGCCCAGGTCGAAGTGCTGCTGCAGGCAACGATGACCGAAGTCGGCACGCTCGAAGTGCAGTGCGTTGCCGTGCAGGACCCGGCGCAGACCTGGCCGCTGGTCTTTGCAGTGCGTGGCGAGGCCGGTGCTGCGGCAGCCG
>NZ_JAVWWA010000007.1:48724-82522 GCF_036666375.1 Comamonas sp. | reverse complement strand
GATGCTGGTCCACGCGCTCGCGGTAGAAGTGGTTGGCCATGCCGGGCAGCTTGATCTCGCCGTGCAGCGGCTTGTCGCTGACGCACAGCAAGGTGCCGTAGGGCACGCGAAAGCGGAAACCGTTGGCGGCAATGGTGGCGCTTTCCATGTCGAGCGCCACGGCGCGGCTCTGGCTGAAGCGCCGCTGGGGCAGGTTGTCGGGCAGCAGCTCCCAGTTGCGGTTGTCGGTGCTGGCGACGGTGCCGGTGCGCATGATGCGCTTGAGGTCGCTGCCGGGCATCTGCGTCACATCGGCCACGGCCTGCTGCAGCGCGACCTGGATCTCGGCCAGCGCCGGAATCGGCACCCACAGCGGCAGCTCCTCGTCGAGCACATGGTCCTCGCGCACATAGGCGTGGGCCAGCACGTAGTCGCCAAGCTGCTGGCTGTTGCGCAGGCCGGCGCAGTGGCCCAGCATCATCCAGGCATGCGGGCGCAGCACGGCGATGTGGTCGGTGATGGTCTTGGCGTTGGCCGGGCCCACGCCGATGTTGACCATGGTGGTGCCGCTGCTGTCGGCGCGCACCAGGTGGTAGCCGGGCATCTGGGGCAGGCGCGGCGGCGGCGTGCCGAGTTCGTCGACGGCCTCGGCGGGCAGGCCCACGCGGCGCGTGACCACGTTGCCGGGTTCGACAAAGGCGCAGTACTCGCTGTCGGGCTTGGCCATCTCGGCATGGCCCAGGCGGATGAATTCGTCGATGTAGAACTGGTAGTTGGTGAACAGCACGAAGTTCTGGAACCACTCGGGCGCGGTGCCCGTGTAGTGGCGCAGCCGGTGCAGCGAGTAGTCGACGCGCGGCGCGGTGAACAGCGACAGCGGCAGCGCGCCGCCGGGCTGGGGCTGCCAGGTGCCGTTGGCGATGCCGTCGTCCATGGCCTCGAGGTCGGGCAGGTCGAACACATCGCGCATCAGCATGCGGCGCTCGGGCGTGAGCGTGCCTTCGATGTGGTCGTTCTCGGCAAACGAGAAGTGGATGGGGATGGGCTTGTCGCTCAGGCCCACCTCGAAATCGACGTCGTGGCTGGCGCGCAGCAGGCGCAGCTGTTCGGCGTAGTACTCGGCGAACAGATCGGGCCGCGTAAGCGTGGCTTCGTAGGTGCCCGGGCCTTCGACAAAGCCATAGGCCAGCTTGGTGTCGGCGCGCGCCACGGTGTGGGTATGGACCCGCACCTTGGGGTAGAACGCATGGATGGGCGAGGAGGGCGTCTCGCCGGCGACAAAGCGCTGCATCGCGTCGCGCAGATGCCCGACCTGTTCGCGGTAAAGCTGCTGGATGTGGGTGAGCGCCTGCTCTGGAGTGGTGTGCCGGGTGATGGCACGGTCATGCGTGAACTGTTCCATGGCCTATTGTGCCTGCAGCTTGTGACAATAATCTTTCTGCCATTGCAGCGCCTGCTCGGCGGGCATGGGCGGCGCGATGTGATACCCCTGGGCCATTTCGCAGCCCAGCGTGCGCAGCATCTCGAGCTGCGCGGCGTTTTCCACGCCTTCGGCGACGGTGCGCAGGCGCAGGCTCTTGGCCATCTGCACGATGGCCGTGACGATGGCGGCGTCGTCGTCGTTGCCGGGCAGCTCGGTGATGAAGGATCGATCGATCTTGAGCTGGTGAATCGGATGGCGCTTGAGATAGGCCAGCGACGAGTAGCCCGTGCCGAAGTCGTCGATCGCCAGCCGCACGCCCTGCTGCTGCAGCGCATGCAGCGTGCGCTGGACCTGGGCGTCGGAGTGCATCAGCGTGCTCTCGGTGAGTTCGATGTGCAGCAGCTGCGCGGGCAGACCGGTTTCGACCAGCACCGCGGCAACGTCGCTGGCCAGGTCGGCATGGCGGAATTCCTGCGCCGACATGTTGACGGCGACGGGAACGCGCGGCATGCCCTGGGCATACCAGGCGCAGGCTTCGCTGCAGGCCTGGCGCAGCACCCAGCGGTCGATGGCGGTGATCAGGCCGCGGGCCTCGGCCAGCGCGACGAACTCCTCGGGGCTGACCAGCCCGCGCTCGGGATGGCGCCAGCGCACCAGCGCCTCGAAGCCGGCGAGCGTGCCGTCGTCGGTGCGCACCTGGGGTTGGTAATGCAGCTCGAAGCCGCCCAGCGCTATCGACTGGCGCAGCAGTTGCTCCTGGTTGAGCATGCGGCTGGCGCGGCTTTCGAGCGCAGGCGTGTAGAAGTGAAACGGTTCGTGGCCGTTGTCCTTGACCAGATAGCGGGCGGCACTGGCATTGCGCAGCAGTGTCTCGACGTTCTCGCCGTCTTCGGGAAAGATCGCAATGCCGATCGCGGGCGCGATCACCAGCTGCTGCGCGGCCACCTGGCAGGGCATCTCCAGCAGCGCGACCATCTGCCGCGTGATCAGCTCGGTTTCGGCGCGCGAGGTGCCGCCGGCGAGCACGACGATGAATTCGTCGCTGCCCGCGCGCGCGACCAGATCGGTGCCGCGCACGCAGCTGCACAGGCGCTGCGCCACCTCGCACAGCACCTGGTCGCCGGCCAGATGGCCCAGCGAGTCGTTGATCGCCGAGAAATGCTTGAGGTCCAGGCTCAGCACTGCCACCGCCAGGTTCTCCAGACGCGCGCGCGATCAGCTGTTCAAGCTGTTCGCTCAGATACCAGCGGTTGGGCAGGCGCGTGAGCGCATCGTGTTCGGCAAGAAAGCGCACCTGGGCCTGGGCCTGCTGGTGGGCCGTGACGTCGCGGATCACGACCAGGCGGAAGTCCTGCGTGCCTTCGCCGTCGGGCATGGGCAGGCCGTCGATTTCCACGGGAATGCTGTGGCCGTCCTTGTGCCTGACCGTGGCCTTGTAGGAAGTGCTGCGTCGGCTCTGGATGCCTTCGAGCGCCAGCGGCCAGAATTCCTTGTCGAGGTACTGCAGCGCCGACTGGCCGCGGATTTCCTCGAGGCTGTAGCCGATCAGCCGCAGCATCGCGGCATTTGCATCCAGCACCATGCCTTCGCGGTGGATCAGAATGGCTTCATGGGTGGCCGCGGAAAACAGCCGCATGCGCTCTTCGCTCTCGTCGAGCTGCTGCTGCACCGAGCGGCCCAGGCTCAGGTCGGTGACCTGCACCACCGCGCCGCGCAGCGTGTCCTGCTCCAGGTGGGGCGTGATGCGCACTTCGATTTCGCGCGGCAGGCCCTGGGGCGAGCGTGCCTGGCGCACATAGCGCACATGTTCGCCGCGCAGGCAGCGCTCTACATGCGGGGCTATGGCCTGCCAGTTGTCAGCGCCCATGATCTCCCAGGGCTGCTTGCCGAGCATTTCGCCGGGCTCAAAGCCATAGTAGGTTGCGTACGCATGGTTGGCGAAGCGGCAGCACAGCGTTTCAGCCTCGTAATAGGCCATCATTCCTGTCGCCGCATCGATGATGAGGCGCAGCATGGCATTGCTGTCGCTGTCGCTGAGGCCGGGCGCACTGGAACTGGGTGGCATTTGCCTTCCTATGGGAATACCTGTTTATAACGTAACCAGATGCCATGACGCAATGACGCAGAGCGCCAATCCCCGACTCTACAGCCCTGCGCCGCGCTGGCCGCGCCCGACCCGGGATAATCGCGTCCATGAACGCCTCTTCCTCTTCCGCCAGTACCGGTTTCGACACCCTGGCCCTCAGCCCTGCGATGCTCGAGAATCTGCAGCAGCTGGGCTACCACCAGATGACTCCCATCCAGTCCGCGAGCCTGCCGCCCGCGCTGCTGGGCAAGGATCTGATCGCCCAGGCCAGTACCGGCAGCGGCAAGACCGCGGCCTTCGGCCTGGCGCTGCTGACCAAGCTCAATCCGCGCTGGTTTGCCGTGCAGTCGCTGGTGCTGTGCCCGACACGTGAACTCGCCGACCAGGTGGCGACCGAAATCCGCCGGCTGGCGCGCGCCCACGACAACATCAAGGTCGTGACGGTCTATGGCGGCGTGCCTTCGCGCGCGCAGATTGCAAGCCTTGAAAACGGCGCCCACATCGTGGTCGGCACGCCTGGGCGTGTCATGGACCTGATGGAGCGCGGCGCGCTCGACCTGTCCGGGCTCAACACGCTGGTGCTCGACGAAGCCGATCGCATGCTGGACATGGGCTTTCATGCCGACATCGAGACCGTGGTGCGCCAGTGCCCCAAGGAGCGCCAGACATTGCTGTTCTCGGCGACCTACCCTGAAGGCATTGCCGACCTGAGCGCGCGCTTCATGAAGAACCCGCAGCGCATCACCGTGCAGGCCCAGCACAGCGAAGGCAAGATCGCCCAGCGCTGGTATGAAGTCAGCGAAGGCCAGCGCCTGCAGGCCGTGGCCGATCTGCTGCTGCATTTCCGCCCCGAGTCGAGCATTGCCTTTTGCAACACCAAGCAGCAGTGCCGCGACCTGGTCGCTCTGCTGCAGGCCCAGGGCTTCAGCGCGCTGGCGCTGTACGGCGAACTCGAGCAGCGCGAGCGCGACGAAGTGCTGGTGCAGTTCGCCAACCGCAGCTGCTCGGTGCTGGTCGCGACCGACGTGGCCGCGCGCGGCCTCGACATCTCGAACCTGGCCGCGGTCATCAACGTCGATGTCACGCCCGACTCCGAGATCCATATCCACCGCGTGGGCCGCACCGGCCGCGGCGACGCCGAAGGCCTGGCGCTCAATCTCGCCAGCCTCGATGAAATGGGCAATGTGGGCAAGATCGAAGTGCTGCAGGGCCGGCCTTCAAGCTGGTTCCCGCTGAGCGAGCTCACGCCAGCGAGCAACGAGCCGCTGGTGCCGCCCATGCAGACCATTCAGATCATCGGCGGGCGCCGCGAGAAGATCCGCGCCGGCGATGTGATGGGCGCGATGACCGCCGACTTCGGCTATGCCCGCGAGCAGATCGGCAAGATCAACGTCAACGACTTCTCGACCTATGTCGCCGTCGATCGCCGCATCGCGGGCGCGGCCGTGGCCAAGCTCAACGCCGGCCGGGTCAAGGGAAAGAGCGTCAAGGCGCGCCTGCTCTAATCCACCGCCTGCCGCACGCGCGGCCCATGTCCAGGGAGTGAGTCGCATGCTCGAAGAATCGGTGTGGAGTTCGCCGCGCGCGGTGCGCTGGCTGAGCCCGTCCAATCTGCTGCGGGTGTCGGTCGCCGTGGCGGTGCTGACGATTGCGCTCAAGACCCTGGCCTGGGCGATGACGGGCTCGGTGGGCCTGCTGTCGGACGCGCTGGAATCGCTGGTGAACCTGGCCGGTGCGATCTTCGCGCTGACCATGGTGACCATTGCCCAGCGGCCGGCCGACCAGGACCATCCCTACGGCCATACCAAGGCCGAGTATTTCTCCGCGGGCTTCGAAGGCATTCTGGTGCTGGCCGCGGCCCTGGCCATCCTCTGGGCCGCGGTGCTGCGCCTGCAGGCGCCGGCGCCGCTGGAGCAGCTGGGCTGGGGCCTGGCGCTGTCGCTGGTGAGCACGGCCTTCAACGGCGCGCTGGCCTGGGTCATGTTCCGTTCGGCGCGCGTGCACCGCTCGGCGGCGCTCGACGGCGATGCCCGGCATCTGGTGACCGACGTCTGGACTTCCATAGGCGTGGTCGTCGGGCTCGCTGCCGCCCACCTCACGGGCTGGCTGTGGCTCGATGCCGCGGTGGCGATAGGCGTGGCGCTGAACATCTGCAAGGAAGGCTTGCTGCTGGTCTGGCGCTCGTCCCAAAGCCTGATGGATCTGGCGGTCGAGCCCGAGGCACTGGCGCGCATCGAGGCCGTGCTCGCGCGCTTCGCCGGCGACGAGGTGCATTTCGACCATCTGGGAACGCGGCGTGCGGGCCAGCGCAGCTTTGTGACGCTGCACATGCATGTGCCTGCCGACTGGTCTCTGGGCCATGCCGCGCGCCAGCGCGAGCGGGTCGAGGCGGCGCTGATGCAGGCCGAGCCAGGCCTGCACGCAACGATTGAACTGCTGCCCGTAGGGGCGGTGACCGCATTGGAAAAAACCGAGGCCCAGGCCAAGCCGGGCCCACAGAGGGAACAGTGAAATGATCAGCGTATTGCAGCGCGTGAAGGAAGCGCGCGTGGAAGTCGACGGCGAAGTTTGCGGCCAGATCGGCCAGGGCCTGCTGGTGCTGGTCTGCGCCGAGCGCGGCGACAGCGAGGCCGAGGCCGACAAGCTGCTGGCCAAGCTGCTCAAGCTGCGCATCTTTGGCGACGACGAGGGCAAGATGAACCGCAGCGTGCAGGACGTGGAAGGCGGCCTGCTGCTGGTGAGCCAGTTCACGCTCGCCGCCGACACCGCCAGCGGCAACCGCCCGAGCTTCAAGCAGGCGGCCGCGCCCGACGAAGGCCGGCGTCTTTATGACTATCTGGTGCAGCAGGCCCAGGCTGCCCATGTCCAGGTGCAGACCGGTCGCTTCGCGGCCGACATGCAGGTGCATCTGGTCAATGACGGCCCGGTGACCGTGCCCCTGCGCATCGCTCCGCGCCCGGCCGCGTGACGGCTACTGCTGCCAGAAGAACAGCGCCGACATCACCAGCCCGGTGACGACGATGCCCGCGCGCAGCCAGGGTGCGGGAATGCGCCGTGCCAGGCGCGCGCCGCCGTAGCCGCCGAGCGTGGCTGCGACCATCATGCCCAGCGCCTGGGGCCAGGCGACCAGGCCGCCGGCCGCATAGACCACGACGGCAATCGCCGTGAGCATCGCCGAGACCAGGTTCTTCATGCCGTTCATGGCCGCGAGCCGGGTCTGGCCCAGCAGGCCGAACAGCGCCAGCAGCACGATGCCCAGCCCGCCGTTGAAATAGCCGCCATAGATGGCCACGCCCAGCATGCCCAGACCGGCTTTCACGGGCGAGGGCGCCTGGTCGTGGCTCGCGCCGGCCGCCCATTGGCGCAGCCGCGGGCCGAACGCGAACATCGCGGTCGCGGCCAGCAGCAGCCAGGGCACGACACGGCGGAACGTGGCATCGGGCGTGAACAGCAGCAGCAGCGCGCCGGTCGCGCCGCCGAGCAGCGACAGGCCGACCACGCGCTTGAAAGTCAGCCCCGGCGGCGACTGCACGTCTTCGCGAAAGCCCCAGGCACCCGCGAGGTAGCCGGGCAGCAGCGCGACCGTTCCCGTGGCATTGGCGATCACCGGCGGCACGCCGGTGAAGACCAGCGCCGGCAGCGTCAGAAAGCTGCCGCCTCCGGCCACCGCATTGAGCGCGCCCGCGACAAACGCTGCCGAAAGCAGCAACAACCATTCACCCATGCCTTGTCCCCTGTGGTGCCGGCGTGGTCGCCGGTCATGCGCGCCATCTTAGTGCGCGACCCGGGCCGGTGCGGGGAAATGCGCGACAGCGGCAAGGCAAAACAGTGGTGACTGTTTTGGGGTGCTGGGAGGGCGGGGGCGTGATAGGGGCTGTTCGATGGGACCTGTGCTGCAGACAGGAGGGCAGGCGTTCATGGTTCGACGAGCTCACCACGAACGGTTGAGCAAGAGCGGGTCGCGCTATTTCGCGTACGGGTCCTCGAACCCCAGCTCGCGCATGATGTCGGTTTCATACGCTTCCATCTCCTCGGCGTCTTGCTCGCCGGTCTCGTGGTCCCAGCCCTGGGCGTGCAGCGTGCCGTGGACCAGCAGGTGGGCGTAATGCTCCTCGAGCGTCTTGTTCTGCTCCCGGGCTTCGCGCTCGACCACGGGGGCGCACAGCACCAGGTCGGCCATCACCGTCGGCTCCTGCTGGTAGTCGAAGGTCAGCACATTGGTCGCGTAGTCCTTTTGCCGGTACTGCAGGTTCAGCGCCTGGCCTTCCTCGGCGTCGACGATGCGCACGGTGATTTCGGCGTCCACGGCCAGCGCGTGGCGTATCCAGCGCGTGACCTTGCTGCGGGACAGCACGGCGCGGTGGGCGCCAGCCGCGTCGAAGCGGCCGAATTGCAGGGAAAGTTGCAGTTGTTGTAGAGGCATGGAAAAACTCAGTCGTCGTTGGCGCGCGTGCGGCTGCGCGCGGCGGGCTGGCGGCCGCGCGCTTCGTAGGCGTCGACAATGCGCGCCACCAGCGGGTGGCGCACCACGTCGGCGCTGGTGAAATGCGTCACGGCAATGCCCTTGACGCGCTTGAGCACGCGCTCGGCGTCAATCAGCCCGCTCATCGCGCCCTTGGGCAGGTCGATCTGGCTCACGTCGCCCGTGACCACGGCCTTGGCGCCAAAGCCTATGCGCGTGAGAAACATCTTCATCTGCTCGGGCGTGGTGTTCTGCGCTTCGTCGAGGATCACGAAAGCGTTGTTGAGTGTGCGCCCGCGCATGAAGGCCAGCGGCGCGATCTCCAGCACATTGCGCTCGAAGGCCTTTTGCACCTTCTCGTAGCCCATCAGGTCATACAGCGCGTCATAGAGCGGGCGCAGGTAGGGGTCGACCTTCTGCGTCAGGTCGCCGGGCAGAAAGCCCAGGCGCTCGCCGGCCTCGACAGCCGGGCGCGTGAGCACGATGCGCTGCACCGCGCTGCGCTCGAGCGCGTCGACCGCGCAGGCCACGGCCAGATAGGTCTTGCCCGTGCCCGCGGGGCCAATGCCCAGCGTGATGTCGTGGCTGGCGATATTCTCGAGGTACAGGTTCTGCGTGGTGGTGCGCGCGCGCAGGTCGGCGCGGCGCGTCGACAGCTGTATCGCGCCGACCGGGGCCTCGACCAGTTCGGCATCGCCCGCTAGCATCAGCTGCAGATGGGCTTCGGGAATCGGGTCGTCCGCCATCTCGTAGAGCGCCTGCAGCATTTCAAGCGCCTGCTGGGCGCGCGCCTTGGGGCCGTCGATCTTGAACTGCTCGTGGCGGTGGGCAATCGACACCTTGAGCGCGGTTTCTATGGTGCGCAGGTGCGCATCGGCCGGGCCGCAGAGGTGGCCCAGGCGGGTGTTGTGGTGGGGAGTGAAGGTGTGGCGCAGGATCACGCGGATAATTCCAGACTAGAGCTGCCAACGGGGCGGCAAAGGACTTCAATGATAGGCAAATTGACCGGCACCCTGCTGGAGAAAAACCCGCCCACGGTATTGGTGGACTGCCACGGCGTGGGCTACGAGGTGCAGGTGCCCATGAGCACCTTCTACAACCTGCCCGCGACCGGGGCCCAGGTGGGCCTGCTCACGCACTTCATCGTGCGCGAGGATGCGCAGCTGCTGTTTGGTTTCGGCACTGCATCCGAGCGCGAGACGTTCCGCGAGCTGATCAAGATCACGGGCGTGGGCCCGCGCACGGCGCTGGCCATCATCAGCGGCATTGGCATAGAGGACCTGGCCCAGGCGGTGACGCTGCAGGAGTCGGGACGGCTGATCAAGGTGCCGGGAATCGGCAAGAAGACCGCCGAGCGGCTGCTGCTCGAGCTCAAGGGCAAGATCGGCGCCGACATGGGCTCGAAGTCGCTGTTCACCAACGAGCACCAGAACGACATCCTGCAGGCGCTGCTGGCGCTGGGCTACAACGACAAGGAAGCCGCGGCCGCGCTCAAGGCCCTGCCGCCCGATATCGGCGTCAGCGACGGCATCAAGCGCGCGCTGCAGGCCTTGGCAAAATAAGCCATGACCATCCACACCGACGATTTCGCGCCCGCGCCGCCGAAGCGCGCCATTTCCGCCGCGCCGCTGTCGCACCATGAGGAAGCGATGGAGCGCGCGCTGCGCCCCAAGCTGCTGCAGGAGTACGTGGGCCAGGCCAAGGCGCGCGAACAGCTCGAGATCTTCATCGGCGCGGCGAAGAAGCGCGGCGAGGCGCTCGATCATGTGCTGCTGTTCGGGCCGCCGGGCCTGGGCAAGACCACGCTGTCGCACATCATTGCCGCCGAACTGGGCGTCAATCTGCGCCAGACCAGCGGCCCGGTGCTGGAAAAGCCCAAGGACCTCGCGGCGCTGCTCACCAACCTCGAAGCCAACGATGTGCTGTTCATCGACGAGATCCACCGGCTGTCGCCCGTGGTCGAGGAAATCCTCTACCCCGCGCTCGAGGACTACCAGATCGACATCATGATCGGCGAAGGCCCGGCCGCGCGCTCGATCAAGCTGGACCTGCAGCCCTTCACGCTGGTCGGCGCGACCACGCGCGCGGGCATGCTCACCAACCCGCTGCGCGACCGCTTCGGCATCGTTGCGCGGCTCGAGTTCTACACCGCCGAGGAGCTGGGCCGCATCGTGGTGCGCAGCGCGGGCCTGCTGGGCGTGCCGCTGGACGCCGCCGGCGGCTTTGAAATCGCGCGCCGCTCGCGCGGCACGCCGCGCATCGCCAACCGCCTGCTGCGGCGCGTGCGCGACTACGCCGATGTCAAGGGCGACGGCCGCATCACCCAGGACATCGCCAACCGCGCGCTGGCCATGCTCGATGTCGATCCGCAAGGCTTCGACATCATGGACCGCAAGCTGCTCGAAGCCGTGATCCACCGCTTCGACGGCGGCCCCGTGGGCCTGGACAACATCGCGGCCAGCATTGGCGAGGAGGCGGGCACGATAGAGGACGTGATCGAGCCCTATCTGATCCAGCAGGGCTATCTGCAGCGCACGCCGCGCGGGCGCATTGCCACCAAGGCCGCGTACCTGCACCTGGGCGTGCCCGTTCCCAACATGCCCCCGCCCGTCGATGAAGGGTTCTGAGCGCGCGCCGCGGCGTGCGCGCGGCTGGCGGCTGATGGCGTTCGCGCTGGCGCCGCTGCTGCTGGCCACGCTGGGCTGGCGTGTATGGCACTGGAGCGTGCCGCAAGTGCCGGCCATCGAGGTGCAGGCCGCGCCGCTGCAGCGCAGCCTGCAGTTCTCGGCGCGCGTGGAGCGGCTGTCGCGCGTCGAAGTTGGTGCGACGCTGGTCGGGCGCGTGCAGTCGGTGGCGGTGCGCGCAGGCGCGCAGGTGGCGCAAGGCGCGCTGCTGGTGCAGCTGGAAACCGATGAAGCCCGGGCCGCGCTGGTCCAGGCCCAGGCCACGCTGGCCCAGCAGCAGGCGCGCGCCGCAGGCCTGCGCAGCACGGGGCGCAGCGGCATAGCCGCCCAGCTGGCCCAGGCCGAGGCCGGGCTGCGCGCCGCGCGGCGCGATCTCGAGCGCAGCCGCGCGCTGCTCGCCCAGGGCTTTGTGAGCCAGGCCCAGGTGGATGACAGCGAGCGCGCCCTGCTGGTGGCCCAGGCCCAGCAGCGCGGCGCCGCGGCCCAGCGCGATGCTTACCAGGACGGCGGCAGCGAAATCGCCCAGGCGCGTGCCCAGGTGGCGCAGGCCGGCGCGGCGGTCGATGCCGCGCGGCTGCGGCTCGCACAGACGGCGGTGCGCGCCCCGGCCGACGCCCAGGTGCTCACGCGCAGCGTGGAGCCCGGGCAGATCGTGCAGCCGGGCACGGCGCTGCTGCGCCTGGCGCTGGCCGGGCCCACGCAGATCGTGGCCCAGGTCGACGAGCGCTTCCTCGATCAGCTGCGCACCGGCCAGCGCGCGGCCGTGGTCGCCGATGCGTTTCCCGCCCAGCCGCTGGCGGCGCAGATCATCTCGATTTCACCTGCGGTCGACGCCCAGCGCGGCGCCGTCGAAGTCAAGCTGGCGCTCGATGCCGCGGCGCCGGACTTCCTGCGCGAAGACATGACGCTGTCGGTCGAGGCCGTGACCGGCGAGCGCGCCCGAGCGCTGGTGCTGCCGCTGGCCGCATTGCAGGCGCCGGCGCGCGCCGCGGGCCGGGCCGACATATCCGCCGCCGACCCGGCGGCCAGCGCCGCCAGCGCCCAGGTCATGGTGGTCGAAGGCGGCAAGGCCAGGGCGCGCAGCGTGACGCTGGGCCTGCGCTCGCTGTCGGCGGTCGAAGTGCTGTCGGGGCTGGACGCCGGCGAACGCGTGCTGACCGCGCCCGTGGCCGACGGCCAGCGCCTGCGCGCGGTCGTTGCACCATCGGCCCGATGATGGCCTGGCTGGGCTTCGAGCGCCGCGTCGCGCTGCGCTTTCTGCGCGAAGGGCGCATGCAGACGCTGCTGATCATTGCCGGCGTTGCCGCGGGCGTGGCCGTGGTCACCTACATCAGCGCGCTGATTGCCGGCCTGCAGGCCAACACCGTGGCCAAGACGCTGGGCACGCAGGCGCATCTGACGCTGCGCGCGCCCGACGACCGCGTGCTGCCGGCCCTGCCCGCGCAGGCAGGCGCCGCAATCTCCGAAGTCCAGCCGCGCGCCCAGCGCCTGCGCTCGGTCGCCAACTGGCAGCTGCTGCTGCCGCAGCTGCAGGCCCTGCCCGGCGTGAGCGCGGTCTCGCCCATGGTCTCGGGCGCGGGTCTGGCGCTGCGCGGCGAGGCCACGCAGGCGATCGCGCTGATGGGCGTGGACCTGGAGCGCTACCGGCGCATCATCGATCTCGACAGCAAGATCACCAGCGGCCGGCTGCAGCTCGCTCCCGGCGAGGCCATGGTCGGCGTCGAACTCGCGGCCGATCTGGGACTGCGCGCGGGTGACCGTTTCACCATAGACACCGGCAGCGCGACCGAGTCGGTGCGCGTCAGCGCGCTGCTCGATCTGGGCGTCAAGGACCTGAACCGGCGCAGCGTGCTGGTGCCGCTGCGCAGCGCGCAAAGTCTGCTGGGCCTGCCCGGCGGCGCGACCGTGCTGGAGCTGCAGCTGGCCGATGTCTGGCAGGCGCAGGACATGGCGCGGCAGCTGCGCCAGACCTATCCCTATCGCGTCGAGAGCTGGCAGGACAACAACGCCCAGCTGCTGTCGGCGCTGGCCGCGCAGTCGATTTCCACGGCGGTGATTCGCGCCGTGGTGCTGGCCGTGGTGGTGCTGGGCATAGCGAGCGTGCTGGTGGTGTCGGTGGTGCAAAAGCGCCGCGAGATCGGCATCCTGCGCGCCATGGGCGCGACGCGCGGCCAGATCGCGCGCGTGTTCCTGCTGCAGGGCGCGATGGTCGGCGCTCTGGGCTCGCTGCTGGGCCTGTTGCTCGCAGGTCTGCTGATCTGGGCGTTCATGCACTTCGTGCGCGGGCCCGACGGCGGGCCGGTGTTCGTGATCACGCTGTCGCTGCCCACCATGCTGCAGGTGTCGCTGCTCGCCACGCTCTGCGGTGTGCTTGCGGCCGTCGCGCCCGCGCGCCGCGCCGCGGCGATGGACCCGGCCCAGGCGATTCGCATCTGAAGAGCGCCGATGACAAACGCCAATCTCCTGCAGCTGTCCGGCCTGCGCAAAAGCTACAACCTGGGCCGGCCCAACGCGGCCGAAGTGCTGCATGGCATAGATCTGCGCATAGGCGCGGGCGAGTTCGTCGCGCTGATCGGGCCTTCGGGCTCGGGCAAGAGCACGCTGCTCAATATCCTGGGCCTGCTCGAGCCAGCGACCGCGGGCAGCTACCAGCTGCAAGGCACGGAAATGGCCGGCCTGCCCGACGCCGCGCTCACGCGCCGGCGGCGCCAGGCGCTGGGCTTTGTGTTCCAGTTCCACCACCTGCTGCCCGCGTTCACGGCGCTGGAGAACGTGACGCTGCCCGCGCTGATGGCTGCGGGCCGGGTCACGGCCGGCGAGCGCGCGCGCGCCGCGGAACTGCTGGCCGCCGTGGGCCTGGCCGATGCCATGCACAAGCGCCCCGGCGAGCTGTCGGGCGGCATGCAGCAGCGCGTGGCGATCGCGCGCGCGCTGGTGCATGACCCGGCGCTGGTGCTGGCCGACGAGCCCACGGGCAATCTCGATACCGCGTCGTCGCAGGCCGTTTTCGAACTGCTGCGCGCCATCCATGCCGAGCGCGGCACGGCTTTCGTGCTTGTGACCCACGACCCGCGGCTGGCCGCGCGCTGCGACCGCGTGATCGAGCTGGTCGATGGCCGGATTGCGGGCGACGCGCCGCCGCCAGGCTAACGCTGCGCGCCGCGCATGGCGCAGAGCATGCCCACAACGATCAGCACCTGCGCAACGTAATAGCTCGAAAGAACGCCCAGCTGCGACCAGGGCAGGGGCTGGACGAACCGGTGGGTGGCCAGCAACGAATCGCTGAGCATGAAGCTGCAGCTGCCCAGCGCCACCAGCAGCGCCGCGGGCCGATCGGCGCGCGGCGATTCATGCCAGCGGCCCCAGGCCTGGGCGGCCATCAGCGCGATCACCAGCACATAGGCCGCGACCGGCAGGCGCAGCGCCGCGGGCAGGCCGCCCTGCCAGAGAAACGTGTACATCGCCACGCCCAGCAGCAGCGCGAACGCCAGCGCGCTGCGCAGCGCGAACCAGCGCCGGTCCTGCTTGAACAGCGCGATATAGCAAAGATGGGCCAGCAGGAAGCTCGCCAGCCCGGGAATGAACAGGCCGCGCAGCATCAGGAACACATCGCCCGCGAGCGATGCCGCCAGCGCCGCAAGCAGCAGCCAGCCGCTGCGCTCACCCCCATGGCGCTGCATGCTCAGCGCGACGGCGAGCATGGCGCAGACCATGGTCAGCGGCTTGAACACCAGGTGCCATTGGTGCAACCCCAGAGCGCTGCTGGCCGTGGCCAGCGCGCCCGCCTGCAGCATGCAGGCCAGCGCCGGGCTGGCGCGCGAACGCAGCGCGGCCACGCCCGCGAGCAGGCTCGCGAGCACGGTGGTCCAGGCAATCACGAAGTGCGCCAGCGGCGGCTGTTCGGAGTCTCCCGCGAGCACGCGCCAGGCGAGCAGCAGTGCGAAGAAAATGCCCAGGGCCGGTCCGGCCCAGGCCAGTGCATAGCGGGAAAGGTGCATGCAAACCATTGTGAAGCGCCGCGCCGGCGCTGGCGATGCAGGGGAACCCTTGGGCGCTGGGTCCGCGCCTTCAGTTCAAGCGCGCGCCCGAAGTCCTGTCGAACACGTGCAGCCGTGACGCAACAGGCCGCAGGCCCAGCGCGCTGCCCGGACGCAGATCGAGGCGTTGGCGCGACACCGCGATCACGTTCTGGCCGCCCAGGCGCGCGGCGATCTGGGTTTCGGCGCCCGTGGGTTCCAGCACCTGCACTTCGGCGCGCAGGCCCTGGTCGCTTGAAGTGACTTCGAGGTGCTCGGGCCGCACGCCCAGCCAGACCGCGCGCCCCGGCGCCAGTGTCAGGCCCGCGGGCAGGGGCAGTTCCAGCCCGTCGTCGGTCAGCACCCGGCCCCCTTCCTGCGCGCGCCCGGCCAGCAGGTTCATTGCGGGCGAGCCTATGAAGCCGGCGACGAATGCGTTGCGCGGCCGGTCGTAGAGTTCCAGCGGCGTGCCCACCTGTTCGATGTATCCGTTCTTGAGCACCACGATGCGGTCGGCCATGGTCATGGCCTCGATCTGGTCGTGCGTCACATAGAGCGTGGTGGTTGCCAGCCGCTGGTGCAGCGCCTTGATCTCGGTGCGCATCTGCACGCGCAGCTTGGCGTCGAGATTCGACAGCGGCTCGTCGAACAGAAACGCGCGGGGCTCGCGGATGATGGCCCGGCCCATGGCCACGCGCTGGCGCTGGCCGCCCGACAGCTGGGCCGGGCGCCGGTCAAGAAGTCCCTGCAGGTCGAGAGTGGCCGCCACCTCGTCGACGCGCTGCTTGAGCAGCGCCGGCCGCACGCCCTGCAGCCGCAGCGCAAAGCCCAGGTTGTCGGCCACGCTCATGTGCGGGTAGAGCGCGTAGTTCTGGAACACCATGGCGATGTTGCGCTCGCGCGGCGCGACATCGTTGAGGCGCTGCGTGCCCAGCAGGATCTCGCCTGCATCCACGGCTTCCAGCCCGGCGACCATGCGCAGCAGCGTCGACTTGCCGCAGCCCGAGGGGCCGACCAAAGCGACGAATTCGCCGTCGCCTATCTCCAGCGACAGGTCGTGCAGCACGGCCTGGCCGGCATAGTGTTTGCGCAGATTGCGCAGCGAAATCGAAGCCATGGAATCAGTCCTTGACGCCGCCAGCCGTGAGGCCGCGCACGAGGTATTTGCGCACCAGCAGCGTGAAGGCCACGACCGGCAGCATGACCAGCGTTCCCGCGGCCGCGATCTTGGTCCACTCCCAGCCGTCGTACTGCAGGAAGTTGACGATGGCCACGGGCGCGGTCACTGCCTGGGTGCGCGTGAGGATCAGCGCGAAGAAGAAGTCGCTCCACGAGAAGATGAAGCACAGCACGGCGGTGGAGACCAGGCCGGGCAGCGCGAGCGGCAGGGTCACATGCCGGAACGCCGACCAGATGCCGCAGCCGTCCATCCACGCAGCTTCCTCGAGCGCCGCGGGAATCGCGGCAAAGAAGCTCTGCATCAGCCAGATGACGATGGCCAGATTGAAGGTCAGGTAGATCAGCGTCAGCCCCCAGACCGTGTCGAGCAGGCCGCTCCAGCGCAGCGCGAGAAAGAACGGAATGGTGAAGGCAATCGGCGGCGCCATGCGCGTGCACAGTATCCACAGCGCCACATGGCGGCGCGCGCGAAAGCGCCAGCGCGTGAGCACATAGGCCGCGGGCACGCCTATGAGCAGTGACAGCGCGGTCGACAGCGTGCTGGTCAGCAGGCTGTTGCCGAAGGAGCGCGCGAACTGGTCTTGCCACAGCGCGCGAAAAGCGTCCAGCGTGGGCACGAACAGCAGCCCGGGCTCGAACGCATCTTCGGCCGGGCGCAGCGCCAGCTGCACCATCCACAGGAAAGGAAACAGCAGCAGGGCCAGCAGCAACAGCGCCGCGGCTTCGCGCCCATGGCGGCGCAGCCAGCCGGGCCTGCGCGGCTGGTCCGAGGGGAAGGGCGGCTCGTAGAGCGCGGCTTCAGCGTGCATCGTCGCCTCCGTCGCGGCCCAGGCGGCTGACCAGCGCGCTGAGCGCAAAGACCCCGGCCAGCATGACCAGCGCGATGGCGCTGCCGTAGCCCCAGAAGGAGAAGTTGAAGGCCTGGATGAATCCATAGAAATTCGTGACTTCGGTGACCGTGCCCGGCCCGCCATTGGTCAGCACGTAGAGCAGCGGAAAGGCCTTGAAGCTGTCGATCAGCCGGAACAGCGCGCAGACGAGCAGCACCGCGCGGATATGCGGAAAGACGATGAAGCGAAACAGCTGCCAGCGATTCGCGCCGTCCATGCGCGCGGCTTCGAGCGGGTCGTCGGGAATCATCTGCAAGGCGGCAAGCACCATCAGCATGGTGAACGGAAACCACTGCCAGGTATCGGCCGCGACCACGGCCCACAGCGCCGTGTCGGGGTTGGCGATCAGCGAGCGCAGCGGCCAGCCCAGCGCCTCGAGCGCCTGGTGCAGCGGGCTTATGTCGGGCGTGTAGAGGATCTTCCAGATCAGCGCGACGACGATGGGCGGCAGCACCATGGGAATCAGGAACAGGCTGCGCACCGCGCCCAGCACGGGCGAGCGGCCGTGCAGCAGCAGCGCGATGCCCAGGCCCGTCAGCAGCTGCAGCGTCACGCCCACGCTCGACAGCTGGAACTGCACCCACAGCGAATGCAGAAAGCGCGGGTCGTTGAGCAACTGCCGGTAGTTGCCCAGCGGGTCGCGAAAGTGGAACGTGCCCGCGGGGTCGGTCAGGCTCAGCGGCGTGAGGCTCACGACGATCAGCGTGAGCAGCGGCGCCAGCGTGACCAGCGCCAGCACGATCAGCGCCGGGTACAGGCCCCAGCCGTAGGCGCGGCGCTGCTGGCGCTGCCAGCCCGGCGCGGCCACCGGCGCCGCCGTGCGGCTCGGCAGATAGTAGTGCTGGCCGGCCTCGCCGGCGGGCAGGGCGGGAGCAAGCGCGGGAGGCAGCTGCATGGGCGGCTCGCCTCAGACCGCGATGCCCGAGCGCTTGAGCTCGGCCAGCGCGCCGATCTGCGCCTGCTGCATGGCCGCGGCCGCCGACTTCTGGCCCGAGACAATCAGCTCTATGGCCTTGTTGATCTGCTGGTCGATCTGCGGATACACGGCCACCGTGCGGTACTTCATGTGGCCCTGTCTGGCCGCGAGATCGATGGCTTCGGACGACAGCCTGGCGATGTCGTAGCCGTTGACGCGCTGGCGTTCGGCAAACACCGGCGACTGCATGTCGGAGCGGCGCGTGGGCGAGCCGTAGCCCGCGGCAACCGCGCGCTGCGTGATCTGCTTGGACGTCGCCCAGGCAATGAACTGCCACGCGGCCTGGGCGTTCTTGCTGCCCACGGGAATGCCCAGGCCATGCACGGCCGAACCCGGAAAGCGCCCGGCCGGCCCGCGCGGCACCGCGCCCCAGGCCGTGGTCGAAGCCACCTTGCTGCTGGCCTTGTCGGCGAGCTGCGACAGATAGATCTGGCCCTGCACGCCCAGGTTGCTGCGCCCGCTCTTGAGCGATTGCAGCGACTGATCGGCGGTGTACGAGACCGCGCCGTCGGGGCCGAAGTCGCGCAGCAGGCGCGCGAAGTAATCGGCCGCGGCAATCGCTTCGGGCGTGTCCAGCGTGGGGTAGAGGTCGTGCGGCGCCTTGCGGAACACATCGCCGCCAAACGCCTGCAGGAACGGCGGGAAGGTCCAGCCGTAATGGTTGTCGGTGACGAAGCCGGCCGCGCGCTCCTTGCGGTGCGCGGTCTGCACGGCGCGGCTGAAGTCGTCGAGCGTGTCGGGAAACGCCAGGCCCGCGCTTTTGAGCACGTCGAAGCGGCTGGCCGCGGCCAGCGTGACCTCGGCCGTCCAGGGCACGCCATAGAGCTTGCCGTCGGCGCCGGTCTCGGGCGCGCGCGCGCCGGCCAGAAAGTCGTTGATATCGAAGTCGGCCGGCGTCAGATTGCGGTTGGCGATGAAGTCGTCGAGCGGCGTGAGCCAGCCCGAGTTAATCCAGCGGCTCGAGTAGATGAACGTGACGTTGACCACGTCGTAGGCGCTGCCCTTGGTCGACAGCTCCAGGTCGGTGCGCTGGTTGTAGACCGGAAAGCCCGGCGTGTCGAAGTTCACGCGCGCGCCCGTGCTGTCCTCGAACTCGGCGATCCAGGGGCGCAGCAGCTTGGAGTAGGCGGTGCTGAACAGCGCGACATTGAGCGTCGTGCCCTGCAGCGGCTTGGCGCGCTGGGCAATGGCGGGCATGCCCCACAGGGCGCTGGCGCCAAACGCGCCCAGGGCGGCGCCGGCGCGCAGCAGGGCACGGCGCGAGCCGGCAGGCGCTGAATCCGTTCGTCCTGAGCTTGTCGAAGGATGAACGGCGGCGTCGGCGGCGGTGACAGGAGTGTGGGCGAGCGGCATGAAAGGACTTTTCAGAAATCAGTGCGACAAGGCGGATTTACACGCTTACGGCCGTGCGGTCGATGCTGCGTCGGCCGTCGATGGCCGTGGTGTGTTCGCCGGTCACCGTGACGCGGCGCACCACGCGGTGCTGGTCGCCGTAGTCGTTGATCGCGTAGTGCTGGGTCGCGCGGTTGTCCCAGATCGCGACATCGCCTTCGGACCAGCGCCAGCGCACGGTGTTCTCCAGCGCGACGATGCGCTGGTGCAGCAGCTCCAGCAGCGCGCTCGATTCCTGCTGGCGCAGCAGGTTCAGGCGCTTGGCGAAATGGCCCAGCAGCAGCGCGCGCTCGCCGGTCTCGGGATGCACATGCACCACCGGGTGCTCGGCTTCGATGACGGTGCGTCGGAAGGTTGCGCGGTAGGCGGCGCGGCCCGCGATTTCCGCGGCGCTGGCCGTGGTCTGCTGGCGCGGATCGGCATAGTCGTAGTCATTGCCATGCACGGCCCACAGTTCGTCGGCCAGGGCCTTGAGCGGCGCGGGCAGGCCTTCGTAGGCGGCCACGGTATTGGCCCAGACGGTGTCGCCGCCATGCGGCGGCAGTACCACGGCGCGCAGTATGCAGGCCTTGGGCGGCGCGGCCTTGAAGGTGACATCGGTGTGCCAGGAATCGGCGCGCCCGCCATGGCGCGAGTCGAGTTCGAGAAAGCGCGTGCCGTCGGGCGCGGGCACCGTGGGATGGGCCTCGATCTCGCCCCAGAGCCGGCCAAACGCCTGGTGGCTGGCGTCATCGAGATGCTGCTGGCCCTTGAAGAACAGCACGCGGTGGCGCAGCAGCGCGGCGCGCAGCTGGGCGACGGTCTGCGCATCGAGATCGCCCGACAGGCGCAGGCCGCGCACTTCGGCGCCTATTCGCACGGCCAGCGGCGTGATGTCCAGCGGGCCCGCCAGTTGCACGGGCAGGGATTCCAAAACAGCGCTCATAGGATGCTCCAGGGTAGGCGTACACGACGCAGTGGAGGTTCATCCTAGGCAGGCCGCAGGTTCGGGCCAACGAATTTTCTGGCAGATCGATATCTGAAAAACAGCGCGCGCCCTGAAATGCCCTTCGACGGGCCCGCCCAGGGAAGCTCAGGGCGAACGGGGTGTCAGGGCGAGGCGAAAAAACCCGTTCGGGCTGGGTCCTGAGCGCGCCTCGCCGGCCGCGTCGCAGGATCGAAGCCCCGGCGTTCAATCAGCCGGCCTCAATGCGCGCGCCCCAGAAACTGCTGCAGCTCGGGCGTCTGCGGCGCGCCGAACAGCGCTTGGGGCGTGCCCACTTCATGCACCTTGCCCTGGTGCATGAACACCACGCGGTCGCTGACCTTGCGCGCGAAGTTCATTTCATGCGTGACCATGACCAGCGTCATGCCCTGGTCGGCCAGGCTTTCGACGACCTGCAGCACTTCGCCCACGAGCTCGGGGTCCAGCGCAGAAGTCACTTCGTCGCACAGCAGGATCTCGGGGTCCATGGCCAGGGCGCGGGCAATGGCCACGCGCTGCTGCTGGCCGCCCGAAAGCTGGTCGGGCATGGCGTCGAATTTCTCGGCCAGGCCCACGCGCGCCAGCAGGCGCTCGGCGTTCTGGCGCGCCACATCCTTGGGCTGGCTGGTGACCAGCGTGGGCGCGAGCATCACGTTGCGCCCCACGGTGAGATGGGGAAACAGGTTGAAGTTCTGGAAGATCATGCCCACGTTCTTGCGCAGCTCGCGCATCGCGCCGGCGTTGTCGGCCTGCAGCGGCTGGCCGTGCACCGTGAGCGTGCCTTCCTGGAAAGCCTCGAGGCCGTTGATGCAGCGCAGCAGCGTGCTCTTGCCCGAGCCGCTCTTGCCGATGATGGACACCACTTCGCTGCGCGCGATCGTGAGGTCCACGCCCTTGAGCACTTCGTTGCTGCCGTAGCGCTTGCGCAGCCCGCGGATATCGACCAGAGGCGTCTGCGAGGCAATGGGGGAAAAGAGGGCGTTGGCGATGGATGTCATGGCGGAAGTCCGAAAAAAGCCGGCAATCAGGAAGCGGGGCGCAGGCGGCGCTCGAGGCGCTGGCTCCACAGCGACAGCGGGAAGCACAGCGCGAAATACATCAGCGCCACGCAGCCGTAGATCAGGAAAGGCTCGAAGGTGGCGTTGGCGATCAGCTGGCCGGCCTTGGTGACTTCGACAAAGCCGATCACGCTGGTCAGCGCCGTGCCCTTGATGATCTGCACCATGAAGCCGGCCGTGGGCGCCACGCCCAGGCGCATCGCCTGGGGCAGGATCACATGGCGCAGCTGTTCACCAAAGCTCAGCGCCAGGCTGGCCGACGCCTCCCACTGGCCCTTGGGCACGGACTCGACGCAGCCGCGCCAGATGTCGCACAGATAGGCGCTGGCGTAGAGCGTGAGGCACACGCTCGCGGCCAGCAGCGGCGAGGTATCGACGCCCAGCATCGCCAGACCGAAATAGATCAGGAACAGCTGCATCAGCAGCGGCGTGCCCTGGAAGACCTGCACATAGCAGGCGACGGCGCGTATGGCGCCGGGCAGCTTGCTCAGGCGCAGCACCAGCAGCGCGAGCGCAAGAACGCTGCCGCAGGCAAAGGCGATCAGCGACAGCCCCACGGTCCAGCGCAGGGCCAGCAGCAGATGGCGGGCGATGTCCCAGAAAGAGAATTCAACCATGATGACCTTTCAGCGGCGGCGGCCAAAAACGAAACGCGGGCCTAACCAGTTCAGCAGCTGGCGCAGCATGATCGCCAGGCCCAGATAGATCAGCGTGACCACGATGTAGGCCTCGAAGCTGCGGAAGGTGCGGCTCGAGATCAGGTTGGCCGCATAGGAAATCTCCTCGGTGGAAATCTGGCTGCAGACGGCCGAGCCCAGCATCACCAGGATGATCTGGCCCGTGAGCGCGGGCCAGACGCGGCCCAGCGAAGGCGGCAGCACCACGCGCGTGAAGATCTGCCAGCGGTCCATTGCCAGGCTTTGCGCGGCCTCGATCTGGCCGCGCGGCGTGGCCTGTATGCCCGCGCGCACCTGCTCGCAGGCATAGGCGCCCAGGTTCAGCGTCATCGCCAGGATGCTCGCGGTCTCGGGCGACAGCCGCAGGCCCAGCGACGGCAGGCCGAAGAACAGAAAGAACAGCTGGATGATGAACGGCGTGTTGCGGAAGACTTCCACATACGCGCTGACCACGAAGCGCGGCACGGGGCCGGCGTTCAGCCGCATCCAGGCGCAGGCCACGCCCAGCGCCACGCCCAGCGGCGTCGCAATGGCGGTGAGCATTGCCGTGAGCGCCAGGCCCTTGAGAAACATCGGCCATTGGGCCAGCACCGTGGCGAAATCCATTGTCATGGGCGCATCCGTGGAAACAGGAAAAAGTCAGGCAGCTGGAGCGCCGTCATCCGTTCGTCCTGTCGAAGGATGAACAGACGGGCGCCGACCAAGTCTCGAGAAGATCAGTCCGGCAGATTGCCCATGCCGCGCCCCAGCCACTTCTGCGAATAGCCTTCTATGGTTCCATCGGTCTTGGCGGTGCGCAGGATGGCGTTGACCTGGTTGAGCAGCGCGGTCTCGCCCTTGCGCACGCCTATGTAGTTGGGCGAGTCCTTGATCAGCAGCTTGTATTCGGCCTGGACCTTGGGGTTCTTCTGCAGCGCCGCGGCGGCAACGGCGGCGCCGATGGCGACGAACTGGGTCTGCTGCGACATGAATGCGGCCATGGTCGAGTTGTCGTCCTCGAAGCGCTGGATCTTGAGCGTCTTGGGCGCCAGGCCCTGCAGCGCGTCATCCTGGATGGTGCCGCGCGTCACGGCCAGCGTCTTGCCGCCGAGGTCGTCGAACGACTTGATGGCCACGTCCTTGGGGCCGAACACCGCCTGGAAGAACGGCGCATACGACACGGTGAAGTCGATCACCTTGGCGCGCTCCTCGTTCTTGCCCAGCGCCGAGACGATCAGGTCGATCTTCTTGGCCTGCAGATAGGGAATGCGGTTGGGCGTGCTCACGGGAACGAACTCGGCCTTGACGCCCAGCTTGTCGGCAATCAGCTGGGCCACGGCCACGTCGACGCCCGTGGGCTTGAAGTCGGGGCCCATGTAGCCATACGGCGGGTAGTCGGTGGGAATGCCCAGCGCAATGCTTTTCTTGGCCATCACGGCCTTGAGCGAATCGTCGGCATGCGCGCCCACGGAAAACGACAGCGCGGCAGCGGCGACCAGACCCGACACAGCGGTACAGACTTTGAACTTCATGGCGCAGGACCTTTGGTGAAAAGAAGTGAATGCGCCAAGGTCTCAGCAGGATGCGTGCCAGCTTGAAACAGCGATGCCAGCCAGGCCCATGGATGCGGGCGATTTTTCCGCGCGCAACGCCGGCGTCAGAGGGGGAAACGCGCAATCGCGACGAATTCAGGCATCGCTCTTGCTTGGCAAGACCGTGCCATATGAAACACGGGTTTCTTTGGCTTGAATTTATGGAACAAGAATTTCACAGTGGTGCGTGCCGGCCCCGAATTGGTGCGGACCGCACTTGAATGGAGCAATGCGATGGAAGATCAATCCGCGATGCCGCTCGACGCACGCATACGCGAGGTCTATGCAGACCTGTCGGTCGCCGAGCGCAAGCTCGCCGATGTGGTGCTGGCGCGCCAGCACGATCTGCGCGGCTATTCGGCGACTGAACTGGCCGCGCTGGCCGAGACCTCCAAATCCAGCGCCGCGCGCTTCTTTCGCCGGCTCGGCTACGCGGGCTTCGATGAATTCCGCCTGCAGGTGCGTTCACGCGCCACCCCGCATTCGCCGCTGGCGCGCCTGGCCCAGGCGCCGGTCCAGCCTGGCGACGCCGGCCTGCAGGCCCATGCGCGGCGCGACGCGCAGCGGCTGCTCGACTGGTCGCAGGAGTTGCGCGACGAAGACGTGCAGGCCGCGCTGGCCCAGCTGGCGCGCGCGCGCCGAGTGGCCGTGCTGGGCTACCGCCACAGCCAGGTGACGGCGCAGTACGCCAGCCTGCTGTTCGACCAGGTGCGCCCCGACGTGCAGCTGCTGGCCACGGGCGGCGGGCGCGAAGCCGAAGCCCTGGCCGGACTGGGCGCCAAGGACCTGCTGTTCGTCGTCGATTTCCGCCGCCGCAGCGCCCAGCTGGCGCGCGTTCTGGCCGCGGCGCGCGCGGTCGGCATTCCGCTGCTGGTGCTCAGCGACGCCGCGCCCGGCGAATGGCTGGAGACCACGGCCCAGGCCGACGTGGTGCTGCGCTGCGCGCGCGCCGCCGCGCCCCAGCCGCCCGAGCTGACGCCGCTGTTCGACACCTATGTCTGCGGCATCAGCCTGGTGAACTTTCTCGCCACGGCGCTGGCCGCACGCCTGCGCGCCAGCGCCCAGGCGCGGCTCACGCGCATAGAACACCTGCATGCCGCGCTGGGCGATCTGCAGGCCCCGAACTGATTTTTTGTAGAGGTATTTCCATGTCATCCCTGCCTTCCCTGTCGCTTGAGCTGGTCATGAATCCGGCCAACCCCCGGCGCAGCCGCGACGAAGCCTATGGCGCGCGCCGCAGCGAAATTCTCGGCGCCGGCGCGCTGGCCCAGGCCGAGCGCGAGCTTTCCACCTGGCAGGGCTATGCGCCCACGCCGCTGCATGCGCTGCCCGCGCTGGCGCGCGAACTGGGCGTGCAGTCGCTGCACTACAAGGACGAAGGCAGCCGCTTCGGCCTGGGCAGCTTCAAGGCGCTGGGCGGCGCCTATGCGGTCGCGCGACTGCTGTGCCGCGAGCTGGGCGCGCGCCTGGGCCGCACGCTCGATACCCGCGATCTGCAGCGGCCCGACATGCGCGCGCTCAGCGCCGGCATCACCGTCACCTGCGCCACCGACGGCAACCACGGCCGCTCGGTGGCCTGGGGTGCGCAGCTGTTCGGCTGCGCCTGCGTGATCTATGTCCATGCCACCGTGAGCGCCGGCCGGGCCGAGGCGATTGCCGCCTATGGTGCCCAGGTGGTGCGCACGCCCGGCAACTACGACGACGCCGTGCGGCGCGCCGATGCCGACGCCAGGGAGCAGGGCCGCTTCGTGATTTCCGACACTTCCTATCCCGGCTACATGGACGTGCCGCGCGACGTGATGCAGGGCTACCAGCTGATGGTGCAGGAGGCCGCGGCGCAGATCGGCGCACGGCCCACGCATATCTTCGTGCAGGCCGGCGTGGGCGGACTCGCGGCCGCGGTCTGCGGCTACTTCTGGGAACGCGACGGCGCTGCACGCCCGCAGTTCATCGTCGTCGAGCCCGAGCGCGCGGCCTGCCTGCTGGAAAGCGCGCGCGCCGGCGAGCTGCGCGCCGTCGAAGGCGAACTCGACACGCTGATGGCGGGTCTTGCCTGCGGCGAAGTCTCGCTGCTGGCCTGGGAGATTCTCGAAAAGGGCGCGGACGCGTTCTGCGCCATTCCCGACGCCGCGGCCGTGGACTGCATGCGTCTGCTGGCCCACCCTTTGGCCGGCGACCGCGCCATCGTTGCCGGCGAATCGGCCGTGGCCGGCGTGGCCGCGGCAATTGCCGCGCTGCAAAGCCCGCAGGCGCGTGCGCAGCTGGGCCTGGGCGCGGACAGCCGCATCCTGTTCTTCGGCAGCGAGGCCGCGACCGACCCCGCGCTTTACGCGCAGCTCGTGGGCGAAAGCGCGGCCGCCGTGGCTGCGCGCGCGGAGGCTGCATGAACGCCGATCTGCGCATCGACGGCGCGCGGCTGCTCGCCAGTATTGAAGCGCTGGGCGAATATGGCGCACTGCCCGGCGGCGGCACCAACCGGCTGGCGCTGAGCGACGCCGACCGCGCGGCGCGCGACTGGACCGTGGCGCAGATGCGGGCGCTGGACATGGCCGTGGAGATCGACGCCATCGGCAATGTGTTTGCCACCTATGCGGGCACGCAGGAGCTGCCGCCCGTCGCCACCGGCAGCCATATCGACACCGTGCGCACCGGCGGCCTCTACGACGGCAACTACGGCGTGCTCGCCGGCCTTGAAGTGGTGGCCACGCTGCGCGCCGCGGGCCGGCGCACGCGCCGGCCCCTACAGGTTGCTTTCTTCACCAACGAGGAAGGCGCGCGCTTTCAGCCCGACATGCTCGGCAGCCTGGTGCATGTGGGCGGAATGCCGCTGGATGAAGCCCTGGCCGTGCGTGCCGTCGACAACGGCGCGCTGCTGGGCGAGGAACTCGCGCGCATAGGTTATGCGGGCCGCGCGCCCGTGGGCCGTCCGCGCGTCGACAGCTTTGTCGAGCTGCATATCGAGCAGGGCCCGGTGCTGGACCGCGAAGGCATTGCGATCGGCGTGGTCGAAGGCGTGCAGGGCATCTGCTGGACCGAGCTGACCTTCACCGGCCGCAGCAACCATGCAGGCACCACGCCCATGGCCTTGCGCCAGGACGCGGGCATGGCCGCGGCGCGCGTCGCGGCTTTCGCCCATGAACTGAGCCAGCGCCATGGCGGGCGCCAGCTGGCCACCGTGGGCGCGCTCACGCTGCAACCCAACCTCGTCAATGTGATTGCCCAGAGCGCGCTGATGACCGTCGATCTGCGCAACACCGATGGCGCGCGGCTGCGCCAGGCCCAGGACGAGCTGCTGGCCGGCGCGCGCCGCATCGCGGCCGAGCATGGCGTGCTGCTGAGCCAGCGGCTGCTTGCCGATTTCGCACCCGTGGCCTTCGACGCCGCGCTGGTCGACAGCGTGGAACGCGCGGCCCGGTCCCAGGGCCTTTCGACGCTGCGCCTGCCCAGCGGCGCGGGCCATGACGCGCAGATGCTGGCGCGCGTGTGCCCCACGGCCATGGTGTTTGTTCCCAGCCGCGACGGCCTGAGCCACAACGTGCGCGAATTCACCGCCCCCGAGCAGCTGGTGCAGGGCGCGAATGTGCTGCTGCAGGTGCTGCTTGAACGCGCCGACCGCTGATCCCCTCACCGTTTTTATCGAAGGAATTCCAGGATGTCCCGAATCGTCAATGTCGCCCTGGGCCAGCTGGGCCCGGTGCAGCGCGCCGACTCCCGCGCGGCCGTGGTGGCGCGCCTGTGCGCCATGATGCGCGAGGCGCACAGCCTGGGCGCGCAGGTGATCGTCTACCCCGAACTCGCGCTGACCACGTTCTTTCCGCGCTGGTACATCGAGAACGACGCCGAGATCGACAGCTACTTCGAGCCGACCATGCCCAGCCGGGAAACCCTGCCGCTGTTCGAACTCTCGCGTGAACTCGGCGTGGGCTTTTATCTGGGCTATGCCGAGCTGGCCGAGGAAGGCGGCCGGCGCATGCGCTACAACAGCGCCATCCTGGTCGACCGCAGCGGCAGCATCGTCGGCAAGTACCGCAAGATCCATGTGCCCGGGCATTTCGAGCACGAGCCCTGGCGCAAATTCCAGCATCTGGAGAAGCGCTACTTCACGCCGGGCAAGTCGTTTGACGTGCACCAGGCGTTTGGCGGCACGATAGGCATGGCGCTGTGCAACGACAGGCGCTGGGCGGAGAGCTACCGCGTGATGGCGCTGCAGGGCGCGGAGATGGTCTTCATAGGCTACAACACGCCGGTGCACAATGCGCCCGCGCCCCAGCACGACGACCTGTCGCTGTTCCACAACCAGCTTGCCGTGCAGGCCGGCGCCTACCAGAACGGCTGCTGGGTGGCGAGCGTCGCCAAGGGCGGGCTCGAGGAGGGCGTGGAAAGCATTGCGGGCAGTCTGCTGGTCGCGCCTTCGGGCGAAGTCGTCACGCGCTGCATCACCAAGGACGACGAGGTCGTGGTCGGGCGCTGCGATCTCGATTTCTGCGCGGTCTACAAGCGCACGACCTTCAACTTCGACCTGCACCGCCACCCCGAGTGCTACGGCCTGATCACCGCGCGCAAGGGCGAGACGCTGGCCGCGGACGGCAGGCCGCTGAACGCCGGCTAGCCCACCATCATGCTTGCGGAGGCTCTTCGGCCGCGCCGGTGATGGCGATTGCGGGCGCCGCATTCGCGGCTTCGCCGTCCGCGCCGTTGCCGGGCGCAGGCACATGGGCCGACGCGCCTTGATCATTCAGCATGTCGTGGTCGTCGGCACAATATGCTGCATGGCTTCCTGGAAGCTCTGCCTGCATGGGCCGATCGCCGGCGCGGGCCATGGTTGCCACCAGAAGAACTTCCGCTTCCTCCGCGCCTGCCTCTGCAGACGGGAGCGTGGGCGGGCACGACGGATGCACAGCATCTGTGGAATCCATGACATGGGTTCCCGCGGCGCTGGCATCCGCTTGCGCCTTCATCAGCACCTGCGTCATTTCGGCATTCCCCATCTCTTGCGCAATCATCAGCGCGGTCTGGCCGGCAAAATTGGCGATGTTGGGGTCGGCACCCGCCTGGACCAATACCTTTAAAGCGTCCGTACGCCCATGCTGTACCGCGAACATCAAGGCGGTGGTGCCGTCATAGTTTGTTTGCAAGTTGAGATCGGCTCCCGCCTGTATCAGCGCATGCAACACGTTCGTGTGTCCACACTGGACCGCAAACGTAAGAACGGCATGCCCTGCTTTGAGGGGGGCGTCGAGATCCAGCGGCTGCTGACACTCAGCGGCAGCTTCTATCAAGGCGGTGACTGTGTGCGCGTCACCACTCTTGACTGCGGCCATCAAGGCGTTGATGCCGCTGGGATGACAGACATTCGGGTCGGCTCCCGCGTGCACCAGAGTGCGCACTGCGTCCGTATGCCCATTCATGGCAGCGACCGTCAGTGCGTTACGGCCATGGGGGTCAACAACATTGGGGTCGGCTCCCGCGTGTACCAAGATGCGCAGCGTATCCGCACTACCGATCCTGGCAGCCGCCGTCACGGCGGAAAAGCCTTGGCCCTCAGTGCTTTTGGGGTCGGCTCCCGCGTTCACCAGGGTGCGCACTGCATCCACATGACCACGTGCTGCAGCGATCGTCACCGGGTTGCTGCCGTTGGGGTCAACGCTATTGGGGTCCAGACCCCACTGCAATAACTTGGCGATCACAGCTTCATGCCCGTGATACGCCGCATATGACAGCAAATCCTTGGATTCAAGAGATACCTTGAAGTCGATTGCCGCTTGCAGCAAGGTATGCACGACCTCGGGATGACCTTTTCTCACTGCGGCCTCCATGGCGGCCGTTGCGTCGCGGCACAGGTCAATGCTGGCGGCTCTCGCATGCAGCAGCAAGTCGACTATGGGGGCGTGGCCATGTTCTGCCGCCAGCACCAACGCGCTGGAAGACGCGGGCCCGGGAGCGTTGAGCGCCGCGAGACTGCCTCTTTCGGCGATGGTTTTTGCCAGGTGCAGGTCACCATTGCGCGCGGCCTCACGCAGATAGTTCGCTTCGATGCAATCCCGCGCCATTTGGTTGAAAGTGGGCTGAGCCGGCAGCAGCTTATAGGTCAGCGCTTTTCCGTTGATGACAAGTTGGACGGAGTCTCCCGCCAGCGCAGTGGGCAAGAAAGGAAAGGCAGATTTTTTGGGTTTCATGGGGCGTGGAGTGCAAGATCATCAGCCTCCGAATGCGCCGGAATCCGCCTGTTTTCTTGCCTGAAATTGAAAAATGAAGATAAATAGCAAAAAACTAAGTAACTTTTAAAATCGATAGGTTCAATAAATTTTTTGACTGGACGTCCTCCAGCAGGGAACCGCAATGCCTGCGATCACTGCAGGGGCGGGCCGTGGTTGCGAGCGCCGCGCTGGCTATGATCTGCGCGCCGCCGGCGCTTCCGGCACGCGAGGACAGGCATGGCGGATCTCAGTTCGCAGGCAATGGTGGCCGCCGATGCGCTGTCCGGTGGCGCGGCGCCCGGCTTTGACGCGACCACCGGCTATTGGCAGCGCATCCTGGCCGCCGATGAACTCGCGCAGCCGACGGTGCCGCCGTACCAGCGCAACTATCCCGCGCGTCTGCGCGACGGCCGCTATCTGCTGCTGCCGCTGCGCGCGCTGCCGAACGATGCGACGCGCTGCATGGCCTCGCTGGTCGCGAACCAGGCGGCGCTCGAGGTGGTGCAGGCGCTGGCCCAGTCCATGGTCGAACAGGCGCGCAACTATGCGGTCGACGCCGTGGTCGGACTGCCGACGCTGGGCCTGTCGTTTGCGCCCGCCGTGACCCACGGGCTGGGCCATGCGCGTTTCATCCCGCTCGGCTTTTCGCGCAAGTACTGGTACCGCGACGCGCTGTCCGAACCGGTACGCTCCATCACCTCGCCCAGCCAGGACAAGCGGCTGTATCTCGATCCGCACCAGATCAGCCTGCTCGAGGGCCGGCGCGTGCTGGTGGTCGACGACACGGTGAGCACGGGGGCGACCATGCTCTCGGGCGTGCGGCTGCTGGGGCGCTGCGGCGCGCAGGTGGTGGCGATTGCGGTGGCCATGCGCCAGGGCACGCGCTGGCGCGAGCGGCTGCGCCATGTCGACGGCCGGCCGATTCCGGTGCTCGGCGCGCTCGATGCGCCCTTGATGGTGCGTGCACCCGACGGCTGGGTGCCCGAGCCGTGACGCTTCAGGCTGCGGCCGGCAGGCTGGCCGTGCACTTGTGCGCCAGCGCCATCAGATAGCTTTCGGCGATGGAGAGCCCATGGTAGGAATCGGTCTCGAACAGGCGCAAGGCGCTGCCGTCGTGGTCCAGCCGTACCTGGCCGTTGTTCTTGAGCGTCGCGTAGTACTTGCCGCTGTCCTTGTCACGGCGTATCGCGAACGTCGCGTCCTTGAGGCCCAGCAGGCGCGATTGGCGCGTGTCGCCTTCGACCACGGTGATGGTGCAGCGGTCTTTCTCGTTCTCGAACTCCCAGTCGTCGCCGATCAGCGACAGCTTGGCAATCTGGTTGAGCGCGTCCGCGAGCTGGTTGGGCGACGCGGTCCGGGTGTCGATGACGACATCGTCGGTCGGGTAGCCGCTGACCACGCGTTCGCGGAAATCGGAGCAGGCGGTGAGCGTCGACAACGCGAGCACAGCGCACGGAAGGAATGTCTTGGTCATAAAAAAAAATGCCAGGCCGAGGGTGTCGGCATGGCATTGCGGTCAATGCGGTTCAGGCAGGATTCTTTCGATGCTCACCTTGCGCAGCACGTCGTCGTCGTTCTCGAGCACGGTGAAGCGCCAGTCGCCGATGTCGATCTGCGTGCCCTGGGCCGGCACCGCGCCATGGTGCTCGGTCAGCAGGCCGCCGAGCGTCGCATAGAAGTCGTTCGAGCTGATGAGCTGCTGCGTGTCGAGCAGCTGCTGCACCAGGTGCACATCGGTGGCGCCGCTGGCGATCCAGGTGTTCTCATGGTCGGGCGATTTCTGGATGGTGAAGGTTTCGTCCTCGTCGGGAAATTCGCCCGCGATGGCTTCGAGCACGTCTATGGGCGTGACCACGCCGCACATCACGTTGAACTCGTTCTTGACGATGACCATGCGCCCCCTGGACGTTCTCAGGTCGTTGATCAGCGCGATCACGCCCGTGCCTTCCTGCACGAACAGCGGGCGCTTGATGGTCGTGGTCTGGATGGCGCCAAACTGCATCAGGTCGCGCAGCATGTCCTTGGCGCGCGCCACGCCTACGAGTTCATCGACGCTGTCGTTGCACACCGGCAGGTAGCTGTGGGGGTTGTCGTTGAGCGACAGCTTGATGGCTTCGACGTCGCCGTTGAGATCGACCCAGTCGACTTCGGACATCGGCGTCATGATGGAGCGCACCTTGCGCTCGGCCAGCGACAGCACGCCCGAGACCATGATGCGCTCTTCGGGCGCGAAGGCCGGGGGCTGCGCCGCGAGGTCGGTGCTCTGCGCCGCGTGCGCCGTGCCCGCGCGCGCGCCCGACATCAGCGACAGCACCTTGTTGGCAGCGCGCTCGCGCAGCGGAATGCGCAGCTCCTGCGCCTTGGCATTGCGCGACGAGATCTGGTTGAAGACCTCGATCAGGATCGAGAAGCCAATGGCCGCATACAGGTAGCCCTTGGGCACATCGAAGCCCAGGCCTTCGGCGACCAGGCTGAAGCCAATCATCAGCAGGAAGCTCAGGCACAGCACGATGACCGTGGGATGCGCGTTCACGAAGCGCGTGAGCGGCTTGGAGGCGACCAGCATGATGCCTATCGAGATGACCACTGCGGCCATCATGACCGGCAGCTCGTCGACCATGCCCACGGCGGTGATCACCGCGTCGAGCGAGAACACCGCGTCAAGCACCACGATCTGCGCGACCACGGCGACGAAGCCCGAGTACGCCTTGCTGCCATCGGCGGAATGCGTCACGCCTTCCATGCGCTCATGCAGCTCGGTCGTGGCCTTGAAGATCAGGAACAGTCCGCCTATGAGCAGGATCAGGTCCCGGCCCGAGAGCGACAGCGGGCCCAGATTGATCAGCGGCGTGGTCAGCGTGGCGATCCACGAGATGACGCTGAGCAGTCCCAGACGCATGAACAGCGCCAGGCCCAGGCCTATGATGCGGGCCTTGTCGCGCTGATGTGGCGGGAGTTTTTCGGAAAGAATCGCGATGAAGACGAGATTGTCTATGCCCAGCACAATCTCGAGAATGACCAGTGTCAGAAGGCCGATCCAGATGGAAGGATCGCTGAACAGTTCAATCATGACGGCCTCCACTTTGCGCGCGAATGGAGGCCGGTTTTAAGTCGTCGTTTGCCGCGGGGGCAGGTTTTTCAGGCATGTTCTTGCAGGTTGCTGAGGAGGTTCTCTGAGCCGCATTCTGCAAGAAAGTTCACGCGGTGCGCACAAACGCGCCGCCAAGGCGCGCGTCCGGGCGGCGCGCTCCGGGTCTCAATGGCGTTGTTTGAGGACGCGTTCGATCTTCTTGTCGGTCTTGTATTGGCTCAGCGCATAGACCGCCCAGATCGCGGCCGGAATCCAGCCGATCAGCGTGATCTGCAGCAGCAGGCAGAACAGGCCGGAGAACGGCCGGCCTATGGTGAAGAACACGGAAAAGGGCAGCAGCAGGGCAAGAAGCAATCGCATTATCGGCAGGCTTTCGTCAGGTAGGGCGGTGAACAGCTCGACGGCCGCAGGCCGTCATCAACATATCTCGTCTCTTGCGGTATTTTCAAGATGGCTGGTATCGGCCCAGCCGACCAGGCCCAGGCCTTGCGGCGTCCACAGCAGCCGGTTGATCGCCGCATTGCCCAGCGCGAAGGTGCGCGGCGCCTGCAGCTCCTGGCCGGTCGCGAGGCGGTACAGCGTGTCGAGCACGCCGCCATGGGCCGTCAGCACGATCAACTCGCCCGCGTGGCGCGCGGCCAGGCGCTCGACCGTGGCGCGCACGCGGTCGCGCAGCATGATCAGCGATTCGCCGCCATCGGGCGTGAACCCGGGCTCGCGCTGGCGCCAGCGCAGCGCGACTTCGGGCAGTTCGGCCTCGAGTTCGGCAAAGGTGCGGCCTTCGTAGATGCCGAAGCTGCGCTCGCGCAGTCCGGGCTCGGCAGCAAGCGGCGCGCCGGTGACATTCGCCACCGCCTGCGCGGTCTGGAAGGCGCGCTGCAGGTCGCTGCTGTAGATCTGGGCCACGGGCTCGTCGGCCAGCGCCTGCGCGGCCTGGGCGGCCTGCCACAGCCCCAGTTCGTTGAGCGGGATGTCCTGGTGGCCTTGCAGGCGCGCCGTGGCGTTCCAGGCGGTTTCTCCGTGGCGGATGGCGATGATGCGGGTGGCTTGCATGCGGCAGAACTTCGATGGGGGCAATGACAAAGGCAACTGCCGATTGTGCGGCAACTGGCCTGGCAGGGCAGGCAAAGGGTTGGATGACGCGCGGCGAGCG